>JALNWB010000118.1 GCA_023231105.1 Ignavibacteriaceae bacterium | reverse complement strand
TTAGTGTTGATGCCGGAATAAAGATTTACGGAAACTGGAGCCGTGCGTTTGATCAGAAATCATTAGCAATCTATTTACGCGGAAGCTACGGATTTAATAAAATGAAGTATCAATTCTACCCTGGGAAAAAGACTGAAAATTTTGAAAATGTTGTTTTGCGTAACGGAGGAAATGATTTTACTTATACCCTGCTTCGCGATCGATATATGAGTAGAATGTTTGAAAATTTAGACATTGGTGTTCAGGCTACCCGCTTCTGTGTCGTTTATTTGAATAATGAGTATTGGGGAATTCATACGTTTAGAGAAAAATTAAACGAAGAATTCCTTTCAAATACTTATGGAGTTGACCCGGCAAATGTCGACATTGTGGATTTGGCTACAGAGATCGGGTACCGCTCGAATGAGCATTTTTCAACGTTATATGACTTTATCTCTCAAAAAGATATCAGTGCTAAAGTAAATTACGATTTTGTTCAATCTCAAATGGAGGTTGAGAATTATAAGAATTATCAGATAGCGGAAATTTATGCGAACAATACCGATTGGCCCGGTAACAATATGAAAGTTTGGCGTGAAAGAACTGAAACCGGGAAGTGGAAATGGCTTACCTATGATCTCGATTATTGCGTAGGATTAGCTGAATATATTTTCCCGCAACAAGATTACAAATTCAACACGCTTGCCTTTGCAACCGCGACAAATGGGCCGGCTTGGCCGAATCCCCCGTGGTCAACTCTTATGCTGTGCAAGTTTTTAACCAATAATGATTTCAAGAATGATTTTATTACATCTTTTGCGCATTTGCTGAATACAACTTTTTCACCGGATTCTGCCTCTCTCTTGTTAAATCAAGTGCATGATGAAATTGCACCGGAAATAAATCGCCATACTACAAAGTGGAAGAACACGATGCAGAATAGCTGGGAAACAAATATTTCCCGCATCCGTACTTTTGTACAATTACGCGATACCTATATGCGCGCATTTATTATTTCGAAATTTCAATTAGGCGGTCTCGCAAACTTAACGTTAACGGTAAACGATACTTTGGGTGGCAGCGTTGCGTTGCAATCTTATCCAATAGATAAAGCTTCTTTTAAGGGAAAATATTTTAAAAACACTCCGATAACTTTAACTGCAAAACCAAAACCAGGTTTTGTTTTTGCGGGTTGGAAGGGAATTTCCACTAATCCGGAAATAAATGTTACCTTAACCGGCGATTCGGTAGTGCAAGCAATTTTCGTTAAAGACGCTGCTGAAAATCAGAACATCGTGATCAACGAGATCAATTATAAATCCTCTTCATCTTTCGATTGCGGCGATTGGATTGAACTCTACAACAGCGGGAAAGAAAATGTAATTCTGAAAAATTGGAAATTAAAAGATGATGATGATTCACATGAATTTCTTTTACCGGAAATTTCTTTAGAGCCGGATGCATATTTAATTCTGGCAAACGACAGCATAAAATTCCGAACCATCTTTCCAAATGTTATAAATATGATTGGTAATTTTTCTTTCGGTCTTTCTTCAACAGCAGAAACCGTCCGCCTATATAATGAAAATGGAACGTTGATTGATTCCGTTGGTTACACTTCATCATCGCCATGGGCTTTAGAACCAAACGGAACTGGAGCAACGCTTGCGTTGATAAATCCGGCTCTTGATAACACGCTTGCGGAAAATTGGAAAGCTTCGTTTAATCTTGGAACGCCTGGTGGAATAAATGATGTATTCGTAAAAGTTGAAAATGAAAACAATCAACCGAAGACATTTGAGCTATTTCAAAACTATCCTAATCCGTTTAATCCAAGCACAGTTATTAGTTATCAGTTGTCGGTTTTCAGTAAAGTTAGTTTAAAAGTATTTGATATTCTTGGAACCGAAGTTGCAACTTTAGTGAATGAAGAAAAACCTGCGGGGAGTTATAATTACGAATTAGGAATTAGGAATTACGAATTGTCAAGCGGAGTCTATTTTTATCAACTACGCTCCTCCTTCAGCGGAGGCAGTTTTTTGCAAACGAAGAAGATGATAATTTTAAAATAAGAATTACAAAATTTAATAGAATGAAAAACATAACTAGTTTAGTAAGTCCGGAATAAACATGAAGAAAAAAATTGAGCGAAAAGTAATTGTTGGCATTCTCCTTTTTTGTGTAGTGGTGCTTTTGCTTTTAGTTAGCGGAATAAAAGTTCCGCATTCGTTAGGCATTTTTGCTGAGGTACACCCGCAGCAAAAATGGCAGATCGTAAAGGGAACCGACGGGCAACTAACTTCTACTCTGATGGATTATGAAACCGGATTTTCAAATGCATTCGGAGTTACGCAATTCCAGCGGGGCGAATCAATGATTTTTTCTTTTGCTGAATCGATGAAAAACAAAAAAGAAATAAAAGCTGGTGATTCAATTGGCGTTATTCGCTCCAGCGATGTTGAAGAAAATATTGTTCGTCTTGAAGGGGGACTAACCGTTGCCAAAGCGGAACTTGCTGCAAATAAAACCGGGGAAAAACCGCCGCTCATCACCGAAGCAAAAAATCGTTTGGAATTTGCAAAAGCAAAACTTGGACAGAAAAAAAATACATTTCAACGTAACGAACAATTGTACAAAAAAGGCTTTCTTCCGGCAGAACAGTACGAAACAGATTTGTGGGAAATTAAACAGCTTGAAATTGAAATATCTATTTATCAATCGCAGCTTGAAGCAATAACCAGCGGCTTAAAACCCGAAACGTTAAAATTAGTTGAATCAAAAATAACGGCATTAACCAACGAACTTGACGTGTTAAAAAGACGTTCGAAAAATTTTGTTGTGATCTCGCCGATAAACGGAATTGTAAACCGTTCGTTTTCTTCCGATACCATTTTGTCAATAATTAATCTTGACCAGGTGGTAATGAATGTGCCGTTAAAAATTGCATATATGAATGCGTTGATGGAAGGAGAATCAGTTTCCGTAAAGTTTGAGAACCATGCTGAAGATTTTAAAGCGAAGCTTCTTTCACTTTCAAAGGAAGTGAAAATGTTGAACGGCGAACAAGTGATCATAGCCGCAATTTTGATTAACAATTCCGGAAAACAGCTTTTGCCTGGAATGATAACTCAAGGGACTATCCGGCTTGGATCAATTTCAATTTGGAATTACTTAACAAGCTATATTCTAAATTAAACGATGACGAGTAAATTAGAATATAAATATTTAGCGCCGATAAACTTGTTGCCCAAAATTCGCACGGAAGTTTTGATTTATATGAATTATGATCCGTACGCCGAAATCCGTCCCAACAAAGATTATTGTGTGCGGAGTATCTACTTAGATACGGCTGATCTTCTTTGCTATCAGGAAAAGTATGAAGGTTATAAAATAAGAAACAAATATAGACTCCGGGTTTATAATGAATGGGAAGAAGAAAGCCTGGTTTTTTTAGAGATCAAACGAAAAAACGAAAATTTTATTTTTAAAGACCGGGCAAGACTTTATCTTAAAGATTTGCCTTCTCTTCTGCAAACAAAAAATGCCGAAGACTATTTGCTCCGGCGAACAAACGGGATCAGCGAACTTGAAGAAGCAAACAAATTTCTTTTTCACTATTATTCCAAACGGCTTTTTCCATCATGTTTGGTAATTTACGAGCGTGAAGCATTTATGGGAAAATACGGGTATGATTTACGGATTACTTTTGATAAAAATTTACGCGGATCGATAAAGCCAACATTCGATGATTTTTATAACGAGCAAAATTTAAAAGTCGCCTTCCCGGATTTTTTCATCCTGGAAATTAAATTTCATCAAACATTCCCTGCATGGATTCCGCGGATGATAACCAAAAATAATTTGCAAAGAATTTCCGTTTCTAAATACACGAATTGCATTGATATCAATAAAAGACAAATGCGCTTTAACCCGATGTTAGCTATCTAAAGGAAAAAACTATGTTAGAAAATCTCCAATCAATAAATGTTTTTGCGCCGACCATTTCGGAAATCGTCATCAACATTTTGGTCAGTCTGCTTTGCAGTTTTTTCATCACGTTTATTTACCGGATTAGTTATAAAGGTCCCGGTTATTCCGATAGTTTTGTCAATTCAATAATCTTTCTTTCGCTTATCACCTCATTGGTGATAATGGTGATCGGGAATAATTTAGCACGCGCGTTTGGCTTGGTAGGCGCAATGTCAATCATTCGTTTTCGCACGGCAATAAAGGAGACGCTTGATATCGTCTATATTTTTTTCGGCTTGGCGATCGGGATGGCTGCGGGAGTCGGGTATCATCGTTTGGCAATTGTCGGTTCTCTTTTTATCGGCACAATCCTTTTTCTTTTTTCAAAAACAAATTTGTTTACTCTCCGGAAGGAACAATATTTACTCCAGTTTTCATTTTTCTTAGATGAAAAAAAAACCGGCGAATGTATTTCTGTTTTGGAAAATTTCTGCAGCCGTTTTGACATTATTAATATCAAAACCACGGAAGAAACATCTTTGGCGGAATATTCCTATTATGTTTCTTTTAAAAAGAAAAGCAGCGCAAACCGATTTGTAGAAGAATTGAGAAACGTTAGCGGTGTTAAGAATATTAATCTCTTCTTCGATGAAGAAAAAGTATAGTGTGTGGAATGAAATTAAATCGATTAACGTTAGCTTATTTTGTAGGGATCATTCCGCTTACCCTATTTGGATGCGGCGGAGATCTCGGCAGTTCGGCAAGTCAATTGCATCTCATAGGAACATATAAACTTTCTTTCGGCGAACCTTCGGGAATCGCTTACAATGAAGCGGAAAATGTTTTTTGGATCGTCAGCGGCGGGGACCAAAAAATTTATAAAACCGATTCTACCGGAACAATCTTAAAAACATTAAATTATACCGGGGAGGATTTGGAAGGAATCGCTCTCGATACTTCGACTAAATCGCTTTGGATTGTTGAAGAAAGAAAAAGAGAACTTGTGCAAATTGATTTAGACGGCAATGTTTTGCGAAGCGAATATATTCCTTTGTCCGGACCATTGAACAGTGGGCTGGAAGGCGTCGCGCAAGATGAGCAAGGAACAATTTTTCTTTTAAATGAAAAAGAGCCCGGAAGATTTATAGAGCTGAATTCCGACTTAACTATAAAAACACAAAGAGAAATTTATTTTGCAAAAGATTTCTCCGATATGGTCTATTCACCAAAAGAGAGCAGCTTTTTTATTCTCAGCGATGAAAGCAGCGCCCTTTACAAATGGAGTAAAGACAAAGGCGTTCTGCAAAAGTTTGATTTGCCTCTGTATAAGTTTGAAGGTATTGCCGTTAATGCTGCCGCTGATAAATTTTTTTTAGTTAACGATGAAACGAACGAATTGTGGATTTATTCGCTCAAGTAAATTCTTCAAATGAGAGGCGGCTGCTCATAAATGTTCCGGTTTCTTTTCTTATTTTTCAACCACAAAAATGATTAAATAGAATAAAGGGAAAAATAGTTTGACACTCTTAAATAAAATTGAAAACAAAACAGCGGTAGTCGGCATCATCGGATTGGGATACGTTGGTTTACCTTTGGCGCTTGAATTTGCAAAAAAAAGATTTCGTGTTGTCGGCTTTGATCTTGATGAAAGAAAATCGAAATTTATTGCCGAAGGTAAATCATACATAAAACATATTGCTTCGGAAAGAATAAATGAAGTTGTTTCTGCCGGAAAATTTTCAGCTACAACAGATTTTTCTCAGCTCCCGCAAGTTGATGCAATAATTATTTGTGTTCCAACTCCTTTGGATGAGCACCGCGAACCGGATATGAGTTTCATCGTCAATTCGGCTAAAACGATCGCGCAATATTTTAGAAAAGGACAACTCGTTGTACTTGAATCATCAACCTATCCTGGAACCACCGAAGAAATTCTTCTTCCCTTACTTGAAAATTCACAAGCGGGAAAAGAAAAATTAATCGTCGGTGAAGATTTTTATTTAGCTTTTTCGCCGGAAAGAGAAGACCCGAATAATCCAAATTTTTCTACTGCAACCATTCCAAAAGTTATCGGCGGAATGACTCCAAATTGTTTAAAGATAACGCAGGCTTTATACAATCAAGTAATTGTAAAAACTGTTGCTGTCTCATCTCCAAAAGCCGCCGAAGCAACAAAATTGTTGGAGAACATTTATCGCTCGGTCAATATCGCTTTAGTGAATGAATTGAAGTTAGTGTTTGATAGAATGGGCATCGATGTCTGGGAAGTAATTGAAGCGGCAAAAACAAAACCGTTCGGGTTTCATGCGTTTTATCCCGGTCCCGGTCTCGGCGGGCACTGCATCCCGATTGATCCTTTTTACTTAACATGGAAAGCGAGAGAGTTCGACATCAACACAAAGTTTATTGAATTAGCCGGCGAAATAAATACCTTAATGCCGTATTACGTTATTGAAAAAACAGCAGATGCATTGAACAAACAAAAAAAATCGCTTAACGGATCGAAGGTGTTAATTCTCGGCGCATCATATAAAAAAGATATTGACGATATGCGCGAATCGCCTTCGCTGAAGTTAATTGAAATTTTAAGAGAGCGCGGCTGTATTGTTGATTATAACGATCCTTATGTGCCGAAACTGCCGAAGACACGAAAATATGAATATGATATGGAATCGGTTCCGCTGACAAAAGAAAATATCCAAACATATGATGTGTTGCTGCTCAGCACCGATCATTCAAATTATGATTATCAATTGATAGCTGATAACGCGCAGCTTATTGTTGATACACGAAATGCGTTTGGTAAAAACGGAATTGTAAACGAAAAGATTGTAAAAGCTTAAGCAAAAAAATCATTCAATTTCCAAACAGAAGATGGGTTTTGTGTTTAACTCGGTTTTCACAAATCCCATTTTCTGTAAATACGAATCATGTTTTGCATTGCCGGGATTGCTGTAAAGTTTTTTAATCTTCTTTTTGCTGAAAATATTTTGATAAACGTATTTGCCGATCTTCAAATCTCTATAACCGGGAATGACAAAATCAAGTTCTACAAAAAGACTTTCATCACTATTCTTTTTAGCGCAAATTAATCCTGCCGGAATTGAATTTCTCAGGATGAAAAAAACAATGGAGTCGTCATTTCCTTTAAATGAAAAAGTCGGCATATACTTTTTTATTTCACGTTCATGAAAATTTAAAAAGTAGTGGAGATATTCCGAGTCGTGCATCACTTCCAAAACTTTGAAATATTCTTTCGCTTTGAAAATATCATACAAGTAATAAATATCGACGACGCAGATGAAACCGTTCACGATAGCCACCGGCAAAGCGCCGATGAGCAGTCCGTAAACCGTAAAAATAATTGCACCGGCTAAATTGATAATTCTAAGTTTTACAATTCCGCTCATCATAAGCGAAACAGCCACCAGAACAGAAGCCGCGTAACCGATAAATTCTGTAGTTTGGATATTTTTCTCCTAAACAAGTTGAATTGAAAAGAATGGCAAATGACTATTGACCAATGACTAACTACCGCTCAAAATCTTTTTATAATACTCTTCATACTGCGGAATGATGATCGACTTATCAAACTTTTCAACCGCGCGTGCCCGTGCATTTGTGGAAAAAGTATGATACTTCTTTTCGTTGGTCAAAAGTTCAATTGCATATTTTGCCATCCGTTCAACATCACCGAACTCTGCGATGTAACCGGTTTCGTTGTGGGACATTAATTCCGGCAAACCGCCAACGCTTGAACTGATAACGGGCAAACCGCAAGACATCGCTTCAAGAGCCGCCAAACCAAAGCTCTCCGATTGTGAAGGTATTAAAAATAAATCTCCGCAATTAAGAATCTCCGCCAAGCCATCCTGCTTGCCGAGGAAAATAACTTTATCGCACAAATCAAGCTCACGGCATAACCGCTCGCATTCGGAACGATCGGGTCCATCGCCAATTAACACAAGTTTGCACGGGATTTCTTTTGCAACGATATTCAAAATTTTAAGAGTATCCGATACTCTTTTCACGGGTCTAAAGTTTGAAGTGTGAATTAATATTTTTTCACCGTTTGGCGCCAAATGTTTTTTTAATTGTCCAGGTGGTTGAGGAGAAAATATTTTTGTATCAACGAAATTTGGAATCACGCAAATATCTTTTTCGATTTTATAATTTGTTATTGTTTGTCCTTTTAAATTTCTTGAGACAGCGGTTACTCCATCGCTTTGCTCGATGCTGAATTTTACGAGATGAGAAAAGGAGGGTTCCAATCCCACCAACGAAATATCCGTACCGTGCAGCGTGGTAATAATTTTAATATCACTTTTCTCTTTGATAATTTGTTTTGCCAGGTAAGCGCTCGTGGCATGAGGAATTGCGTAATGAACGTGAAATAAATCGAGATTTTCGTACCGAGCAACTTCAACCATTTTACTTGCAAGTGCAAGCGTGTACAACGAAAATTCAAACAATGGATAGTTGCTTGTTTCTACTTCGTGAAAAAAAATATTTTCAACAAAATGCGTTAAGCGAAACGGGAGTGCATACGAAACAAAATGCACTTCGTGACCTTTTAATGCGAGTTCTTTGCCGAGTTCCGTAGCAATAACTCCGCTGCCGCCGTATGTTGGGTAGCAAGTAATTCCAATTTTCATAGTAAATCCGTTTGTCGATTTGAGAAAGTAATTATGACCAAAACTAAAAGAAAATTAATTATTATTTTTATTTTAAACTATGGTAATTTCAATTGAATGAAGTTTTCGTAAAAATTTGTTGCTTTATCTCTTCGTTTCCAAAATTATCCGTTTATTTTTAAATTATTTTATAAAACATGAGCCTGTTAAATAAATTTCTCGCTTTTAATGCGGGAACAAAAAAGAAAATATTCCGCCGCGAGGTTGAAACGGCATTACGTTATGGAAAGCAAATAAAACTGCCGTCACTTCCCTCGTATAATCAACAACAACTGCAGGTGTTAAAAGATTCCTTTCCCTTTCCAGTCCTTTCCTCTGCAAGCGAAAAAGAGTTAATAAAGAAATTTTCAAAGGAAGAAGGAAGCGATGCAACTATTTTAGTTGAAGCAGAAAAAGTTCTCCAGCACCGGGTTACCTTTTTCGGTGTTGAAGAAAAAATGTTGGGTGAAAAAGTTCGATGGGATTACGATTATCTTTCTTCGTTTGCTTTTCCAAACGAACCGTATTGGAATATTTCTGTTGAAGATTTTCCCAAAGGAGTTGACGTGCAAACCGCTTGGGAATTGGGAAGAATGCACCAGCTCTCTACACTCGGCGCCGCATATCTTATAACAAGTGACGAAAAATATTCTGAAAAGTATTTTTCACTTGTTGATGATTTCATCTTATCTACTGCAAACTTTACCGGCGTGCAGTGGGCAAATCCATCCGAAGCGGCAATTCGTTTAATCAATATAATTTTTGGATTCGGTTTTTTTCTTGAATCCCCTTTACTAAACGAGCAGCGTTTTCTTCGCATCCAGGAAACCGTTTTGCTTCACTCGCTTTTTCTAGAGCATACTATTGAATATTCAGAAGTTCGCGATCACCGTTACGTTCTTGTTCATCTTGGGCTTTTGTGCGCGAGCATGTTCATTCAAAACAAAGCTTACGCGGAAAGACTTTTCCATTTTTCTGCTTCTCAATTTGAACAGGAGATCCGCCGGCAAGTATTTGAAGACGGAGTAAGTTTTGAGCAGTCGGTTCAACTTCATCCGTTAAACACAGAATTGTTTTTGCTCGCAAAATATTTCTTGGAACGAAAAGGGAAAAAAGTTTCGGATGAATACAACCGGCGTTTGCATGAAATGTTATTTGTGCTAAACCAGTACAAAAGATCAACTTCGCAAAATGAAAAAAATAATTCTCTCCCAAACATTGGCGATGCCTTCACTTCGCCAATTATAGATTTTTCATCATCTGATCAATCGAGATATATCGATGAATTGCTTTCCGTCGGTGCATATCTTTTTAATGATGAAAAATTAAAATTACCTGAAGCGGCTGGGTCAACATATTTGCTTTTTCTTTTTGGAGCAGAAGCAACAAGAAGTTTTCAATCTATGAAAAGCAATGCGGAACGATCATCATCGTTTGGATTAACCAAAGGCGGACATTATCTCTTTCGCACGAAAGAAACAGATATGTTTATTCGCGCTTCAGAAATAGGTAAATCCGGTTCCGGCGCTCCGGGACACAATGATACGTTCACCTTCGAGCTGCTTTATAAAAACAAATTATTTTTTGTTGATTCGGGAACGTATTCTTTTTATGCTGATAAAGATTTGCGTAATAAACTTCGTTCGGTTTTTTCGCACAACACTTTTTCGATAGATAATACGCAGCTTGCTGATTTTAACGGACTTTTTAATATTAAAGAAGATTTAACAAAACCGAAGATCATTGAATGGCAAACGGATAATGAAGAAGATATTCTGGTTGCGCAGCATTTTGCGTACGTCCGGCTTTCCGATCCTGTAATCTGCAAAAGAGGATTTTATTTTCTTAAAGAGAAAAAGAAAATTAAAATTAAAGATGAATTTCTGGGCGGGAAGAAACACAAAATCGTTTCTCATTTGCATTTGCACCATGAAGTTGAAATTGAAAAAATAGAACCGAACAAATATCTGCTGAAAAATGGTGAAGCAAAATTACAGATTTGCTTCCACAGTTCAAGTGAAAATTTTGAAACGTATTTGCAGGATTCGGTTTACTCGCCGGGTTACAGAGTTTTGCACCATGCGAAAAAAATTCACACCGTGTTGCATGAAATTCTCCCCACATTTTACATTATAGAAATTGATTTGTTATGAAAATACTCATCATCGGGCACACGGTGGAAGACCATATTGTATTTCACGGCGAAGAACAAGAAGTAAAGCCTGGCGGGATTTTTTATTCCGCTTCCGGATTTCATTTTCTTAAAGATGCCGAAGATGAAATTTATCTTTGCACTTCAATTCAAAAAGATAATTATGAATTGTTCGCATTTGTGTATGACCAATTTAAGCATGATTATTTTTCTTATGTCGATAAAATTCCAAAAATTCATTTAAATGTTTTTGAAAAGAAAGAACGGCACGAACGTTACGAAAATATAACCGACAAGCTTACCGTTCCGTTTGAAGCGCTCAACAAATTTGATGGAATTTTTATCAACATGATCACCGGTTTTGATATCAACGTTGAAGATTTACAGCAGATCAGGAAAAATTATAACGGACCGATCTACCTTGATATTCATTCACTTGCACGCGGTATTGATGATAATTACCGAAGAGATTTCCGCAAGATTCCCGAAGTTAAGAAATGGATTTCTTCCGTTGATATTGTACAAGCAAACGACCATGAACTTTTTACGCTAAGTGAAAAAATATCGGAGAAAGAAATTGCGGAAGAACTTTTGCAGTGCGGAGCAAAAATAATTCTTGTTACAAAAAGCGCACACGGCGCTTCAGTTTATACAATGAAAAATGGAGAAGTTTTTTCGCTTTCAGTTCCGAGAATTCAAATTGAAACGAAAAATAAAGTCGGCTGCGGAGATGTTTTTGGCGCGGCTTTCTTTTCTTCTTATATTAAAGATAAAAATATGGAAAAGGCTTTTACCCTTGCAAATATTGCCGGCGGATGTATTGCTTCTTATTCTGAAATAAAAAAAATGAAAGATTTACGACACGATGTTCTCTCAAGATTTTCTTAAAAAAAGAGTTTTAATTTTTGGCGCTAACGGAATGCTCGGGCAGCGGACAATTCACCTTTTTGCGCAAACCGGGAATTATGAAATTCTTGCTTCATCAAGCGAGCCCGAACCGTTTTTCCCCGGTATCGATTACAAACAAGTTGATTTTACTCAACGCGATGAAGTAAAAAATATTATTCTCAACTTTTATCCTGATGTAATAATTAATACCGCCGCATACACCAATGTTGACAAAGCCGAAACCGACCGCGAACTTTGTTGGAAAGTAAACGTAAAGGGATTAGAGTTTATCACTGAAGCTGCGCGCGTTGTTGATTGCCATATTATTCATATTTCTACCGATTATGTTTTTGACGGGACGAAAGGTCCTTACAGCGAAATTGATACGCCGAATCCGTTTGGTTATTATGCACGTACAAAACTTGCAAGCGAAAACGCATTAAAAATCGGTGGAACGCCGTTTACTATTTTACGCACAAATGTTTTATATGGAATCATCAAAACCGGGCGCGCCGATTTTGTCCGCTGGGTTGTTGATTCAATTAGAAACAATAAACCGATCCGCATTGTTACCGATCAAATAAATAATGCTACTTTTTTAGATGATCTGGCTTTCGCTATTCACAAAGTAATCGAAAAGAAGAAATTCGGTCTTTACCACATTGGTGGAAGAGAATTTCTCTCGCGCTATGATTTCACTCTTCGTATTGCTGATTATTTCAATTTAGATAAATCGCTCATCACGCCGATCATTACCAAAGAATTGAACCAACCGGCTCCACGCCCGCTAAAATCGGGACTGATAACGATCAAAGCCGAATCGGAATTTGGATTTAAACCGCATAGTATTGAAGAATCA
>JALNWB010000117.1 GCA_023231105.1 Ignavibacteriaceae bacterium | reverse complement strand
GAACAAAGCAAGAATACAAAGACTGCTTAACACAATTATTTTTTTCATTATTCTCTCCATACATTTTTGAACAACCTAACGGAAGGCTGCTAAACTGCAACAATGTGAACTTTCAAATTGTACCGCTCTATACAAGTCGTATGCAGCTTATTTTATCATTCACGCATATTCATTCCGATATTTTGATCCATAGGTTATACAGTTGTTAAACGCCGTGAACAATTCCTTGATGAGTGCCATTTCCGAAGATTATACCGGCGCCAATGCAAAAACCGAAATCGTACCAACGACCATTATTCTGCGTTTCGTAGATACGAACGTTCAGATTGAATAGACTTACGATAAAAGTTATTGGCGCTATCATTCCATGCCATAAGCCTCCTAAAAAACCGGCAGGTTTAGCGCCTTCGAGTTTGTATTTTGAATTTGAACCTGCAACTGAAAGAATATTTGCCATTATCTTACTCCTTATGAATTTATTGAATGCTTATACTTAAATAAAATGCTATTAAATACTCCCTGCTTTTTGGCGAAGACTCTTTACTTACCTCTCCGTCTTTGATGGATTAAACAGGTTGTACATTTTCCGGTTTTATAACTTCAACTGCACTTAATATTTTCACAACAAATATGATTGATATAATAAGTGCGGCTAAACAAACTAAATAAAAAATTATGTACAATAAGATATTATCACTGAAGTAAGAGCTATTTGGTGAACAATATTTAAATAAGATTCCGCTCAATCCATTTATTACAGAATGCAGTACGATACAAGGAAGTAAATTATTTGTTTTATAATATACAAATCCGAGAAATAGTCCGCCCAAAAATGCTGTTAGCATTTGTGACGGATTTATATGTATTAAGGCAAATAGTATGCTGCTATAGAGTATAGCCTTTATTGGAGAATAAAGTTTTATAAAATCACCGAGAAACATCCCGCGGAATAATATCTCCTCTAATAACGGGACTAAAACAATACCGTAGATTATTATTATCGATAAACCGGTGCTCTTAAAATTAGACATTCCATTATGGATGACGGACATTTTAATTAAAAGTGGAAAAAGAATTATTACGAATGTTATTGATATTAGTATAACCAGAGCATAAATAGATAAAGGAGTTTTTCGATAATTAAAATAAGTACGGATCTGTGGTTTAGATGGAATCAGGAAAAGGATTACTAAGAATAATCCTAACGAGTGTGAAACAGGTAAAAGATATGAATTCAAATTAGCATATCCCGCTGGATAATATAAAATTAATATTATCCCTTGAATCATTACAAACAGCAGTATTAATTGAAGTACAGCTCCTATAATACCGGTAGCACTTATGATATTACTATTTTCACTTATTTTTTTCATATAAAATTATAGGTATCTAGAACATATTACGGTGTGTTATCCCGTATGGTAGTATTATCCAACACTACCATATTAATTATTTAAATATTTCCAACTCCCATTCGTAATTTCTAATCTGTCAGAACCAGAACCCAAAAGGAATAATGAATAACGAACAAGGAATGTAGAATATCGAAGGGCAAAAACTTCAACACTCGTTATTCCTTGTTCGATGTTCGATATTCAATTTCAAGAAAATATTCTTGCCATTCTGCGCAGAATATTTTTACTAACTATCTAATTTCTAATTATTCAAAAGTTGCTATTGCCCTTATAGGAGAACCGTCCGCATCTTCAATTTTTAAAGGCAGACATTGAAACATAAAAATATCGTCCGGAAGTTTATCCAGATTCGTCAGGTTCTCAATTAAAAGTATTTCCTTTGCTAACAAAATAAAATGGTTTGGTAAAGTCTCACTTGTTATAACTTCGGCAGAACCCATTTTATCAACAGAAAAAGCATCAAAACCAATTCCGTCAAGTTTGAAATTTGTCAACCACATTGCCGCCTCCTTTGTTAAGGTTGGGCAGTCGTTAAAATAGGCTTCCGTTCCCCATTTATTCTGCCAGCCGGTATAGAAAAGGATGAAAGCAACTTGAGCTATTTTCTCCTCGAAAGTTTTAAGGTAGCTGAGGGATATTTCACTCCTCCCTTCGCAAGGAATTACAATTGCTTTGCCGATAAATTTCTCAACCGGGAACCGGTCAAGTGATCTCGCTCCCTTCAAGATATGGCAGGGTGCGTCAATGTGCGTTCCCGTGTGCGAGACCAACGTCATGTTAATTTCTGCAAACCCATTCTTATCTATCGAATAACTTTTTTCGAATTTAGGTTTGAGTGTGCCTGGATATACCGGCATTGTTTCGTTAAGAACTTGTGTAAGGTCTATTATTTTATTTTTCATTCTTAGTTATTATCATTCCTAACGGTGATAAATATGTTCATTTATTTCTTGACGCTTTACTTATTAAAGAGGTTATGTTGCACCTAAATAATTTTACTTAACTATGAAATAATTCATCCGTAATCCGAACGAAAAGGCATTTACATCTTGGTCTGGTTTATTATAAGAACTTCTCGAATATTCCAAGTAAGGTTCTATGGCTACGTTCTTTGTAAGAAAATAATTTACGCCGGCTGTTGCTGATATTCTATTCCCTTCCTGTTTTGAGCTGATCTCTTTAAAATAATTGTCGCTAAGCCCAACAAACGGAACAACTTCATTCCCCGGGAAATAATATCTTACACTTGGTCCAATACCATAGTGCCGGTAAATATTTTTAAACTTATTTGAAGGGGATGTGGAATATTCTAATTCGTAATAGTTTAACGAAATATTGCAGCCCACCAACAAATTATCTATTAAGAAATA
This sequence comes from Ignavibacteriaceae bacterium, assembly GCA_023231105.1. Lineage (GTDB taxonomy): Bacteria > Bacteroidota > Ignavibacteria > Ignavibacteriales > Ignavibacteriaceae > UBA1563. The sequence goes on along the minus strand of JALNWB010000117.1, from coordinate 9,745 downwards.
ATTTAATGATGGCGCTACAATAATGTTGCTTTGTTTTGTTATCTCACCTTGCATGGTGTTTTTTGAATATGAGTACGACACACTTCCACCAAGGCTATACACTCCTTGCTTTAACGCATCCTGCGGGAATAAGAAAGAACCGCTAAGAAATAAAAACGTTATTACGAAAAAGATTTTTTTTGAACACATAGATTTACCCTTTAGTTTATTTAATGAATGATCCAACAACACAAATGCTACATTGAAACAGACTACCTGGCTTTGGTGAGTTGTCCGGCATTGTTCCGTTAAGTATTTGTGTAAGGTCTATTATTTTATTTTTCATTCTTATCTCATATTTGATTTACTTGTTTATCCAGTTCTAACAGATTAACGAGTTTATTTTAACTCCCAAATTTAACTTGACTTTCAAGATATTTTCCCTTTATTTGCGTATGGTTGTATAAGGTTGTTTAACAATTGAGAACTACATATGGAAAAATTTTACAATATCAGTGAAGCTGCCGAAATCATCGGTGTAAATAAAGAAACTCTCAGGCGATGGGATAGAAACGGCAAATTCAGTTCAACACGACATCCCATAAATCAATACAGAGTATATCCCTCATCAAAAGTTAATCAGCTTGTTAAAGAACTTCAACTTGAATTATATACCGCCGAAAGAAAAATTAAAAAACTTCCTCAGCCAATATTTAAAGATGATTTCGGTTCCCTTTATAACATCGATGCTATTCATTTCTTAAAAGGTTTAGAGAATGAATCTGTGGATTTAATTTTTGCCGATCCGCCATACAATATTAAAAAAGCGGAGTGGGATACTTTTCAGTCTCAGCAACAATATGTTGATTGGAGTATCCTTTGGATTCAAGAAGCGCAAAGAGTTTTAAAACCACACGGTTCACTTTATGTTTGCGGTTTTTCAGAAATTCTCGCTGATATTAAATGGGCTGCAAGTTATTTGTTCGCCGGATGCAAATGGCTTGTCTGGTTCTACAGAAACAAAGCTAATCTCGGGAACGATTGGGGAAGATCGCACGAAAGTATTCTTCATTTTAGAAAAAGTAAAAACTTTATCTTCAACATTGATGAAGCAAGAATTCCATACAACGCTCACACGCTTAAATATCCTACACGCCCACAAGCTGAATCTTCTCAATACAACAATGGAACCGGCAAAGAATACATGTGGGAACCTAATCCATTAGGAGCAAAACCAAAAGATGTTTTTGAAATACCAACTTTATCAAACGGCTCTTGGGAAAGAACTGAACACGAAACTCAAAAACCTGTTGAATTAGTAAAGAAAATTGTGCTTACATCTTCCAACCCCGGACATCTTGTTGTTGATCCTTTTGGCGGTTCGGGAACTACCTATGCAGTTGCAGAAGCTTTTAACAGAAATTGGTGGGGAACAGAAAACAACCTTGAATATTGTCAAATTATCAAAGAACGAATTTCGGATAAGGAACACATCGCAAGGATAGCTTCAGGTAAAGATGAAACAGAAACCGTCCAGCGAAGACAAAAATTACGGGTTTAACATCTTCCAAATATCCTTCATCAAAAATTTTAAAAAGGACAAATAGACTTTCTTGTTCCCGCTATATTTTGTGAACATATTTGATACCCATTAAACTCAGTCTCTTCGTTCAATACATCCGGAATATAATTTAAAACGCGAACCGTAATATCTCTGAACTGTTGAATATCAGTTTTTACTTTCTGCAAATCTTCAGACAACGAACTCATTTGTTTTCCACCAATTCTTATTTAATTGATTGATTTTGTTTGATTATGTTCTTAAAACATTCTTTCTACTTTCAATTTTCAATTTGCAACAAACCACAAAGCCTTCTTTCCACTAAATATCAAACTTGATCCCTTGCGCCAATGGCATTGTTGTTCCGAAGTTGATCGTGTTCGTTTGTCTGCGCATATAAGTTTTCCACGCATCTGATCCCGATTCACGTCCGCCGCCTGTTTCCTTTTCACCACCGAATGCTCCGCCAATCTCTGCGCCGGAAGTTCCGATGTTTACATTGGCAATACCGCAGTCACTTCCCCAAGCAGAAAGGAATTCTTCCGTTTCCCGCATGTTGTTGCTAAAGATGGAGGAAGATAATCCTTGTACTACATCATTATTTAAAGAGATAGCATTACTTACTTCACCTTTATATTTTATTAAATATAATATCGGTGCAAAGGTTTCTTCTTGAACAATCTTAAAGTTATTCTCCGCTTCTATAATCGCCGGACGGACAAAACACTCCGAAGCATAGCTTGCTCCTTCCATCACTTCCCCACCAAAAATAATTTTTCCCCCTTCTTCTTTTGCCTGGGTAAGAGCTAATTGGAAAAGTTTCACTGCGGATTTGTCAATCAGCGGTCCAACATGATTCTTTTCATCCAACGGATCACCTATTTTCAAACTTGTATAGGCTTTCACCAACGACTCTTTTACCTTATCATAAATAGAATCGTGAATGATCAAACGCCTTGTACTCGTACATCTCTGTCCGGCGGTACCAACAGCACCAAAAACAACAGCAGGAATAGCCATCTTTAAGTCTGCATCCGGCGTAAGAATAATTGCGTTATTTCCTCCAAGTTCCAAAATTGATTTACCGAATCTTCCGGCAATAACTTGCGCGGCATGTTTACCAACGGCAGTAGAACCGGTAATTGAAATAAGCGGAACTCGTTTATCATTTAACAACCGTTCGCCAATAGTTGAACCTTTTCCAACTATTAAAGAGAAAATTCCTTCCGGCAAATTATTTTCCTTTAATACTTGAGCGATTATCTTCTGAGTAGCAATTGCCGTAAGTGGTACTTTTGATGAAGGTTTCCAAATGTTTACGTCTCCGCACACAGCAGCAAGCATCGCGTTCCAAGCCCAAACAGCTACCGGGAAATTAAAAGCCGAGACCGTCACAACAATTCCTAACGGATGATATTGATCGTACATTCTGTGGTTAGGTCTTTCGGAATGCATAGTAAATCCGTATAGTTGACGTGAAATCCCGACGGCGAAGTCGCAAATATCAATCATCTCTTGCACTTCACCCATCCCTTCTTGCAAAGATTTTCCCATTTCGTACGATACAAGCTGCCCTAAAGGATGTTTGTATTCGCGTAACTTTAATCCAATCTGCCTTACGATCTCTCCCCTTTTCGGTGCTGGAACATGTCTCCACTCAAGAAAAGCTTTTTGAGCGGTATCAACGATCGATTCATAATCTTTTTCCGAAGATTGATAGACCGAACCTATAAAATCGCCGTTAACAGGCGAATGAATATTTAATTTTGTTTCAGATTTTGATTCGTTCCAGATTTGTCCGGTTGATGAACCGTAATTTTCCTTTTGAATACCAAGTTTCTCTAAAAATTCCATTTAAGTCTCCCTTATTTTTTATAATCATAATATCAAACTTAAAATGAAATAGGGAGATTAAAAAACCGTATGACGTGATGAAGTCATATCACACAAGCTATAATGATTCAATAATCAGTTAATAAGGAATTATTTGAAGCATGGATGGATGGATGCATGGTTGAATGATTTTAATCTCATCAACTTCATTTAAGAAGTATTTGCAGACACTTGAAGTTTATTTCCCTGCCATTCAACCATTCAATCATTCGATTAGCTAACTTTCTGAGATTACCATTGCTTTACCGATTTAAACAATTCTATGTCAAGCACTTGAAACTTATGCCTCCATAGCTTAATTTGCGTCAGAAGAAATTATGTTTTACAGAAACATTCATATTACCCCCAAGAAAAGCAAAAGTTTAAGGAACTATTTGGTTTCCCGCTTCGAAAACGTCTTTTAGATCTCAGCCTATCTCTAAACTTTTAATCAATAATTATTTTTAATTTCATTTAGAGGTTATTATGAACAGTGCTGAACCGAAAGAGTATATCTCTTTACAACATAAATCAATTGATCCGAATTTTGTCCATGAGACATTAAAAAAACATATGCTCATTGACGGCTTTGACATTGTCCTCGATCTACAGAAAAGTCAAGGCGTCTATTTTGTTGATGCAAAGACAAATGATAAATACTTAGACTTCTTTTCCTTTTTTGCTTCTTCACCGTTAGGAATGAATCATCCAAAACTGCAGAGTGAGGATTTTAAGGAAAAATTGCTTCTTGCAGCTTTGCACAAACCATCCAATTCGGATATCTACTCAACGTTAATGGCAGAATTTGTTGATACCTTTGCAGCCATTGCCAAACCTGATCATTTCAAATATCTGTTTTTCATCGACGGCGGTACACTTGCCGTTGAAAACGGTTTGAAAGTTGCGTTCGACTGGAAAGTCCAGAAAAACTTTAAGAAAGGTTATACTAAGGAAATCGGACAGAAGGTTCTTCACTTTAAAGAAGCTTTCCACGGACGAAGCGGTTATACTTTGTCGTTAACTAACACTGATCCGAACAAAATTAATCATTTCCCAAAGTTTGATTGGCCGAGAATATCGAATCCTAAAATTCTTTTCCCTCTCGAAGAAAATTTAGAGGAAATAATTAAGTCGGAAGAAACTGCAATAGCGCAGATTTATCAAGCGATAAAAGAAAATCCGGATGATATTGCCGTAATCATTATAGAACCGATCCAAGGTGAAGGTGGAGATAACTTTTTCCGCAAAGAGTTTTTCTTAAAGCTTCGCCAAATTGCCGATGAGAACGACATTCTGCTTATGTTTGATGAAGTGCAAGCCGGAATGGGAATTACCGGTAAAATGTGGGCTGCGGAACATTATGTTTATCCGGACATTATTTCCTTCGGAAAGAAAGCTCAAGTCTGCGGAATTATGGTTAGTGATAGAATAGATGATATAGAAGAGCATTGTTTCAAAAAATCGACCAGAATAAATTCTACCTGGGGTTCCAACTTACCGGATATGGTTCGTTCAACAAAGATTCTTGAAGTGATGCAAGAAGATAATCTCTTAACTCATGTTCAAGAAAGAGGTGATTACTTACTTAATCAATTGAAAATATTGCAGCTTGAATATCCTACGCTTATTGAACATGCCCGCGGCTTAGGATTAATGTGTTCGTTTGATTTTAAGAGCGTAGAAATGCGGAATCAATACATAAAAGAATGTTACAAAAATAAATTAATTCAATTGGGTTGCGGCGCTAAAGCTGTTCGCTTTAGAACTCCCTTGATAATTAACGAGGATGAAATCGACGAAGGTTTGAAAATTATCCGTAATGTTTTAAATTTGCTCCGTAAATAAAAGTAATTATAAACTTTACTACTTGCACGAAACGGCTCCTATTAAACGGAGCCGTTATCGTTTTAAATATATTATGATAGTGAAGTTATCTCCAAGTGTTAGCCCTGAAAGGGCGTTATACACAAACATAGGGCGAAACCCTATGACAAATGGAACTTCAACCGGAATCATAGCTCTGAAAGAGCGTAATATTTTTGAAGAAATATGATAATCGTTCACTATAATATATTACGCCCTTTCAGGGCTTAACATTTCCTTTTTTTACTTTCGTAGGGTTTCACCCTACGCTTACATATCCCGCCCTTTCAGGGCTATGCCATTTTAGTATAACTCTTCAAAAAAATGTTCTTGTCATTTTGAGTGTCAGCTGCGGTTGATTTACTGCAAATTAAGAACTTTCCATTTTTAACTTACCTCATTGTTCTTTAACTTTCTCAAAATTAATTGGAGTTTTTTTGAATAGGTTAATGATTATATATTTTCTGATTAACGGAATGCTCTTTGCGCAAGATTATCAGTTGGAAAATCAATTTGGTTCGTTTTCGGAAGCAACTTCGTTTGCGCTTTCTCCACAAGGATATTTTTATGTTACTGATAACGGCAGCGATGAAATTTATAAATTAGATTCACTTGGCATACAAATACTTGCGTTTGGCGGTTACGGATGGGGAGACGGACAGTTCGATTTTCCGATTGATGTTTCTTTAAACGCTCTAAATATTTTTGTAACAGATAAGAATAACCACTCTGTTCAACAATTTGATAAAGATTTGAATTTTATTTCCCGCCTTTATACACGCGAAGGGAAAAATAACGACGCAGCTTTCGGATTTCCGCTAAGCGCGGATATTTCTTCTATGGGAGACTTGTTTGTTCTTGATTCTGAAAATAAACGCATCTTGAAATTTGATTTATTCGGAAATTTTGTTCAACAATTTGGTGGATTTGATGCCGGTGAATTTTCAATTAAGAACCCTAAAAAATTAATTGTTGCAGAGAACAATAACATTATGGTGCTTGACGGAAATAGTTTGCTGATTTTTGATCTTTTTGGGAATGGGATAAACAAAACTTCTCTATCGGAAGATTTTTCTTCGATTGACAAATATTATAATACGATTACTTTAACGGGTGATAGTTCTGTTTACGTTTCGTCTTTCGAATTGGATAAACTATTATTCAAAAAACTCCGACTGCCCAACATAACGGAAAACGCGGCATTTAGCGCTTCATTAGCTGTTGAGGATAAAGTTTATGTATTAACGAAAAATTCAATTTATTGTTTTGTATTAAGTGAAAAATAAATTGATTATAGGTTTAGTTCTTTTTCTCTCGATGTTCTGGATTGCAGGTTTTTCTATCTTCTCTTTTCTTCCAAAGGATAATTCTTTTCATGTTTTTTATCCTATACTAAAAATGAGTTACGGAAGAGTTTGTCATCAACATTTAGACAAAAGCTTCTTTGTAAATGGTTCTTATTTTTTGGTTTGTTCAAGATGTACGGGAATTTATATCGGTTCATTTATTGGATTAGTTACGCTTCTTCTCCCGGTAAAAAAATATATTTCTTCTATCTTTTATTATTTTGTCTTCTTTTTAGTGATATTGATGGTAGATGTAGTAACAAATAATTTTATTTTCGCATCGTATAATAAAACTACGGCATTTTTTACAGGTTATCTTTTTTCTTTTTTTGCCGTTTACTTTATTATTTTTGAACTAAAAAGAAATAATTTCTTTCACACTTCTCAAAGAGAAATTTAATAGTATGAAAAACAAACTTTCACCCGCTATTGTCTGCGGATTCGGCGCTGCCGTATTAAGTACAATTCCCGGTGTAAAAAGTGTGGGCTGTTGCTTACTGCTTCCGGCAGCAACCGTGCTCAGTCTCTATTTTTATTTGCGAATAACTTCTTTTTCCCAAAGCATTTCCGTAAAGACGGCAATGTTCATCGGGTTAATCACCGGTTTATCTTCTGCTTTGTTTTCCGGTTTTTTTGAAGTCATCATCACCTATATTTTTCACACAAATGATCTTGTATTAACTTTGCCGCAAGTGGAAATTCTTTTAAACACATATAACCTTGGCGATATAGGAAAAGAAACTGTCGCAATTCTAAGAACAATGAGTAAAGAAATAACAGCTTATGGATTTTCTCTTACCTACACTTCTTTTCTTTTATTTAATAACATTTTTATCGATTCAATGTTTGGAATAATTGGCGGGCTTATAGGCATGTCAATTTTCAACAAAAAATATTTCACAAAATTATGATTACTGCATTTATCTTTTTTCTCCATTATATTTTTACAATTATTGTTTTCACAAAAAAATGGCAGGATGAAAACCTTTCCGGCGCCGCACTTAATGTTGGATTGATCGGCGTGTTGTTTGCCGTCGGCTGGACTATGACTACAATGATTGCAAAAATTGTTATGGAACCGGAAGGTTTTGGAATTTTTTACGACCGCGATACTTTTGCCCTCACTTTATTATCCGTCGCTGAATTTTTCTTCTACCGGATGTATTACAAAGATTTTTTTACTGAAGCCGGTACGGAAAAACAATAATCGCGAATTGTTCGGTCTTTTTTTGTTGTAATGGAAGCGGTTCAAACCGCCATTGGCGCAGTGAATTGATCGCAGCATTTTCAAGTTTTGTATCAGCTTTGGTAAGGGGAAAGATTGTCCCGACTGTTCCATCCGGCAAAATTGAAAAGCGGAGACGAATATCAATTTCTTTATTTACTCCTTCGGGATATTCGGGCAGCGTGTAGCTGTAAATCTTTCTCTTGCCATTCCCTCCCCACTCAATATCAAATCCGGAATTTCCCGTCCCCAAACCTTTATTCCCTTTTGGTTCTACAATTTTCTCTTTACTTTTCTTTTTTGTAACTGCCGGTACTTCATTCTCAAAAGTATTTTTCACTTTCGGCACTTCCACATCTTCTTTTATTTTTTCTTTTAGCTCTTCAACTTTCTTTTCGTCTATTGTCGATAAAACATTATCGCCGCTTGCGCCGGATGAGCCGTTTGAAATGCCGCCAAAGCCAACTTCGATATATTCTTTCACCGGATATTCAACTTCCAATTTCATATAAAATAAAAGCACTAACAGTGCTAAGTGAAAAAGAATCGAAATTCCGTAGGAAGTATTTCTTGTTTTGAGTTCTGTCATGCGGAAGTTTTACAAATTAATTTTTTCTGTTTCGATAGTAAATTTTTGTATGCCGATCCCGCGGGCTGAATCTATAACTTTGATCACTAATTCAACCGGAACGCTTTTATCTGCGCGGAGAATAAGATTATTTTCCGGACTCGACGCTTTCACTTGACTTAATTTTCCCGCCAGCATTTCCAATTGAATTTTTTCATCGCCAACAAAGATTTCTCCCTTATCGGAAAGCGTTACCACCAATTTAGAAGGAGCGAGTTGCTCGTTATTTTTTGCACCGGGTAATTTTATTTTTACACCCGTTTGTAAAACGAATTGTGAAGTAAGCAGAAAAAAAATGAGCAGAAGCATTACGATATCAGTTAGCGATGAAACGCTAAACGCTACGAGAGGTTTGTTAGTCATTTCAAATTTCATATCATCCTCTAAAGAGTAATTTCATCATCATCTTCGGGAGTTTTACCGCCGCCGGAAGACTCTTCTACAATATCAATTAAATCGCTGGAAATAACTTCGATGTCGGCAACTAATTTTTTTATTTTTTCTGTAAAGTAGTTGTAAAATGCTAATGCAGGAATTCCTACGACCAATCCAAAGACGGTTGTTATTAAAGCTTCCCAAATACCACCTGCTAAATCGGAAGGATTTGCAGCGCCCATTAAATCCTGGATCGTTTGAAATGCTGCAACCATACCGGTGACCGTTCCCAAAAAACCAAGCATTGGAGCAATTCCGGAAACAGTAGCAAGCGTTGATAATCCTTTTTCAAGTTTTGTGATTTCTTGTCTGCCGGCATCTTCTAAAGATTCTTTCACCCTTTGATGTCCGAATCGTATTTTTTTTAATCCTCTTTTTACGATGTTGGCGGCAGGAGTTTTTTCACTGCTGCAAAATGCAATCGCCCCGGCAATATCATGCTTTTTTAATAGCGTTCTTAACTTTATCATAAATGCAGCAACATTTACTTTTGATTTATGCAGTACGATAAACTTATCGATAATTATTGCTACACCGATAATTGAGCAGAGTAATATGGGGTACATAATTACTCCGCCTTTTAGGAACATAGTCAATAAATCCATATCTCTTTCCTATTGTTATTTAATTGAATTGTAAAAACGAGATGCTTCTTCTGCGGAAGAAAATCCACCCACTTTAACCCTGTACCAGGTTCCTCCTTTTTGCGGAATAACCACTGAAGTTTTGAAAGCTTTTATTCCCCTTTTTTGAAGCCTGGATACTTCTTGATTTGCAATGGATTCTGATTTCCATGAAGAAAGTTGAACAATATAACTTGAACCTTCAAGATAAAT
>JALNWB010000116.1 GCA_023231105.1 Ignavibacteriaceae bacterium | reverse complement strand
GAAGGGTGCGTGATTGAATGTGCTTCCAGAATGATGAAAGGTGTAATCCCGGATTTAGAAACTGAAGTAATTATTGTTGATAAATATTATAACTTCAACAAAAATCTTTTCGCAATTAACGAAGTAACGGAAGATGAATTAATAAAATATAGTATTGAAGCAACGGACAACATTAAAACAATAATAATGAGTTAAAATCGAATGGAGGAAAATGAAATTAGATAAAGAACTTCAAAAACAAAAAGCGAATTATTTTTTAGAGTTGCACAACGCTCCTGAAATTCTGATTCTTCCAAATGTTTGGGATGCCGCGAGCACAAAAATATTTGAACTGGAGAATTTCAAAGCGTTAGGAACTACAAGCGCAGGCATTTCATCCGTATTAGGTTATCCTGATGGACAAATAATGACTTTTGATGAATCTCTTGTAATTATTAAGAGAATTGTCGAAAGTACTAATTTGCCGGTTAGTGTTGATATTGAAGCCGGGTATTCGGAATCAGTAGAAGGCGTTGTGGAGACGGCAAAAAAGGTATTGGAGGTTGGGACTGTGGGAATTAATTTAGAAGATAGTGTTGGAGGTAATTCGAACTATCACTCAAGTGCGCTTTACGATGTTCATTTTCAATGTGATAAAATTTCTGCAATTAGGGAAATGGCAGAAAAAGAAAATATTCACTTGGTCATTAATGCCCGTACTGATGTTTTCCTGGTGTCGGAGGATAACACCAATAATAAAATTGAGCAAGCAGTGAACCGGGCTAATCGATATAAAAAAGCCGGTGCTGATTGTATCTTTGTTCCGGATATGGGCGATTTGAATAAATCTGACATGACTACATTAGTGAATGAAATTGATGCCCCAATAAATATTATTGCCGGAGTAAATGCGCCGCCTATTCATGAACTTGAAAAAATCGGTATTGCTCGTGTCAGCTTTGGACCACGTATTATGAGAGTCGCATTCGATCTCATTAGAAGTATCGCAAAGGAAATTAAAAATCAAGGGACATACACACAATTTACAAGCGGAAATATTTCATATTCAGAAGTGAATAGTTGGTTTCAATAAATTAATCGGATATTCTAAAAGGTAAACAATGGAACTTATTATGGCGAACAAAGATTGGAATCCCGAACTATATTTAAAATATCATAATGAAAGAACACAACCATCTATTGATTTAATTTCGCGTATAAATTTTTCTAATCCGCGGAACATAATTGATATTGGCTGTGGTCCGGGTAATAGTACACAAATTTTGGTTGATAGATGGCCGAAATCAAAAATAGTTGGAATTGATAATTCACCTGCCATGATTCAAAAAGCAAAAAATGATTTTCCCGAACAAGAATGGAAAATTATGGATGCGAACAATATTGATATTGATGAACAATTCGATATTGTGTTTTCCAACGCTACCATTCAATGGTTACCTAATCATGAAATTCTGTTAAAAAAATTAAAGAAGTTGGTTTCTGAGCAAGGACTTCTCGCTGTTCAATTGCCTCTATTTTGGGATATGCCCTTGGGTAAATCAATTTCTCAAATAAGTCGAAACGAACACTGGAAAACTTTTACTTCTGAAGTTTCGGAATTATTCACCATTCATAATAGTTCTTTTTATTACGACCAATTATCAAAATTATTCAGTTCTGTTGAAATATGGGAAACTGATTACATCCACATTCTTGATTCTCAATTATCAATTCTAGCGATGATTAGGAGTACCGGTCTAAAACCTTTTCTTGAAAAGTTAGAAAATGATTATGACAAGATTAGCTTTGAGAGCGAAGTGTTTAATACAATACGGAAAGAATATCCTTTTCAAAAAAACGGGAAAGTATTATTTCCTTTCAAGCGGTTATTTTTTATTGCGGGCAATTAAAGTAAATCTTTCCGATTCTCCTCTTAACGTTCTGCACCAAACTATTTTTAATGATTTTATATTTTTCTCTTGACAATCACCATAATATTATATAATTTTGGAATAGTTCAATAAACGAAATATATGATTAAGGAAATATCGTGGACTCTTCCAAAGAAAAAGCTCAAAAATTAGCTGTCTATATCGATAAAATGATGGATATTGTCGTGAAAAGTCAATGTGCATGTTTAAATAGCGCTACCGCTGAACTAAGTATGCAGGAACTAAGGACCATCAAATTTATCGGAGATAAAAAGCAATGTATAATGAGAGAAATTTCTAATCATCTAATGTTAGCTGTTAGCACTTTAACTGCAATTGTTGATAAGTTAGTTCGCAAAAAATTTGTTGTCAGAAATAGGCAAGAAGACGACCGGCGTATTGTTAATGTAGAACTTACTGAAAAAGGTTTGGGAATTTATAACATTGATAAAGAGCATCATGTTCACATAAGTGAAGGTATGCTGAAATATTTGAACGGAGAAGAGCAGGATTTGTTGTTAAATCTCCTATCGAAAATTAATTCTAATCTCCAGAACGAGTTTCCACAAAAAGTGTAAATTAATTTAATAAAGCAGGATACACTGCTGTAGGTGGCTTATTTTGTTGTCTGATATTTCGATAAATGAACTATTTTATAAATGTATAATATAATAATCATATGATACGAAAAACAAATATCTAAAATTAATAATCGTAATTCATAAAAATTTTAACTAAAAATTTCAAAATAAAAGAAGAAAAACAATGAAAACAATCTTAAAAATATTTCCGGTTATTTTGCTTTTACTTTCTATAAATCTTGAGGCTCAAACTGTTTTAGATAAGTACCTTAAAGAAGGGATGGAGAATAATATAGTGCTTCAACAAAAGAAAATATCTTATGAGAAGGCTATTTATTCATTTAAAATTGCAACCAGTTATTTTTTCCCATCAATAAATTTGAACGCAAGTTATACCAGCGGAGAAGGCGGAAGGAGTATTTCTCTACCTGTTGGTGATTTGATGAATCCGGTTTATCAAACATTAAATCAACTTACCGGGTCAAATGCATTTCCTCAAATAAACAATGTGAATGAAAATTTATTCCCCAACAAATTTTATGACGTAAAGTTTCGAACATCTCTACCGTTAATAAATTCTGATTTAATCTTTAACCGTAATATAAAAAGTGAACAGTCACAAATAGCAGAGTATGAAATTGAGATGTACAAAAGGGAATTGGTAAAGGAAATTAAAACAGCCTACTTCAACTATTTGAGCGCTGAAGCCGCTGCAAATATCTATGACAACGCTTTATCTCTCGCAAATGAAGGGAAACGGGTTAATGAATCCCTGTTGAAAAACGGAAGTGGTTTGCCTGTTTACGTATTACGTTCAGAAAGTGAAATAGAAAATATCAAAACACAAAAAACCGAAGCGCAAAATCAATCTTTGAATGCAAAATCTTATTTCAATTTTTTATTGAATAGAAAGTTAGAAACTCCAATAGATTCTGATTTTTCTTTTGAAAATGAAATTGCGAAAGTATCAGCTAATCTTAGCACGGAGTATTCACTCTCCAAAAGAGAGGAGCTGATGATGCTTCAAAAAGGAATAAGTATCAGTCAATCAGTAGTTGATATGAATAAGTATTACTGGATCCCAAAAGTTAGTGCGTTCCTTGATCTTGGCGCTCAAGATCAGAAATGGAAATACAATTCCAAATCCCAATACCATTTGTTCGGAATCCAACTTGATGTTCCCATCTTCGAATCTTTTCGGAATTATTATAAAATTGAAGAATCTGAATTAGAGCTTAAAAATGCTGGTCTAAATCGGCAGCTTGTATCTAATCAACTTCAATTAAGTGCAAGTGTTGCAACAAATGGATTAACAACAGCAAATCAGAATTACCAATCATCTTTAAAACAATTTGAAGTCGCCCGGAGTTATCACAATCTGGTAATGAAGGGTTATCAAGAAGGAGTAAATACTTTTTTAGAGACGATTGATGCGCGGACTCAGTTGTTGAATTCGGAGTTATTGGTCAACATCAACAAATATAAAATCATGATAGCCTCGGCAAATTGTGAGCGAGAAAAAATTTTTAATAAAATTGATTATTAAAAGGAAAATATAGAGCCATGAAAAAAATAATAATATTAATAGTCGTTGTCGCAGTAAGCGTTGTATTTATTACCGCACATAAAACCACCAAAGAGACTTACTCGATGGACGAGCGGATACCGGTTAGAGTAATGGAATTAACAAAAGAAAATGTTAATAAAACTATTATAGCTTCCGGGCAATTTACCACCGAGGATGAAACATTTCTTTCTTTTAAGACTGGTGGAATAATCAAAGCAATTTATGTTAAAGAAGGCGATGCCGTGCGGAAGGGACAAATCTTAGCGACTCTTGAATTAACTGAAATTGACGCAAGTGTTTCTCAGGCAAAAGCGGGATATGAAAAAGCTTTGAGAGATTATAATAGAGTAAGCAGTCTTTACAAAGATAGTGTGGCCACTCTTTCTCGATTCCAGGATGCAAAAACAGCATTAGAAGTTGCAACTCAACAATATAACATTGCTAAATATAATTTGAATTATTCTTCAATAAGATCAATTGACAACGGATTCATTCTCAAAAAATTTGTGAACGAGGGGCAGATGGTTAGTCCTGGAATGCCGGTTTTACAAACTAACGGTGCCGGAAACGGTAATTGGATATTGAAGGTTAGCGTAAGTGATAATGAATGGTCGGCTATCAAATTAAACGATCATGCTTCAATTGAAGTTGACGCGCTATCTAATGAAATACTTCAAGCGGTCGTTTACAAAAAGTCAGAGGGAGTTGATCCATCTTCCGGAACGTTTTCTATTGATCTCAAATTAATTTCTAAACCTTCCGGAAAATTGGCAAGCGGTTTGTTCGGCAAAACAAAAATTACCCTTTCACAATCACAATCATCTTGGATTATTCCGTACGAATCAATATTAGATGGAGATAGAAATTCCGGTTACGCTTTTATTACAAATGACAATCGTACCGTACAAAAAGTAAAAGTGAACATAACAGATATAGTTGAAGACAAAGTAATGATTGACAGCGGACTTGAAAATGCTCAAGCGCTTATCACTTCAGGGAGCGCTTACTTAAATGAAACCTCAATAATTAAAATTGTAAAGTAGAATAAGAGAATAGAAATGAAAATATCAGAATACGCTGTAAAAAATCCCCAACTAACACTTTTAATTTTTCTTATGGCTGTTGTTGTTGGACTAACTACAATTCTAAACATGCCAAGGGCTGAAGATCCGGAAATTCCAACGCTTGTATTTCCGGTTGTGGTGATTTATCCCGGCACTAGTCCAAAAGATATGGAAAATTTAGTCGTTGATCCGCTTGAGAAAAAATTATCAAGTTTAGAAAATATAAAAAAGATCACCAGTGAAGTAACGGACGGGTTAGCTGTTATAATGGTGATTTATAAACACGGAGTTAATGGTGACGACAAATATCAAGAGCTGATTAGAGAAGTTGATAACATGCGCCGCGAACTTCCACAAGATATTTACAGTATAGACATTCAAAAATTAAATCCTTCAAATGTAAATATTTTGCAATTAGCGCTTATTTCTGATAACGCTCCGTTAGATAAAATCAGAAAAACGTCTGAGGATTTGAAAGATGAATTAGAAAAACTGCCGCAGTTGAAAAATGTAGAAATCCATGGATTACCAAAAAGAATTGTTCGCGTTGAACTTAAACTCGATAAAATGAGCAGCATGCATATACCGCTTAGTCTTGTTCTGGCAGGTATTCAAAGTGAAGGTATTAATATTCCCGGAGGAAATGTAAAAGCCGGAACAAAAACATTTAATATTAAAACCAGCAGCAATTATAAAAGTGTTGACGAAATCAAAAATGCAATTGTATATGAGACTAACGGAAAAAATATATTCTTAAAAGATGTAGCAGATGTTTATTTTGATTATGAATCCAGTAAATACATCACGCGTTTGAATACCCATCGTTGTGTATTTGTAGTTGCAGCACTAAAATCCGGTGAGAATATATCTCAAACGCAAAAAATTTATACACCGGTTATCCAAAAATTCAAATCAACTTTACCCCAAAATATTGATTTAGTTGCTCAATTCGATCAAGCAGATAATGTAAACAGAAGATTAGGAGGATTAGGAATTGATTTCCTAATTGCTATCGGGCTTGTAGCTTTAACGCTTCTTCCGTTGGGTAATAGAGCAACTACAATTGTTATGATTACGATTCCTCTTTCGGTTTCAATTGGAATAGTCATTATTTATCTATTTGGATTCACACTCAATCAGTTAAGCATAGTAGGACTTGTTGTAGCTCTCGGTCTGTTGGTTGATGACAGCATAGTTGTTATCGAAAATATTGAACGATGGCTGCGTGAAGGTCATTCAAGATTAGAAGCTACAATAGAAGCCACTAAACAAATTGGTGTTGCTGTAATTGGTACTACAGCTACATTGATCATCGCCTTTCTGCCGTTAGTGTTTTTACCGGAAGCATCCGGAGATTTTATTCGAAGTCTTCCCGCTGCCGTTATTGCATGCGTATTTGCTTCAATGATAGTTTCACTAACGATCATTCCGTTTTTATCAAACAAGATTTTAAAAGAACATGACAAAAATTATGAAGGAAATATTTTTCTCCGTGCATTCAGATCAATAATCAAAGCTACGTATTCAAAATTTTTAGATAAGGCACTTAATAACCCTGTAAAAACATTATTAATTGCTGCGGGTATATTTGTCGGATCATTAATGCTTTTTCCGGTTATCGGGTTTAGTCTTTTTCCGGCTTCAGAAAAACCACAATTCTTGATTGATATTACAACGCCTCTCCAATCAAATATTGATTACACAAATAAAATTGCATCTGAAATAGAATCCGAGCTAAAGAAATATCCGGAAATTAAATATGTCTCTACAAATGTTGGCAAGGGGAATCCCTTTGTTTACTACAACGTTGTTCAGAAAAATGAAACCTCAAATTTTGCCCAAATGTTTGTTCAATTAGATAATGACTTAAGCCCTGCTAAGAAACTTGTTTTGATTGAAGAGTTAAGAAAAAAATGGTACACTTATCCCGGTTCAAAAGTGGAAGTAAAGAATTTTGAACAAGGAGCGAATATGTCAGCTCCTGTTGAAGTTCGAGTGTTCGGTGAAAATTTGGATACGTTGCGATTACTTGCGGCGAAAGTTGAAGAATTACTTAAACAGACCGAAGGAACAATTTACGTAAACAATCCGCTTAGCAATCTTCAGTCTGATATTCTTGTAGATATAAATAAAGAGAAAGCTCAAGCGCTCGGAATACCCACAATAAATATTGCCAAAACAGTGCGACTTGCAGTCGCCGGTTTTAATATCGGCAAATTAACCGACGATGAAAGTAAAAACGTTGATGTGTTGGTAACTAACTCCAAAAGAAATATTTCATCATTAAGTGTATTTGAAAATCTTTATGTAAATAATGCTCAAGGTGGAGCCGTGCCGTTATCTCAGGTTGCAACTTTAAGATTGGAGTCTTCTCCATTAACAATAAATCATTACGATAAAACGAGAATGGTTTCCATCTCCGCTTCGGTTAACAAAGGATTTCTAACTGATAACGTAATTAAAAACGTAATTGATAAGATGGATAATTTTAACTTTACCAAAGGTTACCATTATGAAATGGGGGGAGAATTAGAATCAAGAAACGATTCATTTGGAGGATTTGGTACGGTGATAATTGTTACGCTATTTCTCTTCATCATTGTATTGATATTAGAGTTTAAAACTTTCAAAAGCACGTTGATAGTTTTGTCGGTAATTCCTTTGGGAATTGTCGGCGCAGTATTGGCATTATTGGTAACCGGCAATTCACTTTCATTCGTTGCAACTATTGGGTTGATAGCATTAGCCGGAATTGAAGTTAAGAATACAATTCTTCTTGTTGACTTTACAAACCAGTTGCGCTCCAAAGGTGCAACATTAGAGGAAGCAATACATGAAGCTGGTGAAGTTAGATTTTTACCAATTGTCTTAACGTCATTAACTGCTATTGGCGGATTAATGCCGATTGCAGTTTCCACAAATCCGCTTATTTCTCCTTTGGCAATTGTAATTATTGGAGGATTGATCAGTTCAACTCTTCTCTCAAGAGTTGTAACGCCGGTTGTATATAAACTCTTACCTCCGAAAATTGAAAACTAATAAGTATGATCGTTAAAAATAATTTTGATAAGGATAATAACAGATGCAGAAAAGATCAATTTATATAGCAAGTTTTTTTATTGTTCTATTTTCAGTAATATACTTTACACTTCCAACTATAATTGATTTTATAATTGGGTCTTCACATAATCTAATTCAAGGAAAACAACTTACTGAATCAGTAAAATTTTTCTTAACTCATGTTCCGACCTTGTTGATGCTGCTTAGTGTTGCAGTATTTGTTATAAGTATTCTCCGTTCCTACATATCAAGAGAAAGGTCGATGAAACTTTTAGCTTCTAAATCTCTTTTTAAAGGAAACGTTCTTGCAAGTTTAATCGGTATTATTATGCCATTTTGTTCTTGCGGTGTCGTGCCTATGTTTCTCGGACTTGTACAAGCAGGTGTTCCGCTCGGTGTTTCTCTATCGCTGCTTATTGCCGCTCCCATGATTAATGAGATCGCATTGATTTTATTATTCGGGTTGTTTGGGTGGCAAACTGCACTCCTTTATGTTTCAACAGGATTGATAATTGCCATTACTTCCGGATATATTATTGGAAGATTAGGGCTTGAAAGATATGTCGAAGACTGGGTTAAATCTATTGGTGAATTAAATGTAGAGTTGACCGAAAGTAAAAACGAATTGACCTTTACCCAAAGAATTGATCTTGCTTTTGTAGAAGTTAAAACAACTGTTTCTAAAATTTGGTTATTTATTATACTTGGAATGGGAGTTGGTTCAGTTCTCTATGGTTATGTTCCCGATTCTTTTATGATAGGGATGATGGGGAAAACAGAATGGTGGTCGGTTCCTTTGGCAGTACTTGTCGGAATTCCTTTATATATGAATTCGGCTGGAATAATTCCTATTGTTCAGGTTTTGTTAAGTAAAGGCGCTGCGCTTGGAACGTCGCTCGCATTCATGATGTCTGTGATTGGATTATCTCTACCGGAAATTCTGATATTACGGAGAGTATTAAAGCTTCCTCTCATTTTAATTTTTGTCGGGATTATAGCAATCGGCATTACTATTGTCGGATTTCTTTTCAATTTGATCTATTAATGAAAATAATGATGAATTAAAAAATCAGCTGTCTTAGGCATAACGAAGTAAAATCAGAGAACTTCATGGAACCTCCTTACGGACAGCTGATTATTTTTACCATAACATGAGAAATGCCATAAAAAAATATTCCAAATAATATGACGGCAGGAAAAGTGCTTCTTGTTCCAAATTTAATTTGAAGAATAAACTTTAAACAATTAATTCAAAAATATTATGGAGAAAAATATGAACGCTGAAGATTTAACTACAAAAACGAAAGTAGAGGTTATGCTAATAAAAGGCGGCTGTTGCTCAAGTACTTCCGGTGCAAATTCAGTAGTTGAAAAATCAAAAACATTATTGCATGAGATCGGTTCTGAATTAAACCTCGATTTTACTATTAAAGAAATATCATTCTCGGAAGCACTGAGTGGTCCATATCCACCGGAATTAAAAACTAAAGGTTGGGAAATATTCAGCCGAAGTGGCATGACCTCCATTCCAATGATAATTTTTGCTAATGAAATAATCTCTACCGGTTTGCCGGATAAAAATGTAATAAAAAAAGCTTTGAAAAATTAAAACATGATTCAAACTGGGAATTAGATGAGGTAATTAATTACTGAAAAATGATATGATCTAATTACTCGAATGAGTTTCCAAAACTTATATGAATGGATAGACAATCGGAATAGGAAAAATAAATTTGGGCATGAAGAACTGTAACCAAGTATAATATATTAACTAGGAACAAAAAATCAGGCCAACAAACTTTGAAGAAAATTGTTTCACTTATCCTAATTAACTACTTTAAAAACTACTTCCGTCCGCGTAATCTCTTATTATTTATGAGCATACATTTTTAATCATAATCATGGGACGTTCCTTTGTAATCAGCAGGTTGCGGGTTCGAGTCCCGCAGGGTGCACTTATAAGTGCGGGATCAATTTGTTTCCGCACTTTTTTATTTTAAATCCTCAAGCCTTTTGTCGTACGAAAAAGCCTCTTATCGCAAAGTGAAGAATTTCATCAAAAAAAAACTTAAATTAATTAAGCATTATGTTTTCGCTTATTATAATTAAATATTTTTTTAATTCTCTAAATGATATTTTGCTGATAAATTTTTATGTACAAACAGATGGCGCTAATCAAAGATTTGTCTTCTAATAAAGAAAAAACGTTTTGGTTTTTACAAATCTCGGGTTGGACATTATTTTATTTTCAACATGTCTTTGTCTTTAGCGGCATAATAGATTTTACTGTTAACAGCCTATTAAACAAGACCATAACCTGGGCAATAGGATTTGTAATTTCCATTTTGCTGCGTTACCGGTTAAAAAAAATAGATTTCCTAGAATACTCCTTCATTTCGCTTTCAATAATAATTTTTGTTTCATCTTTTGTTTGCTCAATAATTTGGGAAGGGGCTTCTCTTGTTACCTTCGAATTTGTTCAGTTTCTTAAAATTGAATTAAGAGATATTACTTTCTGGACTGTTGTGGTTGGTGTATTCAGAAATAATGTGGTCTTTATTGGCTGGAGCGGATTGTATTTTGGAATCAAATTCTGGATGGAATGGGTTTCACAAAAAGAAAAAACTGATAACGCTTTAACATTAGCGCATAACGCTCAATATGAAATGTTGAGATATCAATTAAATCCTCATTTCCTTTTTAATACGCTTAGTTCCTTGAGAGCTTTAACTTCGGAGGAAAACGTAAAAGCTAAAGAAATTATCACCAAGATTTCTGAATTCCTCCGCTACACTTTAATAGAGAGCGATAATAATGAAGTTCCGCTCTTGAATGAGATTGAAGTAATAAAAAATTACCTGGATATTGAAAAAATAAGATTTGAAGACGAACTGCTTGTTGAGTTCGACGTTGATCCGGCTGCTGAAACTTGTCCAATACCGATTTTTCTTATTCATCCTTTGGTAGAAAATGCGATCAAACATGGAATGCAAACGAGTCCGATTCCATTAAAAATTATTATTACCGCCAAAATGGAAGAGGAAATTTTATATGTTAGCGTAATTAATACCGGAAGTTGGATTGAGCGAAGAGAAAAAAATTCAACCGGGAAAGGACTTGAGAATATTAAGAAGAGACTGGAAATTTTTTCTCCTGCTCACCATAACTTCGAGGTTATAAAAAATGCTGATTCGGTCGAAGTGAGATTATCTCTTAAAACAAGAATTAATAAGTTTTAATATGACGCCAAAATACAAAGCAATTATTGTAGATGATGAAAAACTTGCCAGATTGGATCTGCGCAATGTACTGAGCACTTTTGAAGAGATTGAAATTATCGGCGAAGCAAACAATGTAAGTTCTGCAGAACTATTAATTAATAAATTACATCCCAACCTTGTATTCTTAGACATTCAGTTACGGGGCGAATCGGGTTTTGATTTACTTGATAAAATTGATTTCGAATTAGATTTTGTATTTGTTACCGCATATGATAAATATGCCATCAGAGCATTTGAAGTGAATGCTCACGATTATCTTTTAAAACCCGTAAGTCCCGAAAGAATGCAGAATACAATAAAAAAATTAGCTCATGATGCAGAAAAAGAAACGGCAAACTTTCGCCGTTTAAATTATGATGACGTGATCTTCCTAATGCTGAATAATAGATACCGGTTTTTAAGAATAGACACCATTGTTGCAATTACTTCAGACGCAGACTATTCATACGTTTATACAATTGACAAGACACATTCAATTACAAGAAAAACCATGAAAGAATGGGAACACCGGTTGCCGGAGAATCATTTTTGCCGTATTCACAGAGAAACGATTGTCAATTTGGATTTTGTCTCAAAGATAGAAAAATCATTTTCTAATTCGTATCAAGTTTACCTTAACGGATTTGAGAAACCTCTTCTTATGAGTAGAAGGTATGCTTCGAGAATAAAAGAAAAATTTGTCTAACCATAAATATTTTAAGGTGATCAAATCATTTTACCACATTTCGCAACCATTTACCACTTATCGCATTTAGATTTTAAACATGATTTTCTTTCTCTAAGTTCATAACCAAATATCTGATGAAAATTATTTCATCAGTTTCGTTCAATGACAATACAGTGAATTCTTCAGTTCGTCAAAAGCAAACTTAAACGTGACAAATAAAGGAAGTATCAATACATTCATTAATTAATCTAAGAGGTATGCTATGAAAAAAATAATTACTTTTCTCGGTATTCTTGTTTTCTTGAGCACGGAAATTACTATTGCGCAAACGGTAATTTTCACAGAGAATTTTGAATCAGGTTCAGTGAATGCAGCATGGGCGACATATTATAAAAATGAAGATATGCTCGTTGCCAAACCAATGGCGAACGCACCAAAAGCACTTGCAACCGGTGGAAGTTATGTCGGTTTGCTTCAAGATATCGATGGTACTTACACCGGCTCTGCCGTAGCGACTGCTGGAGATCTTTCTTTAAAAGATTATTCCATCGAAGCTGATGTTTATTGCTATGTAAGCAACGCCGGCGGATCAGCTTATACCGGACTGGTTGTATATGCCGATAGCACTAAAAGAGATTTTTTTAAAATACGTGCGGATTTTGATGCAAGTGATCGTGTAAATTTATCAGGTCTT
>JALNWB010000115.1 GCA_023231105.1 Ignavibacteriaceae bacterium | reverse complement strand
TTGAGCAAAAAGAGGAACTGTAACAGGAACAATTTTAGGTTTATGTTCATTGAAGCTCTTGCCCGGCACTCCGACAACCATGGCAAGTGTCGTGTCAATCCAAAGTTTGTATGCTGAAAACATGTCGGGTAATCCTAATGCCAGCTCCCGCGTACCGTAAAACTTTTTGCTGCTCAGAATAATTGTAAGTCTGTACGTTGCATATCCGAAAACCGGCATCTTATTTTTCCCGGATGAATATTTTGTCCAGCTTGCGGGGACGGAAATATACTCTACACGGGGTAAATTAGAAGAGAGGAATTCTTCGGGGTTACAGTACTTCCACGGATAAAATTCCCATTGACCGTTTAGCTCGACCACACCACTTTTTGCAAAATCCCAATTACGCAGATCAATCATACCGTTGTGTGCTGTCGGTACTGTAGCGCTTAGATTTTGTATAAAGCAAGACATCATTAATGCAAACAACAGTTTCACAAAAATTCCTGGCTTTTTAAATAATAAATCTCTTTAACTTTTTCCTGCTGAAAAAGGAATGGATGTTTTTCGATTTTTCAATTTCATTATTCTTTTGGTTCTTGCGGTCTCAGCACAATTATTCCCGTATGTTTTTTAATTTTTGCCAAGTATCCGCCGAGCGGTAATTCTGAAATTTGTACTTTTGCTCCAACTAACGGCGCATGCATAAAATGAATTCTACCGTCATCCATTTTTAGCGCAACCCCAACATGACCAATATCCAAGCCTTCCAAATTAGTTGTAATCGCAATCAAATCTCCGTTGTGAATTTGAGATTCAATTCCATCAACTTTGTTTTTTGGAATGTAGAAATATTTTCTTGCGTTAATTGCTTTTTCTTGTTTGGCAACGATAGGAATAAATTTTCCATTTTCTTTTAATTGGCGGTAAGACTCCGGATGCTTCGTCATGTAACCAACTTTAAATTGGATTGGTTCTCCACCGATAGATTTTGTAACATCTTCAACAATATTTTTCTTTGTGTTGTTAAAAATCCAGTCGGAAAAATAATGAAGGCGTGACGGATATTCTCCCATTTTTCCATCACGGTAACGAACGAACTCCAATTCTTTTGCGTAATCTTCAAAAGAAGTTTTCCCCTTTTTAATACAGCGCGAAAAGACGACACAATTTTCTAAAAATGTTGTGCAATCCAATCCGGTTAAATGAACAACAAGTGTTTCCTTCTCTCCTTTTTCCAAAGTAAAAGCTTCGTAATTCAAACCCAGAAAACTTTTACCGATCGCGGTTATAACATCGCCGATCGGTTTTGAATTAAGACTGTCACTTACTGCTAATTCAAATTTTGATTTGCAGATTTGTTTATCTTCTTCCGTTGCGATCTGTGCGTGTGTTAAAACAAAAGCAAATAACACCATAATGAAAGTTTTCATATCGGGAATTCCTCTGTTGGCTGTTGGTTATAGGTTAAATTCGGATCCGGTCTAAAAGCCAAATTACTTTCAAAGCGGGTAAATTCTTTTAAGAATGTTAATTTTACTTCACCGGTTGGACCGTTTCTCTGTTTCGCAATAATTATTTCTGCAATTCCCTCGGCGTCAGCATAATCTTTACTATCCTGTTGCGCATACCGTTCCGGGCGATGAATAAACATTACCACGTCGGCATCTTGTTCAATAGAACCCGACTCACGTAAATCGGAAAGCTGCGGACGTTTATCTGTTCTCGATTCAACCGCGCGGTTTAATTGAGCAAGCGCTATAACAGGAATTTTTAATTCCTTCGCCAATGCTTTAAGCGAACGGGAGATGTGTGCGATTTCTCTTTCCCTGCTTTCAGCGCGGGGTGGACCTTGAATGAGCTGCAAATAATCAACAACGACCATTCCGACTTTCTTCTCGGAGACTAATCGTCTTGCCTTTGCACGGATTTCCAAAATTGTTTGAGCCGGCGTATCATCTATATAAATTGGCGCGCTCATCAATTTAGTGGAAGCTCTTCGCAACTTATCTCCTTCTTCTTTTGAAGAAAATTTTCCGGTTCGTAAACGCTGTGCATCAATTTTTCCTTCAGCGCAAAGTAAACGAATGATAAGCTGAACGGTCGCCATTTCCAAACTGAAAAAAACAACCGGAACTTTATGATCAATTGCAGCATTGCGTGCAAGCGAAAGGGCGAACGCTGTTTTGCCCATGGATGGCCTAGCGGCAATAATAATTAAATCGGATTTTTGAAATCCACCCAATATATCGTCCATATCCATAAATCCGGTTGGCACGGCAATGTTTTTATAATCTTTTGAATGAATCGCATCAATATATTCAAGCGCATCGCGGACAGCCTGATCCATATCTTGATAAGATTTTTTAAGATGCTCTTCGGTAATTTCAAATATTTTTCGTTCGGCAGAATCTAAAATATCAAAAGCATCTTCCGAACCATCGTAAGCTTCTCTGGCAATATCGTGCGAAGTAGTGATGAGTTTTCGGAGAATGGATTTTTCTAAAATAATTTTTGCATGATACTCAACATTAGCCGCGGAAGAAATGTTCTGCGAGAGTTTACTAAGATAAACCACTCCGCCGGTTTGTTCCGCAGTACCCCGCCGTTTTAATTCTTGATACAGCGTTACCGTATCTATCGGCTCATCAGCGTTAAACAGATCGAGCATCGCTTCAAAAATTAAGCGGTGTTCTTTTAAATAAAAACTTGTGGGATTAAGTAGTTCGATTGCTTTAGGCACTGCTTCTTTTTCAATCAGCATTGCGCCAAGAACAGCCATTTCAATTTCAGGCGCTGCAGGCGGTTTTACATCAGAAGGAATTCTTTGAAGCAGTTCTGTATTCTGCTTAGTAAGGCGAGTTGAATTATTTTTTGTTGCCATAAACCTTTTTAGCCCCGACAAGTCGGGATTGAAATCTATTTAATAAAAATCATTGTTGAAAAAGAAAATATTTCATGCATACATTTCATCATATAATTTCCGGAAGAATTGAACATCTGCCCAGCAGTCTTTTTTCCAATTCGGATTTCGCAACAATGCTGCCGGATGATACGTAACCACAGTTTTAATTTCGCCTACATAGTGAACTTTATTGCGCATAGCACCGAGTGATTCTTTTCGTTTAAGAAGACTGACGGCGGCCGTAGTTCCCAGGCAAAGAATAAGTTTTGGTTGAATAATTTCTATTTGTTTGTAAAGATAAGGAATGCATGTTTCAATCTCTATCGGGTTGGGAGTTCTGTTTCCGGGTGGTCTGCATTTAACAATATTTGCAATATAAACTTCTTCCCGCTTAAACGAGATTGCCTCTAAAATTTTTGTGAGCAATTGTCCGGCTCTGCCTACAAAAGGGATTCCTTGTTCATCCTCATCCGCTCCAGGACCTTCGCCAACAAGCATTACCCTTGCGTTTGGATTACCGACGCCGAAAACAAATTTGTTGCGGGTTTTTCCTAAAGGACATTCCATGCACTCACAAATTTCTTGATAATATTTCGCGAGTTTTTCAGTGAAATCATTTTCTGAAGACGAGTTTACGATAGGAAGGGGCTCAATCTTTTTAGGCGAAGAAGAAATTTTCTTTTCAGCTTTGCCTGGCAATTCTTTTTTTTCATTAAGTATCGGTTCGGCAACAAGTGTTCTACGAAAAAGTTCATCACCGTACAATTCTTTTTGCACAAGTAATGATTCTATTATTTGTTGTTTTGCCGATGCCATTTCAGTTGCAGTTTTGTTCTTCTTCTTAGTGAAATAATGATGAATAAAAAAGCGGAAGGGAAAAAGAACTCTCACTTCCGCCAATAACCAAAAAAAAATATCGAGAAACTATTGGGAAAAACTATTCCTCAAAGTCACTTTCAATTGTTAAAACTATACAGTTTTATTCCTTAAATCGAATTCAATTTTTCCGTCAAGAAGTTCATTCAAAGCTTCGATATGCGGTTTTTTTCTTTTTTCAAATTTTAACGATAAATTAAGCTGTGCAGGGTTATCGAAATCTTCGCTATCATCGTCAGCGCTTATGCTGGTTGCCGGAACGGTTGCAAGTGCGGCATTAAATTCAATTTTACGATCATCGTTAATTGCGCGGGCTTTTTTACCGGCTACAATTATTCCTTCATAAACATTAGCGACGCGTTTATCAATTATTCGTAAATCTATAGGGGTTACGCTCATTTAAGTTATCTCCTCGTTTGTTATTTTTTCTATCAGTTCTTTTAATTCTAAAATAGCAGTATTTAAATTATTATTAACTATAAAATAGTCAAATTTTCCCTTAAGACTCAACTCCATTTTTGCCCTCTCAATTCTTTTCTGAAAATCTTTTTCGCTTTCCGTTTTTCTTTCCTTCAGCCGTTTTTCCAATTCTTCCAAACTTGGCGGAAGGAGATAAATCATTATCGCGTCGGGATAGACTTTTTTAATTGAAAGCGCCCCTTTTACATCAACTTCTAAAAGAATGGATTTCCCTTCCGAAATTACTTTTTCAACAAAAGATTTCGGAGTGCCGTAAAAATAATCGTAAACTTTTTCCCATTCTACAAATTCGTGATCATTAATTTTTTGTTGAAAAGTCTCTTCGTCAATAAAAAAATAATCTACTCCGTCGTGTTCGCTTGGTCTTTTCTCACGCGTAGTTGCAGAAATTGAATAAACAACATCAGGTAAAATTTTTAAAATGGACCGGATAATAGTCGTTTTCCCGGTTCCGCTTGGTGCAGAAATAACGATGATGTTTCCGTCTTTTTTCTTCACTACTCAATATTCTGGATTTGTTCGCGAATTTTTTCAACTTCTTCTCTAATAGATACGGAATGGTGCGTTATTTCAGCAGATAATGACTTTGAAGCAATGGTATTAGCCTCGCGGTGCATTTCCTGACAAATAAAATTGAGTTTTCTTCCGGCTTCATCTCCAACAGAAAGTATTTCTGAAAAATATTTTAAATGACTTTTAAGCCGGACGCATTCTTCGGTAATGTCTGATTTTTCAGCAAGCAGCGCAAGTTCAAATTCCAAACGATCGGAATAGTTTTGAATATCTTTGATCATCTGTTGAACTCTGTCTTGCAGCTTTTGAAAATACTCTTGAACAGAATCTCGATGGATTTTTTCTATTTCTGCCAATGTATCGGAGATAACTTTCGCTCTTTCAAATAAATCTTTTAAAAGAGTTTCACCTTCAACTTTTCTCATTTCGATTAATTTATCTGCGGCTTCAGAGATACAGTTTTTCAAAACTTCAAAATGTTCATCGGAGAACTCAAGAAAATCCGGAGAAAAAAGTTCCTTAAAACCAAGAAAATGTTCAAGTTGAATTTTCTCTTTGATCTTTAAAGATTTTTTTATTTGTTTTAACATCTGAGCTGTTTCAAGCAATTTGGCTTCATTCAAAAGCGAATCTTGCCCGATGCCAAATTTTACAGAAATTGAAAGACTGACTTTTCCCCGCTTAATTTTGGAGCGGATAAGTTCTTTAATCTCAAATTCTTTAGAGAATAGACTCCCGGGAAGTTTCGCCGAAACTTCAAGGAATCTATTGTTCACGCTTTTTAACTCTACTTCAAAAGAAAAACCGTTGAAAGCAGCTACAGCTTTGCCGTAACCGGTCATACTTAAAATCATAATTCCTACCTATAATGGGCACAAAAATAAAGAAAAATGGAGAGGTAACCAAGGCTATTAAAACGCTTCCCCGATGCCGAAATGAAATTCCATCAAATCGAAGAATTTTCGCTTAAAAATCCGTTTGTCAGAGTAGGGATCGTAGGATTTGAAACCGAAATCTATACGGAAAGGGGCTATCATTGTGTAATATCTAAATCCAAAACCTGAGGCAACGGCTATTTCACTCATTCTTGTTTTTTTAACATTCCTCCATGTATTCCCAAAATCTACAAAAGCCGTTACTCCGATTGACTCGGTCAGCTTATATCTGTACTCGGTTGAACCTTCTAATAAAAAACTTCCGCCTTCAAGAAGTACTGTCTCCAACTTATTAGTTGCTTCATTTAAAACCGGAACCTCAACCTTTGGAGAAAGTTCCCGTGCGCGCCAACCTCTTACAGAATTGCTTCCACCGGTAAAAAACTTTTTCGTAGTAGGCACATCAAGTTCACTGCCGCGGTAGGCTCGCAAGTATCCGGTTTTAAGTTTGAATCCGAGAACAGCCGTTTCTTTCCGGTTTGCCGCCAGATATTTTGCATAAGTAATTTGCGTTTTGTAATAGAGTGGAGTTGTGTACGCTTTATTCGTCATGCGGGAGATTAAATAAGGAATCGAATTGGCTTCTTCTAATCCAACTGACAAATTATACCCACTAGTCGGGAAAAGAGGATTCAGTGTTTTAGCTGACCGGAGATCCAAACCAAGAATTGATAATGTTTGACTTCTTGTTAATTCGCGGTCGGTTAGGAAAAAGATTTCATCTGCAATTTCCGCATTATAATATGACGACAAAAAATTGATAAACGTATAAGTGGGCAACTCGAATTCAAAGCTGAGTTTGCCGCCATAATTTCTTTTATTAGAAGTTGCATCCTTTCGCAAAGTAAAATATCCTTCGAGAATTCCGAAAATCGGTTTATTAAAAACATAGGGCTGTTCAATTTTTAATTTTGAATCGAAAAAACCGGAAAGAGAAGCATCTCTTAAAGAAAAAGCTTTTATCACTTTTCCAAAATTAATTTTGAAAAAATCTTGAACACCGAAAGAGCCCGTTAAAGTTAATTTTCTTGCACGACCTAAAAAATTTTTACGTGTAAAAGTTCCCCCCAAACCAAGATTAAAAGTGTGTTGCTGATCATTCATCAGCAATTCAGGGGCAAGTTCATTCATTTTGCCGATACTGCCGACAACTTTTAGCGGAACATATTGTCCTGAAGTATCATCGATTATGGGAATAACTTGTACATAATTGAAAAGTCCGGTTCGATATAAACGAACCTGGCTTTGCCGGATTTTATCCGAATTATAAAATTCATCTTGTTTGATACCGACAAGATCTTTTAACAATTCAGTTTCAACATACTCGCTCCCTTCTCCCTTTTTTTCAATTTGTACTTCACTGATTTTGTAACGCGGTTTCAGTTTGAAAAAGACATCAACATTTGCCAGATTTTTACTCGTATCCTTTGCAATAACAGAACTATCAAAAGCGGCAAGCATATAACCGGAAGTGTTCAAATGATAAATGATCACATCAATATTGTTCTTTAAAAGAATTTGAGAAAATCGTTCTTTTTTTGTAAGAGTAA
The DNA here is from genome assembly GCA_023231105.1 of Ignavibacteriaceae bacterium. Taxonomy (GTDB): domain Bacteria; phylum Bacteroidota; class Ignavibacteria; order Ignavibacteriales; family Ignavibacteriaceae; genus UBA1563. The sequence continues at coordinate 5,938 of JALNWB010000115.1, read as the reverse complement.
AATCCTTAAAAACTTGTTCAGTTAGTTCTCTCGGTAAAGCTTCTAAACCGATAAATTTAATTTCTGAAAATGTTGATGGCTGTTTTTCTATAATTTGAAAAGTTATTGCAGCTTTTTTTTGAAGCGTATCAATTTTGAAACTGTAAGAAAAATTTGCTTTGAAAAATCCGTTTGTATTGTAAAAATCTTTTAACGCAGTAATATCTTCATGAAGTGAGAGACTATCAAAATAAACCGCTTCTTTTCCTATACTGCTGCTGATCGAATTGAGAAATTTCCAGAACCAGTTGGGCGTTTCTTTTGATGAAATAACATCCCTAAGCAATGAGGAAGAATATGTGGAATTGCCGATAAAATCTATGGAAGTAAGTTCAACCTTATCAGCCTCTTGAGCAGACGTAACGGTAAGAGAAAGAGAAATAAAAATTACAATTAAAAAAAATGTTTTTGCCAATTATCGTAATAAAAATTATTCTGATAAAATATCTTTTTGAACTACTACAAGCTCCGGGTAATCAGATTTGAACAGATTTAGGAAAAAATCTTTCACCTTTTGCTCGCTACTATTTTTTGAAAAGAAAAGAGCAGCAGGCTTATTTGGGCTGATAATTAAATGAGCATAATAAATTTGCTTTCCCGGGAAATCAACAAGATAGGCAAATATTTCGCCGCCGCTTGAACCGATATAAAAACTTCCCGAGTTATAATAAAATAAATCGTAAGAAGAAGAATCAAGTTTTTGGGTTTTAAAAATGCTTTCTGTTGCTGACATCTCAGGAAGAAAAACTTCATCTTTCTTCTTTAACGAATCTGCCGATAGCAGTTGAAGTTTCAAGCCCCATTTATCGGTCTTCGATGGCTTAGTTTCTTTTATAGCTAATATTTCTTTACTTGAATCAATCCCAAATTGACTGTATAGTGCAACTTCTGTTTGAGGATCAAAATTTTTCTTGAGATGATCAAGAAGCTTTTGATTGTCGCTTAGATAATCTTCAATTGGAGTAGAAGGATTTTTCGAGTCTCGGTCACAGCCAATTAACATGAACAAGAATAGAAAAAAGATTCCGGCTAATAATTTTTTATTTAATGATAACAACTTCTGTTCCTTTAGTTATAACGTTATAAAGTTCGTCAATATTTTCATTACTAACGGCAATGGAGCCGTCAGTCCAATTAAATACAAATGGTAAATTTTTAAAGATAAAATTTAATTCTCCAATTCCGTGTATTCCAATATTCCCGCCGAGTTTGGTTCCGGCGTTAACACAATTTCCATAATTATTATCGAACCGCAATTTCTCATATTCGTTTTGGTTTATGCTTCCATTTGCCAAACCGGCTTCAACATCTTGAAGGTTAGGATAAGTCAACTTGAATAGCTTCCAATATTTATGATTAGCAAATATCTCGCAGATTTTATAAGTGCCGACGGGAGTAGCATTATCATCCGCATAACTTTTTTGCAGCGGATTTCTGCCGAACACAGCACGGTATTTTTTTACTAATATCGTATCAGAATAAAGAGCAAGTTCAAAAGTACTTCGGTTAATTACAATTTTAGGGTTTTCAACCTGTGCTAAACCTTTCATCGCCATTTCTTGTTGAAGAGGTTTTTCCCTTAAATTTAGAAGAATACCGTATGAGATACATCCGGTTAAAAAGAGTAATAATCCTCCTGTAAATAATAGTACATTTTTAACCATTTACTTTTCTCTTTTTACGAAATCTTCATTAGAAATTTAGAAAAATTTGAGGAAAGATTTTAGTGGAAAACAAAAATAATAAAGTAACGAATCCGCCAAGGGCGAATAAAAAAATTCCCGCACAAGGCGGGAATTAACTCAAGGCGCTGAGATAATCTTTAAACTTCCATTATTTCTTTTTCTTTGTGTTTAAGAATATCATCAATCAACGAAATATGTTCGTTGGTTAATTTTTGCGTTCTATCTTCAGCTTCTTTTAATTCATCTTCCGTCATCTTTTTTTCTTTTTCTGCTCTTTTCAAATGTTCGTTCCCATCCCGCCTTACATTGCGGATTGCAATTCTACAGTCTTCACCGAATTTTTTAATAAGTTTTACTAAATCTTTTCTTCTTTCTTCCGTTAAAAGAGGAATAGGAATTTTCAAATTTGTTCCGTCACTTACGGGGTTCAGACCTAAATCGGCATTAAGAATGGCTTTATCGATTGCTTGAATTTGTGATTTATCCCAAGGCGTAACAGACAGGGCGTGACTGTCTAAAACCGTAACATTTGCAACTTGCCGAATAGGTGTAAGCGTTCCATAATAATCGACCTTAACATTATCCAACAAGGCTGTTGTTGCTTTCCCCGTTCGGATCCTGGATAATTCATTTCGCAGTGCTTCAATGGATTTATCCATTTTTGATCTTGTTTCTTTAAGTATCTGTTCCATAATAACCTCAAAATATTTCAAAGTAGTAATAAAAAAATAATAAAATCTTTTTATTCTTGCACTACCGTACCAACATTTTCTCCTTTAATTAATGCTAACAAATTTCCCGGTTTATCCATATTAAAAACTACAATAGGTAATTTGTTTTCCTGGCACAAACTAATGGCGGTTAAATCCATTACGCGAAGATTTTTCTTTAAAATATCTATATAAGAAATCGAATCGAACTTTAAAGCGGCAGGTATTTTTTCAGGATCGGCATCAAAAACACCATCAACCCGTGTTCCTTTAATAATAACATCAGCTTCAATTTCAACAGCTCGAAGCGATGCTGCGGTATCAGTGCTAAAATAAGGATGCCCTGTGCCGGCGCCAAAAATAACAACGCGCCCTTTTTCTAAATGACGAATTGCCCTTCTAAGTATATAAGGTTCGGCTATTTCATCCATTTTAATTGAACTCATTAACCGAGAATACGTTCCTTTTTTTTCAATTGAATTTTGCAGAGCTAATGAATTGATCACGGTAGCAAGCATTCCCATTTGATCGCCGGTAACTCTGCCGATACCTTGATCGCTTGCGTTAAGTCCGCGAAAAATATTTCCGCCGCCGATCACAACACCAATTTGAACACCAAGTTTATGGATGGAGATGATTTCATCTGCAAAAAAATCAAGGACTTCCGGATCAATGCCAAATCCTTTTTTTCCCATTAATGATTCACCGCTTAATTTTAGAAGAATTCTTTTATACTTGAGAGGCTTCATATTATTTCCTTTAAACATAAAAAAAGGTCTTACGTAATGAAGACCTTTTAGAAAGAGTTATTTTTTTTCATCACCTAGATGATAGCGTAGAAATGATTTTATCTTCACTTCAATACCGGCTTTTGCATTTATTTCTTTTAGGAGATCGCCAACCGTTTTTGTGTTGTCTTTGATAAACGCTTGTTCGTTAAGACAATTTTCTTGAAAGAACTTATTAATTCTGCCCGTTGCAATTTTTTCAAGAATTTGTTCCGGTTTGCCTTCTTTTCGTGCAAGCTCTTTATAGATTTCAATTTCCTTGTTTACAATATCCTGACTAACTTCTTCACGATATACTGCAAGCGGTTTCATTGCAGCAACCTGCATGGCAATATCTTTTGCAATTCCGGAAATGAGATCAAATTTATCTGCACTTATATTTTCAAAAGTAATTACAACGCCTAATTTTGCGCCGGGATGAACATACTCTGCAACATATCCGTTTTCAACTGAAGGAATTCCGATACGGGAAATAACTATTTTTTCTCCGATCTTTCCAACAATTTCATCTAATTTAGTTTGAAGAGAAACTTCTTTAGAAAACAATTCGTCAACTGAAGTCGGTTTATGAAGCAACGTTTTTTCCAAAACGAAATTTGTAAAAGCAATAAAGTCATCCGACTTAGCAACAAAATCCGTTTCACAATTTACTTCAACAATAAATCCGGTTTTTTTGTCATCAGAAATTGAGGTAAGCACAACGCCTTCATTAGCGGCTTTGTCAGCACGTTTGGCGGCAACAGCAGCTCCCTTTTTTCTTAAAATATCGATAGCTTTCTCTATGTTACCTTCGGCTTCGGTTAAAGCTTTTTTACAATCCATCATTCCCGCGCCGGTTTTGAGGCGCAAATCGTTTACATCTTTCGCAGTAATTGCCATTATAATGATCCTTTTTCTCAGAAATAATTATTTAGATTCTTCTTTGTTTTCTAATTCTTTTTCTTTTTTCACTCTTTCGGTTGAGGCACTGTCTTCAGCTTTTACTTCTTTAGCTTTCGCTTCACCTTCGATACATGAATCAGCTAATAATTTTGTTATTAACTCGATTGTCTTAACAGCATCATCATTTGCAGGAATAACAAAATCTATCGGATCAGGATCGCAGTTTGTATCAACCACGGCATAAACAGGAATATTAAGTCTTTTAGCTTCCATCACGGCAATCGATTCTTTTTTCACATCAACAACAAAAAGTGCGTTTGGAAGTTTGTTCATATTCTCAATACCTTCCAGAACTTTTTTCAGTTTATCTTTTTCGCGTGAAAGGAATAATCTTTCCTTCTTGGTAATCTTCTCAAATGTACCATCGGTTTCCTGCTTTTCAATAGCGTGAAGCCTTTTAATACTTTTTCTAATGGTAGAAAAATTTGTAAGCATTCCACCAAGCCAACGTTCAGTTACCCAATATTGGTCACTGCGCCGGGCTTCAGTTTCAATAATGTTTTTGGCTTGTTTTTTTGTCCCGACAAACAGCACTTTCTTCCCTTCGGAAGTTAGAGAAAATATTTTCTCTGCTGCTGATTGTAAGAGACTTTGAGATTTTTTTAAATCGATAATGTGAATCCCGTTTTTTTCCATAAAGATATATGGTTTCATTTTAGGATTCCAGCGACGGGTCAAGTGTCCGAAATGGGCGCCTGCTTCAATAAGAGTAGTGAGATCTACTTTGTTCATAGAATATGCTCCTGTTTTACTTCTACTTTCTTCTTCTTTACCTTTAATCACCCCGACTAAGCGGGATAACACAGGAGGTAAATCTGAAAGTATGGATGATTAATTAAATACTTAAAAAAATTATCTTTTAGAAAATTGAAATCTTTTTCTTGCTTTTGGTTGTCCGTATTTTTTCCGTTCGACCATTCTTGGGTCTCTGGTCATAAATCCGGCTTCTTTTAATTTTGGACGAAAGTCCGGCTCAATTGATTCAAGCGACCTTGCAATGCCTAAACGAATTGCCTGCGCCTGACCGGTTATTCCACCGCCAGCTACCTTCGTAGAAACGTCATATTTCCCTTGAGTATCGGTAACTATAAAAGGTCCGAGAATATCTTCGCGGCTTACCGCTTCCGGGAAAGCTTGTTCAAATGCTTTACCGTTAACCGTAATGATACCGGTTCCGCTTCTCAGAATAACACGAGCTACAGCCGTTTTTCTTCTTCCAACAAAAATTTGATCTGCCATTTCTTCTCCGTTAAAAACTTAATACTTCTGGTTTTTGAGCTGTATGTGGATGTTCTGTTCCACGGTACACTTTTAATTTTTTGAAGATCTGTCTTCCTAATCTTGTTTTCGGAAGCATTCCTCTTACGGCAGTTTCAATAACCCATTCAGGTTTTTTAACTGTCATTTCTTTATATGCTCTTTCTTTTAAACCGCCGGGATAACCGCTGTAATGATAGTAGGTTTTCATTTCTTCGCGTTTAACGGCAATTTTTACTTTGTCGGCATTAATAACAACTACAAAATCGCCTGTATCCATATTAGGGGTAAAGGTTGCTTTGTTTTTTCCGCGAATGACGCGTGCGACTTGTGAAGCTAATCTTCCTAACGTTTGATCCTTGGCATCTACAATATACCATTTCTGATTAGCGTCTTCCGGTTTAATAAATCTGGTCAATTTTTCTTGTTTCACGTAAAATTCCTCCGAATTTTTAAATTCGTTTTTATAAAGGCTTTAAAAATAAACTTCCAAGACTAAAAAGTCAATTATTTTGAA
>JALNWB010000114.1 GCA_023231105.1 Ignavibacteriaceae bacterium | reverse complement strand
TTGCAGTTCACTTTAGTGAACTGATTTGAAGAAGCTACACAATAATTGTGGCTTTAGCCACATTAAGGAGAACTTATTTATGAGCTGGGTAAGAATTTGGGTTCATCTTGTATTTTCAACAAAAGACAGAGTTCCATCACTTCACTCCAAAGAAATCAGAGAAAAAGTATTTCGACACATCAAAGAAAACGCACAAATAAAAAGTATTTGGCTCGATCATATTAATGGTCATCACGAGCACACTCATTGCTTAATCTCTTTGGGCAAAGATCAAACCATTAGTAAGATCGCACAACTCATCAAAGGAGAATCTTCATACTGGATCAATCATAATCAACTGATAAGAGAAAAATTTATTTGGCAGGACGATTTTTGGGCAGTAAGTGTCAGCGAAAGTCATCTAGTCTCAGTACGAAAATACATCCAACAACAAGAGGAACACCATACAAGAAAATCATTCACTGATGAAGTTGAAGATTTTATGAAGAAATATGGTTGGGCATTAATAAACACAAAATAATTAAGCTGGATTGTGCGGCTCTTTTTTTGCCCTTGATTGAAGTATGCGATTTCCAAATAAATAATTATTTTAAAGCCGTATAAACTATTTATTATCAAATTTTTCAGGGAGTGGTAGTTTTGAAATCTTATAGAATTTTTTTCTTCCTTTTGTTGTTACTTCCCGGCATTCTTCATGCCCAGCAAGTAAAAAAAGGAAGTCTTAGCATTTTGCCTTTCTATGCAAAAGGGATTGACCGTACAACAGTATCAACCGCGGAAGAAATTCTCCGGCTTGAAATGGAAAATTTAAGTGCAAAAAATATTTCTTTAGCGAATAGCGCATCACTTGTTAATGCTGATAGTAATTGCACAAGCACTGATTGTGCGGTGGAATTAGGGAAACAATTAAAAGCCGATCAAGTTGTATCATGCCAAATATTAGTACTCGGGCAAAAACTTATTATCCAGTATTTCCTAATTGATGTTGAGCAAAAAGCAGTTCTTCTTGCTGATAAATTAACTTCTTCTTCTGTTGAAGACCTTGATGTTGTTATGAAACGGATGGCGATAAGTATAACAAGTCTTGAGTCCGCAAAAAAATCTGCCGAAGTTGGAGCAATTACGGAAAGCGAATCGAAGCCGTTCTTTTTGCGGAACGGACGCAGGTTTAATAATTGGTCGTTTGGATATTTATATCCTCAAAAAGGATTTAGCACCGACCAAAGATCTTTTACAATGGATGTAAAAATCGGTTCCGAGGTTGAAGATTTAGATTACGGTGTTCAACTTTTTCTTAGAGAAGGTTTCGGCGCAAATATTTTCTCTTCTTACCTCTTTAGCAGAAAGGATGTTTGTCCATACCTCGGCGCCGGTGTAGGATTTCATTGGGTTACTATTGATCAAAGTACTGTTTATTATCAGTACCAAACTTATCCAATTACAAAAACAGAAGAGAAAAAAGGAGACGGTTTTGAAATTCTTCTTAACGCAGGCGTAAGGTTATTTCATACATACAATTTCAGAATAAATGTTAACCTGGCATATTCTTATTCATTTAATGATTCACACAGCGAAGCGCTGGTTCTTACGCTTGGATTTTTCTATTAGTAGCTTGGATTAAGTAAAACATAAAATTGTATCCAAGATAATATTCTGTGATACGGATATCTTAGTAAGATGAATTAACAATTTATTTGTTGAAAATTACGAGCGAAAAAATATTAATCTTATCACCAAACAAAATAAAGGCAGATAATGAGACATGATTTAATTGTATCGGAATCAATTGAAATAAATGCAACTCCTGAAAAAGTTTGGGAAGCATTGACGAATCCTGAAATAATAAAACAATATCTTTTTGGAACAGAAACAATTACCGATTGGAAAGTCGGAAGTGAAATAATTTTTCAAGGTGAATATAAAGGGCTTAAGTACTGCGACAAAGGTATGGTTAGAGAAAATATTCTACATCAACTACTAAGTTATAGTTATTGGAGTGGATTTTCCGGATTAGAAGATAAGCTCGAAAATTATTCATTAGTAACTTACACGTTGTCAAAGAATAACAACTCAACAAAATTAACCTGGGCGCAAAAAGGTTTTGCTACTGAGGAAGGTTATCAACATTCAAAAAGCGGAATGGAAACGTTCCTTCAACAAATTAAAGAGATAATTGAAAGTCACTATAAATAAAATCGATTTACCAGCAAGCTCCGAACTTGCTATTTCGCGTCAGCAATTTCACTATGTTGATGCTTATTCAGCAATAATTGAAAACAGTGGTAAAGCAATAACCATCGAAGATGTTGGCAAAGCGTTTTTCTCTTCAGAACCCAAATGGATTGAAGTTCTATTAAATTTAAGAAATAAAATTGTCGGACTGTTTGGATTAAAGACCGGAAAATCGGTACGGAATAGACAACAAATGATAAATGATTTTAAATGCGAGCCCGGTAAACGACTCGGATTATTTAAAGTGTTTTCGAAATCCACTAATGAATTAATTCTCGGTGAAGACGATAAGCACTTAGATTTCAAAGTATCTCTGCTGCTTGAAAAAAACAATTTAGGTGAAAATGTTTTGGTTGTTTCAACGGTTGTAATTTTTCATAATTGGTTTGGCAGACTTTATTTTTTACCCGTTAAACCTTTCCACAAATTGATCGTTCCGGCAATGATGAAAGGAGTTGTTCAGCAAATAACAACCGGCAAATCCCAAAAGACAAAATCCAAATTGCAAAAGGCAGATTCCTTTTAAAAATATTTTGTTATAACACAGTAAAATTGTTTTGGTTTTTGGTTCGCTGCGGCGAATTGTATTTTGAGATTTCCGGTGTGATTCTCCTTTGTGTAATCCCAAAATTTAATGGTAATTTTGTTCAGCATTTTAATAAATTTTAATGGAACAATCACCAAAAATCTGAACACTTCAGAATGAACTGATAAACATTTATGCCCCCTTTCATTTTTTCACATCAGAGTATTCCACAAAAATATTTAATCAACAGGAGAGAGTATGAGCAAATATAAAATCGCTTGGCTGCCCGGCGATGGCATCGGGATAGAAGTCCTCGAAGCCGCAAAAATTGTTTTAAACAAATTAAATCTTGACGCAGAATATATTCATGGAGATATCGGCTGGGAATTTTGGTGCAAAGAAGGAGACGCATTTCCACAGCGCACGATCGATCTTTTAAACAATGTAAACGCCGCAATGTTCGGCGCAATTACATCCAAACCGGTAAAGACTGCCGAAGCTGAACTTGTTCCTGAATTAAAAGGAACGGGACTTATCTATCGCTCGCCAATTGTGCGCATGCGGCAGTTGTTCAATCTTTATATTTGTTTGCGTCCGTGCAAAGCCTATCCCGGCAATCCTTTAAACTTCAAAGAGAATATTGATATTGTCGTATTCCGAGAGAACACGGAAGATCTTTATTGCGGTGTTGAGTTTAATCCCGTTCCGCAAGAGTTAGCGGATGTACTTACAAAATTATCTAAACCGTTTGCAACATTCAGTAAAATGCCTTTGGATGAATACGCAGTTTCAACAAAGATCAACACGAAGAAAGGTTCTGAAAAAATAATCCGCGCCGCTTTTGATTTTGCAAGAAAGTTTAACAGAAAAAAAGTTACTGTTGTTCACAAAGCAAATGTTGTACGCGCTACCGATGGCTTGTTCCTTGATATTGCAAAAGAAGTTGCAAAAGATTATCCCGAAATTCAAATGGATGACGCTAACATTGATGCAATGACGATGTGGCTTTTGAAAAATCCTTTCAACTACGATGTGCTTGTGGCGCCAAATCTTTACGGAGATATTATTTCCGATCTTATTGCGCAAATGGTTGGCGGACTTGGTTTTGGCTGCTCGGGAAATATCAGCGAGAAGCTTGCTGTGTTTGAGCCATCGCATGGTTCTGCTCCAAAATATTCAGGGATGTACAAAGTAAATCCTATCGCCACAATTCTTGCCGCTAAGATGATGCTCGATTGGCTTGGAGAAAAAGAAATGGGCGACAGACTTGAAAAAGCTACCGCCGAAGTTATTGCCGAAGGAAAAATTAGAACGTACGATATGGGCGGAAGTAATAAAACTTTGGAAATAGCGGAAGCGATAGCGGAGAAGCTGTAAAAAGTAGAAAGTAGAAAGTAAAAAGAGAATTCCGGAATAAGGAATTAATGATCTCATATCTTTCAATGACTAATGACCATTGACAAATGACTTAGAGTAAAAAGATGGAGTATTCTTGAACGAACTTATAATTCACGAAGTCGGCATGCGTGATGGACTTCAAGCAGAAAATGAAGTTGTTGCGACCGGACAAAAAATAAAATGGATAAAACAACTTGCTGAAACAGGCGTTGATATTATTCAAGTCGGTTCGTTTGTAAATCCCAAACGGATGCCGCAAATGGCAGACACAGACGAACTCTTCAATTATTTTTCTAAACAAGAAAATAAACTGAGTAATGTTACTCTTTCCGGTTTAGTCTTAAACGAAAAAGGTTTAGAACGTGGAATGGCTTGCGGTGTTGAAATGTTTTGCATGGGAGTATCTGCAAGTGAAACACACTCGCAAAAAAATACCGGAATGTCAATCGCAGAAGCCACTGAACGGATTATTGCAATGGCGAAGAATGCTATGGCTGCCGGAAAGAAAGTACAAGTTGCGGTTCAATCGGCATTTGGCTGTGGGTACGAAGGAAAAATTTCAGAAGAAAAAGTTCTTTCTCTTGTAAAAATATTTTTAGAGAATGGATTGAAAAATATTAGTCTTGCCGATACTGCCGGACACGCTACTCCCGATCAAGTTGAAAGATTATTTGCTTCAATCCGCAAATTGGATGAACAGATACAAACCACTTGTCATTTCCATAACACGTATGGTCTTGGAATTTCAAATGCTTACGCAGCCTACAAAACAGGAGTAAAATATTTTGAATCTTCTTTTGCCGGTTTAGGCGGTTGTCCTTTCACCGCTGTTGCCGCCGGTAATATCGCTACCGAAGATTTAGTTCATCTCTTCCAGAAAATGAATTTGCGTTCCGATATTCAACTTGATAATCTGATAGCAATTTCCAAAGAAGCTTCAGAGTATTTTAAGCGTGAATTGCCGGGAACAATCTATAAAACTGGAAGAATCCAGTAAAAAAATGGAATCATCTTTATGAAATTGTTAGATGGAATTAGAGTATTAGATTTAACTAACGTTCTCGCCGGACCTTTTGCCACGCTGCATTTAGCGCTTGCCGGTGCGGAGGTAATAAAAATTGAAAATCCGGTTGACGGTGATCTTGCACGGAAACTCGGCATCGTTACAGAGTACAACAAGAAATTGATGGGGACAAGTTTTCTTGCGCAGAACGCGAACAAGAAATCCCTTACGCTTAACATGAAGTTTGAAGAGGGAAAAGAGATTTTCCGCAAACTTGTTAAAACCGCTGATGTAGTTGTAGAAAACTTTCGTCCCGGAGTAATGGCTCGACTTGGATTTTCTTACGAAAAACTTTGTGAGATAAATCCCAAAATAATTTATTGCGCAATCTCCGGATTCGGACAAACCGGTCCCGACGCTTTCAAACCTGCGTATGATCAAATCATTCAAGGCTTAAGCGGAGTGATGGCGGTAAACGGAGATGAAAGATTAAATCCGCTTCGCGCCGGGTTTCCCGTTTGCGATACAATTGGCGGAGTGAATGCCGCTTTCGCAATCATGGGCGCTTTGTATTTTCGTGAGAAAACAGGAGAAGGACAATTTATTGATGTCGCGATGCTCGATTCAATTATGCCGTATATGGGCTGGGTTGCGGCAAATCTTTTAATTGGTGGACAACAGCCTGCTTTGATGGGAAACGATAATTTCACTGCTGCACCGTCCGGCACGTTCATAACAAAGGACGGTTACATCAACATTGCCGCCAACAAACAAGAGCAATGGTACGACCTCTGCGATATTCTCGGCGTTCCGGATTTGAAAGAAGATTCTCGTTTTAAAGAAAGAGATACGCGAAAGGAAAATCGAAAAGCACTTACTCCGCTTATTGAAGAAAAGTTAAAAGAAAAAGAAACAAAATATTGGGCTGAAGTTCTGAATGCAAAAGGAATTCCTTCCGGTGAAATTTTATCGCTTGAAGAAGCTCTGAGTCAACCGCAAATAAAATATAGAGAAACTTTGAAGACAATAAACACTCCCGGCATTGGGGATATTCCATTATTCAACTTAACAGCAAAGTTTAACAAGACAACTGCCGAAGTTGAAACTCCACCACCAACACTTGGGCAGCACACAAATGAGATGTTGAAAGAGTGTGGTTACTCAGAAGAGGAAATGAAATCTTTTAAAGAAAAAGGGATTGTGTGATGTTAGCTGATACAATTATCTTTGAACGTTATATTTTTAATTGAAAGAAGTTAAACAATGACTGAATTAAACGTTGAATCAATTTCCCGCTTTTGTCACTCTTGGAAAATAAAAGAGTTCTCACTTTTTGGTTCTTATCTGAGAGATGATTTTACTCCACAAAGTGATGTAGATATTCTAATTGATCTCCCGCAAAATCATGGTATGGGTCTTTTTGAATTTGTTCGGATGAAAGAAGAATTAGAAAAAATGCTTGGAAGAAAAGTAGACCTCTTGACAAAGAATTCTATTTTGAAAAGCAAAAATTCAATTCGACGGGATGAGATATTAAAATCTCATAAGGTTATTTATGAATCGTGATCAATCTTATCTACTTGATGTATTTGAATCTTCCAAGATTATTGCTTCATACTTAGATCAAAAGACAATCGAGGATTTTCTTGAAGATATTCAACTTCAAGATTCCGTCATCCGTCGTCTTGAAATAATTGGTGAAGCAACTGCAAGAATTTCAGTAGATACTCAAAATCTTTATCCTTCAATTCCCTGGCGCGAAATGAAAGGGATGAGAAATCTTTTAATTCACGAATATGATGAAATTGATACTGAGCTTGTTTGGAAAACTGCTAAGGATGATATTCCTATGCTCGTAATTCAATTAAGTAAAATATTGAACAAGTAAGAAATTATTGGAGAAATAAATTTATGGGAATGACCATAGTTCAAAAAATTTTAGCGAAAGCAACAGGACAAGAATCCGTCAAGGTCGGTGATGTTGTAGAACCACGAGTTGATGTTGCTATGTCTCACGAAAACGCAGCGTTAGTGATAAATCAATTTTTAGATGTTTATAACGGAACCGGACTTGAGCCAAACGTTTGGGATCCTTCTAAAATCGCTATCATCTTCGACCACCGCGTTCCGGCAGAGAGCAGTAAAACTGCATCGAATCATAAAAAAATCCGTGAGTTTGTTTCCGCGCAAGGCATTACAAAATTTCACGACATCCGCGGAGATGAAGGTGGAATCTGTCATCAAATTTTACCTGAGAATGGTTACATTCGTCCCGGTTACGTTGTAGTTGGAACAGACAGCCACACCACAACACACGGAGCGCTTGGCGCATTTTCATTCGGTATCGGCGCAACTGAAATGGCAAGTGTTTGGACGCTCGGAACGGTTCTTAATGTTGAAGTTCCCGGAACAATTAAAGTTGTTATCAACGGTGAACTTTCCGAATACGTTTCGCCAAAAGATATTATTCTTCATCTTATCGGAAAAATATCCGCGCAAGGCGCAAACTTTAAAGTAATTGAATTCCACGGTGAAACAGTTAAAAATATGTCAACTTCCGGCAGACTTGTTCTTTCAAACATGAGCGTTGAAGCCGGTGCAACCGCCGGCATTGTTCCTGCTGATGATGAGACAGTTCGCTACTTACGTGAAGTTGCTGGTGTAACGGATGAAATCGAATTTGTTTTGCCCGATGCGGATGCAGTGTATGAACAAATTGTGGAGATTGACGCGAGTAAACTCACTCTGCAAATAGCATGTCCGCATACTGTTGATAATGTCAAACCGATCGAAGCGGTCGAAGGAATTAAAATAAATCAGATCGTTATTGGTTCATGCACAAACGGAAGACTTGACGATCTTGAAATTGCCGCAAATATTTTAAGAGGAAAAAAAGTCAATCAAGATACAAGAATGCTCATCTTTCCGGCTTCCTGGAAAATTTATAAAGAAGCGTTAACTCAAGGATACATCATGGATTTTATTAGCGCCGGCGCTGTAGTGATGAATCCCGGCTGCGGATGCTGTCTGGGTGTTCATCAAGGAGCGTTGGGCGATAAAGAAATTTCTCTTTCTACAACAAACAGAAATTTTAAAGGAAGACAGGGCAATCCAGATGCTGATGTTTATCTCTGTTCACCGGCAGTAGCGGCAGCTAGCGCAATAACCGGCGTAATTACTAATCCGGCGAAAGGAGTAAATTAAAATGATTTCAAATGTAATAGCAAAATTTGGCGATGATATTTCAACCGATACAATTTATCCCGGTAGATTTATGGCGACCGTTCTTCCGACCGAAACTCCTCAATATGCCTTTATCGATGAAAAAGAACTCAACGCAAAATTAAATAGTAAGCAAGTCCCGCCAAACAGTGTAATTGTTGCGAACAATAATTTTGGCTGCGGCTCTTCACGCGAGCAAGCTGCATCAACATTAAAAGGGTGGGAGTTGATCATTGTTGCAAGAAATTTTGCGAGAATATTTTTACAGAATTCAATTAACCTTGGATTGCGAACAATTATTTGTCCAACGATCGAAGCAAATGAAAATGATGAACTTGAGATAAGCGAAACAGAAATTATCAATAAGACAAGCGGAAAGAAATTTGCAATTGAACCGCTACCGCAAGCCCGCCAAGCGATTATTGATGCAGGGGGATTGATCGCCTACACAAAGAAAAAGTTGTTGGAGAAATCGAGCAAGAACTAAATCAGTTTAGGATGGTTGAATGGATGCATGCATGAATGGTTTTAATAACGTTTCACTAATTTTCATGCAATCATTCAACCATTCACTCATTCTATGATTTTATTCAAAATATTTTTCCCATCAACCATCATCCCTTAACCATCACCCATCTTTTCCCATTTCATTCTATCGCAAAATAATCCTAATTTTGCATCGAAAAACTTAAAGAACACAGAGGTAAAAATCTTAAATAAAATTATCATTTTCGTTTTCATTTCAACTACCTTGATTGCACAAACCGGGGAGCAGGAAGTGAAGAAAACCTATTATTCAAGCGGTCAAATCAAGACCGAAGGTGAATACCTTGCTGGAAAAGCCGATGGTGTTTTAAAGGAATTCTATCCTTCCGGAAAAGTGTGGAAAGAATGGAACTTCACAAACGGAAAAGAAGAAGGCATTTCAAAAATTTATTTTGAAGATGGATTGTTGAGCATCGAATGGGCTTTCCATAACGGATTGAAAGATGGACTTGCTCGCTGGTATTACGAGAACGGTAAATTGTGGTCTGAACAAAACTATCTTGTCGGACTTCTGGAAGGAGTCACAAAAACTTACTACAAAACCGGCGAACTGCAAGGTGAATGGGTTTATCAAAACGGAAGGTTGAACGGCATTTCTAAAACTTACTTTCTCTCCGGCAAAGTTGAAGTTGAAAGAAATTTTGTTGATGGAATGTTGAACGGAAAAACAAAAATATATCACGATAATAAAATTGTTGCACTCGAAGCAACGTATGTGAACGATAAAATTATTGGCGATGTTTTGATTTATGATTCCGCCGGACTGCTTCGCGTGAAAGATACTTATTCCAAAGACGAGCTTGTTAACCGCATCCGTTATGATTATCTGGGCAAACAGGAATCGCAAGAGAAATATGATCGCGCGTATTTTGATAATGGTGTTCTAAAATCCGAAGTTTTTATTAAAGACGGCAAGAAAACCGGACCGATGAAAATATTTTACGAAAGCGGATTTCTTAAAGATGAATGGAATTATAAAAATGATACGCTGCAAGGGAAATCTTTTTCGTTCTACGAAAATGGAACCGTTGCTTATGAATCAGATTATTTAAATGGTCACAAAGAAAGTTCGGAAAAAATATTTTTTGAGAACGGCCTCTTAAAAGAAGAAAAAATTTATGTGGCTGATCGACCAAATGGCATTGCGCTTACGTATTATCCAAATGAAAATCTGGCATCTTCCTTTCATTATGAAAATGGAATCGTAAACGGTGTCTATCAAAAATATTTTGAAAGCGGAGTGATGCAATCGGAAGAAATGTATCGCGATGGTGAAAGCTCCGGCGAGAAAAAAGTTTACAATAAAATTGGACAACTTATAAAGATAGAACCATTTTTTCATGGCGTCCTTGAAGGCTGGGCAAAAGAATTTTTTAACGACGGTAAAATTTCTAAAGAAGAATATTATAGAGACGGCATTCTTGAACGAAGTAAAGAATACAATCGCGAAGGAGCTTTAATTAACATTTACGGTTATAAATAAGTTGATAAAAAATATGAAAAAGAAAAACAAAAAGAATTATACGGTCGGGGTTCTTCAACTTGCTTTTTCTGCTGATGTAAATAAAAATTTGAAGAAGGCAATTGAATGGATAAAGAAAGCCGCCAAGCAAGGAGCCGAAATTGTCTGTCTTCCGGAACTTTACCGATCACAGTATTTTTGCCAGAAAGAAGATACATCACTTTTTGATTTAGCGGAAACGATTCCCGGACCATCTACAAATGCGTTTCAAAAAGTTGCTAAAGAAAATAAAGTAAGCATCATCGTTCCGATATTTGAAAAGCGGGCGAACGGACTTTATCACAACACTGCGGTCATTATTAATTCGGATGGAAAAATACTCGGAACGTATCGCAAAATGCATATCCCCGATGATCCGGCGTTCTACGAAAAATATTATTTCACTCCCGGCGATTTGGGATTTAAAGCATTTCAAACAAAAACCGGAAAGATTGGTGCACTAATTTGCTGGGATCAGTGGTTCCCCGAAGGTGCACGTTTGACAGCATTACAAGGGGCTACAACGCTCTTTTATCCAACGGCAATCGGCTGGCATCCGTATGAAAAAGAGCAATACGGAAAAGCGCAACGCGATTCTTGGATAACCATTCAACGCAGTCACGCAATTGCGAACGGTGTGTATGTTGCTTCCACAAATCGTGTCGGTTTTGAAAAAACTGTTGAGACGCAAGCCGGACTTGAGTTTTGGGGTTCATCATTTATATGCGATCCGCAGGGAGTAATGCTCGTGGAAGCATCAACTGATAAAGAAGAAATTTTATTGGCGGAAATCAATCTTGAGCATCTTGAAGATGTTCGCCATAACTGGCCCTTTTTGCGCGATAGAAGAATTGATGCTTATGGTGATATTACGAAACGGTTTATTGATTAAGTGAGTTAAAAGTTAATAAACAATGATTCCCGATGAAAAGACAACACTAAACTGAATGAGAAAAGAGGAATAATTAAACAGTTAGTGGCAAATCCACAGCAGCGACATCGCAAGATGGTAAGAATATTTTCATGAATTTTAATATCGAACATCGAACAAGGAATAACGAGTGATGAAGTTTTCGATCTTCGATATTCTGAATTCCTTGTTCGATATTCATTATTTCTTTTAGGTTTTGGCTTATTCAGGTTATGATTTAGCCAGTGATTATTTTACAATATCCAACAACTCAACTTCAAAAGTTAATACAGTGGCTGGAGGAATTGTTTCTCCGCGTCCCATTTCGCCGTAGGCAAGATCATACGGAATAAAAAATTGATATTTATCTCCAACTTGCATCAACTGTAATCCTTCAGTCCATCCTTTTATAACCTGGGTAAGTTGAAAAACCGCAGGTTCATTTCTATCGTAAGAGCTGTCAAATACTTTTCCATCCAACAGCGTTCCTTTATAATGAACTTTTACTTTGTCGGTAGTTTTTGGTGAAACGCCGGTTCCTTTGGAAATTATTTTATATTGGAGACCGCTTGCGATGGTTATAACACCTTCTTTCTTTTTATTTTCTTCAAGAAAAGTTTCACCTTCTTTTTTATTTTTTTCGATGATGGGAGCCATATCCGCCCTCTTTTTTTCTTCAGCAGCTTTTTGTAAAGCAGCTTGCCTCTCTTGCATTTTTTTATTGAGTTCGGTTAAAACCTGTGTCGTTTTCTCTTGAGAGAAAATTGATTTTTCAGTTGCAGCATCTTTTAGAGAAGCAATTAAAACATTCAGATTAAGCTGAATCATCGGGTCTTTCAAATTGCTGTAAATATTTTGACCGATAGCGTAACTGATCGAGTCACCCTGAGTTTTTAACACAACTGAAGCCGGTGCTTCTTTTTTAGCAGATGGTTTTTTGTTCTGTGCAAATGCGACCGAGAACAATATCAATGTAAACACTAAAAATTTTGTCACGTTCATTCTTTTTCCTTTTGTAGATTATTTTTTAATTAATACGCTGTGAAAATACTTTCATTGAATGAGAGAACCAAACATGAAAGATTTCGCATTGTTAATTTTAATTGACCTTATTTTGTCGTTTGTTGAAAGGAAAAGTTTGAAATTTTATTGATGATAAAAGCGTTTGGGATACACCCCGGCAATCCTAAATGTTTCTAAAATTTTCCGTAATTTTTGCGCGGGAAATTAATTTAAAAGAAAAATACAAATGAATAAAAAAGCAGCAGTACGACTTCCCGCTGAATGGGAACAACACAACTCAACATTAATTGCCTGGCCGGCAAATAAAGAAGATTGGCCCGGAAAGTTCACGCCGATTCAATGGGTGTATGGCGAAATTGTGCGCTATCTTTCCCGTGAAGAGAAGGTGCTGATCATTGTTCAGGATTCCGCGCAGCAAAAAAGCGCTGAAAGAGTCTTCTGGAAAAACTACACTGATCCTTCGAATATTCAATTTATAATTAAGAAAACCGATAGAGGTTGGATGCGCGATTCTTCTCCGGCATTTGTTAAAAGAAAAAACAAAACCGAAGCAGTTCATTTTCTTTTTAACGGTTGGGCAAAGTATGATAATTGGAAACTCGACCGGAAAATTCCCGAACAAATTTCTAAAACATTAAATCTTCCTTTAACCGTTGCAAAGCATAACGAGCGGCATGTTGTCCTTGAAGGCGGCGCTATTGACTCAAACGGAGCTGGAACCCTTTTAACCACGGAAGAATGTCTGCTTGATGAGAAAACGCAAACACGTAATCCCGGTTTTACAAAAAGCGATTATGAAAAAGTTTTTAATAAGTATTTGGGAATTGAAAAAATTATTTGGTTAGGTAAAGGAATTGCAGGAGACGACACGCACGGACA
>JALNWB010000113.1 GCA_023231105.1 Ignavibacteriaceae bacterium | reverse complement strand
GCAGCTTGACCAGATCATCCAGGAATGGCAGACCGAATTGAAAAAACTCGAGGGCGATTGGAAAGCAAAGTTTGATGATTACGAAAAACGCAAACTGATTATGTCCGACCAAACGCGCGCTGAAACAGAAAGTGATTTGATGAAAATGGAACAAAAAATCACCGAATACCGTGAAAAAAAATTCGGCACAAGCGGCGAGCTTTTTCAGAAACAGGATGAATTGATGAAACCTGTGCAAAACCGTTTATTCACTGCTATCAAACAAGTTGCTACCGACGAAGATTATGATTACGTTTTCGACCGCAGCGGACAAATTTTAATGTTGTTCGCAAAAGAAAAATATGATATTACAAATCTTGTTCTTGAAAAACTGAAATAATGAAACTCTCGATTGCTGATATTGCATCACTCACAAATGCAAAAATTGTTGGAGACGACCCGCCTAAGGCGGGTTTCATTTCCGGCATAGCAAAAATTGAAGAAGCAAAGGAAGGTGAATTAACCTTCCTTTACTTATCTCAGTACGAAAAATATTTTCCTACAACAAAAGCATCCGCAATTTTAGTCAAACCCGAATTCAAGAAAACACGCGCAGATATTATTTATCTCGAAGTCCCCGATCCAAACAAAGCTTTCTTCAAAATTATCAGCGCTTACTTTGCACCAAAATTTCCTTTAGAAGGAATTGACGCAACTGCATTTGTTCATCCTTCCGCATCGGTAGGAGAAAATACCGCGCTCGGGAAAAATGTTGTTATCTCCGCCGGCTGTAAAATCGGGAAGAATGTAAAAATTTTTCACAATACTGTTCTCTTAGAAAATGTTGAAGTTGGAGACGACTCACTTCTTTTTCAAAACGTCAGCATTCGCGAAGAATGCAAAATTGGAAAACGCGTTATCATTCATTCCGGTACCGTAATCGGTTCGGATGGTTTTAGTTACACGATGGAAAACGGTGCGTATGTTAAAATTCCGCAAATCGGAAACGTTATTCTTGAAGACGATGTTGAGCTTGGATCAAATGTTTCCGTTGACCGCGCAGTTATGGGTTCAACTATAATTAAGCAAGGAACCAAAATTGATAACCTTGTACAAATCGCACACAACGTTGTGGTCGGCGAGCATACTGCAATTTCAGGACAATGCGGAATTTCAGGCAGCACAAAAGTGGGCAAGTATTGTGTTTTTGGCGGACAAGTTGGAGTTGCAGGACATATTGAAATAACTGATAATGTGCTGGTTGCCGCCAAATCAGGAATTTCAAAATCGGTAACCAAATCCGGCACTTATTTCGGCGCTCCATTAAAAGAAATAAAAGATGCTTTCCGGCAAGAAGCCCACATTAGAAATTTAGAACATTATGCTAAACGCATTAAAGAGCTTGAAAAGAAAGTTGCCGAAATATCCGAACAACTTAAAAATTCCTTAGAGCGATAAACCATTTCTTCATTCGCTTTAATTTCATTTCATTATTTTTTTATTAATAACTTTCATATGCAACCAGAAAAAGAATTCATCGCAAAGACGTTTGAGGCTTTGAAGAAAAAAGGAATAAAAACCTTTCCCGATGAATTTCTTTCTTCATCTACAACAAAAACTATTTCCGTTCCTGCAAAAATTTTAATTATGGGAGAAGAATTTTTCGGAAATTATGAAATTTTATCCGGAGACCGCAAAGTTATTTATCAAGCGCCAACATACGACGAAGCAAAATATTTTATTTACGCAAGCAGAAAAAAGGCGGCGGAAATATCTATTCCTTTAAGTGAAGACGAGATCAAACAAACTGTTTTACAGTACGAAAAATATCTTGATTCAATTATGAAAGAAATAGTTTCTCTTTATAAGAAAAATTTTCCGGATGGGAAAAATTCCTTGTTTGTAATGAATGAAATCTTAAAGATTCTTAATCTCGTCCGCTACTAAAAACCACGATGATCCCGATAAGCGATAAAATTGCAGATTATCTAACCGACTTATTTGGCGCAGACGCAGTTACAAACTACCGTCAATACTTAGAAGACGAACCGGCGCTCTACCTACGAAGCAACAGCATAAAAACAACACGCGATGAAGTGCAAAAAAATCTTTTTAACAATTACAGTATTGTGACGGAAAAACTTTCCGAAATTTCAGATGCTTTAAAAGTTATCGGTGAAAGATCGCTCATCGGGAAAACACTAGAGCACAGCATCGGTGAATATTACATTCAAAGTTTATCTTCAATGATTCCACCACTTGTTTTAAATCCGCAACCGACAGATAAAGTTTTGGATTTGTGTTCCGCTCCCGGCTCTAAAACAACACAGATCGCCGCATTAATGCAAAACAAAGGAACACTGCTCGTTAATGAAATTCAACTTGATAGATTAAAAACGCTTGTCTTTAATCTTGAAAGAATGAATGTCGTAAACGCCGGGGTGATTCACTCAAAAGGTGAAGTGTTGAGCCGTTTTTTTCAAAATCATTTTGACAAAATTTTAGTTGACGCACCCTGCAGCGGCTTGGGAATTATGCAAAAGAAAAATGAAGTGAGCAATTGGTGGACGAAAGAAAAAGCCGAACAGTTAAGCGAATTGCAATACCGCTTGCTTCTTTCGGCGCTAAAGATGGTGAAGGTTGGCGGTGAGATTGTTTATTCAACGTGTACTCTTTCCGTTGAAGAAAATGAATTTGTTATCGATAAACTGCTAAAGAAATTTCCTATAAAACTTTTACCGGTGACTCTTCCGATTCATTCACACGATGCATTTACCCGATTACACGATTTCTCTTTGGATGGATCAATTCATAATGGAAAGAGGATAGTTCCCTGGGAAGTGAATTCCGAAGGATTTTTCGTTGTTAAAATTTTAAAGAAAGATGAAATTGAAGTTGATAATCCTGCCGAGAGAAAAAGACACCCGTTTACTTTTCTTCCGGCAAGGAAGATCGGCAAACAACTCGATTTATTGACGAACATTTTTGAAATTCAAAAGAATGTTTTCGATCGTTATAAATATCTTCAAAAAGGAAACGATATCTTTTTTGTAACTGAGGATTGGAATGAAGAAAACTTGATGATGTTTGAAAGAATCGGAACAAAGTTTGCAAATTTGGATAAATATGGAAATCTGATTTTGCACACGCAAGCCGCGGAAATTCTACAAAATGAAATCCGTAAAAGTATTGTTGAACTTGCCAGCAACGATGAGTTGAAAAAATATCTTGACGGCGGAATCATCAAAAAAAATTTTTCTTTTAAAGGACAAACCGTGGTAAAGTTTCGAAACAAAATTCTTGGAACCGGCGGAATTTCTGTTGATGGTTTAAAGAGCCGTTACCCGCGTTCAAAGAGAACACAAGAAATAGAATATTAAATTCCAAAAGCCAAAAAACAAATCCCATTTATAGAAATAAAAATCTCACATCTTCAAGACGTGAGATTTAGTTTTTCTAACAGGCTTTAATAATACCGAGGAACGAATCAACCTTCAAACATGCGCCTCCAACGAGTGCGCCATCAATGTTTGGTTGCGAAAGAAGTTCAACCGCGTTATCAGGTTTTACACTTCCGCCGTATTGAATGATAATTTGTTCCGCGACATCACTTTGGTACAATGCGATCAATTCTTTTCTAATGAACGCATGAACTTCCTCAGCTTGTTCTTTCGAAGCAACTTTTCCCGTTCCGATTGCCCAAACAGGTTCGTAAGCGATGATGATTTTTTTCATATTCTCAGTGTCAACATTTTTCAATCCTTCAACAACCTGACGTTTAACAACATCAAACGTAATTCCTTTTTCACGCTCATCTAAAGTTTCACCGATGCAGAAAATTGGAAGGAGTCCGCTTGCCAATGCCTTATGAATTTTTTTGTTGATGGTTGAATCTGTCTCGCCGAAGATCGTTCTTCTTTCCGAGTGCCCGAGAATTACATATTCACAGCCGACACTTTTTAACATTGATGCGGATATTTCTCCGGTGTATGCGCCGCTTTCTTCAAAGTACATATTTTGTGCACCGAGTTTTACGTGTGAGTTTTTAACCAGCGTTGAAGCGGTCTCCAACGAGGTATATGGTGGACAAATGATAACTTCTACGTTGCTTGATAATGTTCTCAATCCGTTTTTAATTCCGGAAATCAACGAGATTGATTCCTGTAAATTCAAATTCATTTTCCAATTTCCGGCTATTACTTTTTTACGCATCTTTATTTCTCCATGAGGTTTTGTGTTAAATATTTCTTTTGCAAATTTAAGAAAAGAATGGATCAATTTTGAATTGGAATAAGGGAACTGAATATTAACGTTTAAATTCTTTTATTAATTTGTGGATAGAATATTTTTAAAATATCAGAGAGTGTTTATGAGCAAAAGTCTCGATGAAATAGCAGACGAACTCGAACCGCTTTATAACGCTGCAATGAAAGCACAAGCAAAAATGGTAGCGCTTGAAGAGGATGCAACAAAAGCCTTGAAAGAATTTGCATTAAAACATTATCCTGAAATTCATAATCTTGAAAAAGAAGGATTTGAAGCTCTCGATGATGCCATATGGCATGTTGTTGATCGGTATGTACGGGATAGTGACCACATTACTTATACTATGCAAATAAAAGAGTAATGTCAAATAAAAATCTTCCAAAACAAGTCATCATCTTAAGCTTCGTCAGTTTATTCACGGATATCGCAAGCGAGATGCTTTATCCCGTTACGCCTATTTTTATGTCAACCGTTTTGGGCGCTTCAATGGCGGTTATCGGATTACTCGAAGGAGTTGCGGAAGTTGTCAGCGGATTCTTTAAAGGATATTTCGGAGTGCTTTCCGACAAAGTAAAAAAGAGAGCAATTTTTATTTCTCTCGGTTACGGACTTTCAGCTTTGTCTAAACCTCTTCCTGGAATTTTTCCTTCGCTTGCAGCAATTATCACTGCAAGAATTTCAGACCGACTCGGAAAAGGTTTACGCACCGCTCCTCGCGATGCACTGCTTGCAAGTTACGCCGACGGAAACAGCGGCGCCGTCTTTGGTTTTCATCGTGGAATGGATACGCTTGGCGCTGCAATTGGTCCCGCATTGGCGCTGCTTCTTTTAGCTTTCTTTCCAAAAAATTATACACTAATTTTTCTTATTGCGTTTGTTCCTTCAATGATTGCCGTTTCATTTACTTTTTTTGTTAAGGATAATTTTGTTTCAAAAGAAGGGAAAA
Organism: Ignavibacteriaceae bacterium; assembly: GCA_023231105.1. Classification (GTDB taxonomy): domain Bacteria; phylum Bacteroidota; class Ignavibacteria; order Ignavibacteriales; family Ignavibacteriaceae; genus UBA1563. Next base: position 8,163 of record JALNWB010000113.1, on the reverse strand, counting down.
AGAAAATCGGTTTTCGTTCTTTTCTTAAAACTGCACCGAAGGAATATAAAATTATTTTGAGTTTGGTCGTGCTTTTTTCATTCGCAAACAGCAGCGATGTTTTTCTGATCTTAAAATCAAAAGCCATTTCGGGTTCCGATACGCTGGCAATAGTGAGTTACATTTTTTACAACCTTGTTTATGCTGCCAGTTCATATCCGCTTGGATTGCTTTCAGATAAAATAGGGAAGAAAAAGATTTTCACTTTCGGGCTTTTAGTTTTTTCCGTTGTTTATTTCGGGTTTGCAGTCGCACACCATTTTGTGTTTGCAATTCTTCTCTTTGCATTGTATGGCGTTTACGCCGCATCAACAGAAGGGATAACAAAGGCTTGGGTTTCCGATATAGTTCCAGATGAAATGCGCGGAACTGCAATCGGTTTGCTTACAATGCTTTCAAGTTTTGCAATTATGTTTGGTTCTTTCTTTGCGGGAATTTTGTGGGACGTTATCAGTCCAAGCGCTCCTTTTTATTTTTCCGGTTCGGTTGCATTACTTTTGGCAGTTCTAACTTTATTTGGAAAGAAATCGTTAAAAAGTTGAAAGAATATTCTCTAATTCAATTTTTTCTTTTTGCACCGAAAGGTTGATTCACTATATTGGTTACATGAAAATGCGACTTAAAAATATCTCACTTACTTCTTCTTTCATTTGGCGCCCCCGCGCCTAAAATATTCTCTTCCATTTTTTCATTTTAATTTATACTGATTTTCCATTCACTTGATGAATGTGTTTTAATCTTTTCTATTGAATAAAACTTTTTAATAACTTAAAGGAAACTTTGTAATGAAACAGATCAAAAAATTTCTTCTTCCCGAAGATCAGATTCCGGAAAGCTGGTACAATATTCAGGCAGATATGCCAAACCCTACATTGCCGCCGCTTCATCCGGGAACCAAACAGCCAATCGGTCCGGCAGATTTGGCTCCGCTTTTTCCAATGGAATTAATTAAGCAGGAAGTTTCAAAAGAACGATGGATCGAAATTCCCGAAGCGGTGCGTGAAGCCTATAAAATCTGGCGCCCGACACCGTTGTACCGCGCATATAATTTTGAAAAACTGCTCGATACTCCTGCCAAAATTTATTATAAATACGAAGGCGTTAGTCCGGCTGGATCGCACAAACCCAACACTGCAATTCCTCAAGCATATTACAACAAAATGGAAGGCGTGAAAAAAATTACAACTGAAACCGGCGCCGGTCAATGGGGAAGTGCGCTTAGTTTTGCCTGCCAAATGTTCGGAATTGAATTGGAAGTTTACATGGTGAGGATCAGTTACGAACAAAAACCATATCGCAAATTGATGATGAATACTTGGGGCGCAAAAGTTTTTTCTTCTCCAACGAACTTAACTGAATCGGGAAGAAAAATTTTAGCTGAAGACCCGAATTCCCCGGGAAGTTTGGGTATCGCAATTTCAGAAGCGGTTGAACGAGCCGCAACGAATGCAGACACCAAATACGCTCTTGGCAGCGTGTTGAACCACGTATTAATGCATCAAACCGTTATTGGACTTGAAGCCGTAAAACAAATGGAAATGGCTGGAGATTTTCCCGACATCGTTATCGCGCCGTTTGGCGGTGGTTCAAATTTTGCGGGAATTGCTTTTCCGTTTTTACGTTTAAATTTACAAGAAGGAAAAAAAGTCCGCTGCATTGCAGTCGAACCGGCTTCGTGCCCTAAATTAACCAAGGGGGAATTCCGTTATGATTTCGGTGACTCTGTCGGTTTAACTCCGCTTCTTCCGATGTACACGCTTGGACATACATTTGTTCCCGATCCGATCCACGCAGGTGGTTTACGCTACCACGGTGCCGGAGCGATTGTTAGCCAGTTATTAAAAGATAAAGTAATTGAAGCGCAATCTGTTCATCAGTTATCGTGTTTTGACGCCGGAGTAAAATTTGCAAATGCAGAAGGAATTATTCCCGCGCCGGAAGCAACACACGGAATTGCCGCAGTTGTTCGTGAAGCATTAAAAGCGAAAGAAGAAGGAACACCGAAAACAATTCTGTTCAATCTTTGCGGTCACGGACATTTTGATATGTCAGCCTACGAAGACTACTTTAACGGAAAATTAGTCGATCATGAATTATCATATGATGAGCTTCATCAAGGATTGAACGAGCTGAACACACATCCGTTGGTTTAATATTTCATATCTTTAAAATGAAAAACCGCAGATGATTGGTCTGCGGTTTTTTTTGAAAACCCTTTAACTTTTTTTGTTAAAACAAATACCCAATTTCTGGTTCTTTTACTTTCCCATTTAACGAAGGTTTGAAAGTTGTTAATGCAATATTCGGCATTTTTATTTCTTCACCGTTGAGAAGCTGCTCAACAGAAATTATTTGAAGTTTGGGATAACTGCCCGGGAAGTGATCATTCATAAAATAACCTTGCAGTTTCGATTCTCTCAACATTTCTTTTGTAACGGTTTCTTCAAAACAAACAAAAACTCCGATATCAGCTTCTTGTTTGGCGGCAACTTGAATAAATTCTCTAATATTTTTTACGTTTACTTTTCCGCTTTTCACTTCAATAAGGATAATTCCTTTTTCTTTATTTGGTTTTTGAAACGTGATATAGCCATCGTAACCACCATCGCCGGTTTTCTTAGGATTACAAACTCCGTCTAACATTACTTCAATAATCCAATCTTGAAAACTGAATCTCCCTTTTGGAGAATTTGCAAGCTCTCTTGCCGAGGCAATATCTTTCGGCATTCCTTTAACTTCAATATTTTCAAGCAATGTAGCTGTACGGTTTTTATTTAAATCTTTTGTTAAACGATTGACAATAAGTTTTACAGCAAGGTGCGAAATATCAACGCCAAGCCAATGACGTTTTAGTTTTTGTGCAACAGAAATTGACGTCCCGCAGCCGCAGAAAAAATCTGCAACCAAATCACCTTTTTTTGAAGAGGCATTTATGATTCTTTCCAATAACGATTCCGGTTTTTGTGTAGGATAACCCATATACTCTTTTATTGTTGATGCTTGCTGGAATGACATAACATCGCTCCAAACATCACCAATTGCCACACCTTCCGTTTCGTCAAGATACTGTTTTCTTCCACTCGATCTGTCATCTCTAAATCGTCTTCCATCCTCATCAATTTTTTTGAATCGAGTAAGATATTCTGGTGTGTAAGGAAGATGTTGTTTGTTGAAAACATACTTTTCCGATTTGGTGTAAAAAAGAAGAGTGTCATGATTTCTGATCCAATTTTGAGCTTGAGATTTAAAGCCAGAAGAAGTGTTCAGCGACCAGATGATTTCTCTTCTGAAATGTTTCTGCCCAAAGATTAGGTCGCACACCATTTTGAGGTAATGACTCATAAAAGGATCGCAGTGTAAATAAAAGCTGCCTGTATCTTTTAAAACCTTGTGCATATAAATGATACGATGTGCCATTGTTGTTAAATATGATACTGCACTCTTTGAAATATTTACGTTGTCTAAAGTCTTTAGTAATTTGTACAGATTAAGATTTAACTCTTGAATTTGCCCCAAAGAATCTAAATAAGAAATGTTACTCCACGTATCGGCAAACGCCTGCTTTTGCGCTGTTGAATCAGAAAAATCAATTGACTCAAAAAGAATATTATAATCCCGCTTAGAATTAAATGGCGGATCAATATAGATCAAATCAATAAAGCCATTTGGATGTTCTTTATGTAATTCTTGTAAAATGTCTAAACAATCGCCATAGTAAAGTTCGTTCATTGTTATACTTTTCTCTTTGTTAAAATAATTCCAAACTCACACACCCTTCAAGCTCTAATAATTTTTCTTTTACTTTTGGTCCGCCGCCGGAAAAGCCTCCAAGTGCACCGGAGGTTTTAATCACGCGGTGACACGGAATAACTATCGGCACCGGGTTAGCGCCCACAGCATTTCCAACCGCGCGGAAACTCTTTTCATTTTTTATTCTTAGTGCAATATCTTTGTATGTAACCACCTCGCCGAAGGGAATATTCATCAGTTCATTCCACACTTGAAGTTGAAAAGTTGTTCCTTGAATATCAAGCGGGACTTTAAATGCTTTCAGTTCTGAATCAAAATATTTTTTTAATTGTTCGGGTAAACCGAAAAAGATTTTATCATTCGGCGGTAGTTTACTTTTCTTTTGAAAAAGTTTACTGCCGGATTTTGAATTTAGATCAAGATGACAAATCCCTTTGGTGGAAGCAAAAACAGTAATTGAATACCCGCCTATTTTTAGCGGTGTGTAAAATATTTTTTGGTCAGACTGCTTCATGGTTTTTCCGCTTATTAGTTAAAGAGGAACTTACGTTAGACAAAAAAACGAATAAGAATCATGCTCACATCTTTAAGCATGAATGAATGTTTGCATGGTTGAATGTTTATAACTTCAATTCACTAATCACTTAAGTTTTTCTTATTCAAAGGATGTTTCTCGCAATCATTCAACCATTCACTCATGCTTCGGATTTACTAAATTCCGTTAGTACTTAAAACACGTCTTATGCGGAAATCACTTCAATTACCGGATTAACTTCCTTCTTTAAAAGATTTTCTATCGCGCGGAGCGTTCCCGAAATTGAACTGGGACAACTGCCGCAAGCGCCCTGGTAGCGGACTTTCAGCGTTACTCCGTTTAATCCTAAAACTTCCAATCCGCCGCCATCGTTTGCCAACGCCGGACGAACTTTTTGATTTAATACTTCGTTTATCTTCTTTAATAACTCGCTAGAATTCACATCTAAATCCTCCGGTTCTTTTTCAGCGGGAATTAAATTATTATCAAAATCTTTTAAAAAGGAAACTAACGGGCGCTGAATTTGTCCCCATTGTGTCTCGCGGGATTTTTCAACGGTTATAAATTTATCCATATAAAAAACAGAAAGAACACCCGGCAGTTCAAAAACTCCACTTGCAAGAGGATCGTTTGCAGCTTCGGCTTTACTGTGGAAGTGTCTCGTTTCAAATTTTAGCAATCGTTCATTTAAAAGAAATTTTAGCGCATGGGGATTTGGCGTTAATTCAACATCAATAACTTGTAACATTTTTTCTCCATCTATAATTACAGTGTAAACTTAAAGCACAAACAGGTTAAAGACAATAACAAAAGAAAGCTAATTAACCGGAATCGCGAGGATCGGAACGCGCACTTTGTGCCTAAGTTCATCAACCGTTGAACCGAGTATCATGTCATCTATCAACTTATGTCCGTGGCTTCCAAGAATAATCATTTCGATTTTATCTTTCTCGACAAGTTTGGCTATAGCGTCTTCCGGCTCGCCACCGCTGATACATAATTTAGTTTTAAAATTCTTTTTATTTAGGAAGTCGGAAAATTTTTCCAAATAGATTCTCATTCGCAACGCATCCTGGTCGTCAACGGATTCGCCCAGAAATCTTCCCGTTGGAGATTCAACGCAATGCATCAGGTAAATAGTGTTTTTCTCAGCCTGTAAAAACGGAAGCGCTTTTTGAATGATCTGTGAATCAAACCTATACTTTCCCTCCAACGCGATGCCCACACGCTGAATTAAAGCTCCTCCTTCCAACGAAGCAAACTGCGCAGTTGTTGCGCTTATTACTTCCTGAATTTTTTCTTTGGTCAATATCGGTTCAAATGTTATCCAGAGCAGCATTACAAAAACAAAAAGAAAGAACGGGATTCCTAAAAATTTTATAAGTAATCCGATTGTTCCCGGGTTGGAAATATTCTCTAACACAACATCCGAAACTAATTTTAGATTTAAGGCAACAATAAGAATGGCGGCAGACCAAGCAAGAATTTTCACCTTTGTGCCGGAAGCAAATTCTCCCATCTTCTCTTTACTTGAAGTAAAATGTAGAAGCGGTATCAACGCAAAAGGAAGTTGAATCGATAATATTACTTGCGACAAAATAAGCAGCATATCAACAGAACGATCGCCGGCAAGATTGATAACAATGAGCGCCGGAATGATGGCAATTAAGCGGGTGATTAATCTTCGCACCCAGGGACGAACTTTTAAACCGACAAATCCTTCCATAATAATTTGTCCGGCAAAAGTTCCGGTAATGGTGGAAGATTGACCGGCGGCAAGCAGCGCGAGTCCAAATGCAAACGGAGCAAATGAACTTCCAAGCAGCTTTCCGAGAAGAGAATGAGCATCCATAATAGATGCAACATCAGAATGTCCGCTGCTAAAAAAAACAGAGGCGGCTAAAATTAAAATTGCAGCATTCACAAAAAAGGCGGCATTTAATGCAACTACCGAATCAATTAAATTAAATTTGTTCGCTTCTTTTTTTCCGGCGGTAGTTTTTTCAATATCGCGCGATTGCACTAATGCAGAGTGAAGATAAATATTGTGCGGCATAACCGTAGCGCCGATGATCCCAAGTGCAATAAACAAAGCGCCGCTTGACATTGCTGTGGGCATAAATCCCGTTGCAACTTCAGCAAAATCGGGCTTTGCTAAAACCAATTCGAGAAGAAAACAAATTCCTATCATCGCAACAAGGGAAACGATGACCGCTTCCATTTTTCGGATGCCGTAATTTATCAACAGCAGTAAAAGTAACACATCAAGCGTGGTGATAACAACACCCCAAACCAAAGGAATTCCAAATAGCAGATATAAACCTATTGCAGAACCGAGCACTTCCGCTAAGTCTGTTGCGGCAATCGCGAGTTCCGTAAATATCCATAAAATAAAATTGATTGATTTCGGATAACTACTACGACATGCTTGTGCTAAGTCTCTGCCGTAAACTATTCCAAGCCGCGCTGCGAGCGTTTGAAAAAGAATTGCCATCATGTTTGCCAGAAGAATTACCCAGATCAATTTATAACCGAACTGCGCCCCTCCGGCAATATCGGTCGCCCAGTTTCCCGGGTCCATATATCCAACAGAAACTAAAAAAGCCGGACCGGAAAAAGCGAAGAGTCTTTTTAAATAACTTCCTTTATCCGTCTTTACCGATGAGTGTACTTCAGATAGCGATTTATCCATTTATAAACTTACTTTTAACTTTCTACTTTCCACTTGTAACTATAACATTAAATTCTTCTTTTGTAACCGGCTGAATACTTAAACGGCTGCCGCGCTGAAGAAGTTTCATGTTTTGCAATTTGGCGTTAGATTTTATTTCATCCAGCGTAACCGGTTTTGAAAATTTTTTCACAAACTTAATATCAACCATAAACCATGCGGGGTTTTGCGGATTGCTTTTCGGATCAAAGTGATGACTTTCCGGATCAAATGCCGTGTGGTCCGGGTAGCCGTCTTTTACAACTTCACAAATACCGAAAACGCCGGTTGGTTCTGTATTGCTGTGATAGAACAAAACTTGATCGCCGGATTTTATTTCATCGCGCAAAAAATTCCGCGCTTGATAATTGCGCACTCCATCCCAAAAAACTTTTCTTTCTTTTGCCAAATTATCAATTGAATAGGCTTCCGGTTCAGATTTGAAGAGCCAATATTTTTTTGCCATTTACTTTTTTCTTTCAGTTATATTAATCTAACACGAAAAAAATCCGTAAGGTTTCATTAAACTAAGTTTTTCTTATCTAAAAATAGAAAATAAATAGATGGCGGGGAAATGTTGGTAGTTCATAAAGTCGCAGAATGAATTCTGCGCTACGAATTATTCTCCGTAGCGCGGACTTCAGTCTGCGCATTGCGATTTACGCCAATAAGGTTGTGTTAAAAAATATCGGGATTGCAGTACGAATATTTCCAATCATCCGGATTATCAACTAATCCCGCTTTTACCGGATTGTTAAGTACGTAGTTGATAATATTATACATTTCATTAGCATCTCTAATCAATCTGTCAAAACTTTCAACTTGCCAAAACTTGCCCGTTCTTTTTAATACTTGATTACATTCATGTGCGGTAGCGCCTTTAATCAATTTCATAACTTCGCTCACGCTTTGCGTTTCACTTAAAAGTCTAAAAACCAGGTGAATATGATTCGGCATAATGCAGTAACAAATTAATTTATAAATTGTATTATCCAACGAATGAAGCTTATCCCGATTAATACCGGCAATTTTTTCGTCTAAAAGATATTTTATTCCATTTTCATTTTTGTCGAGCAACTCATCATATTTTTTGAATATCTTCTTCTCTTTATTTGTGGGATCATCATTT
>JALNWB010000112.1 GCA_023231105.1 Ignavibacteriaceae bacterium | reverse complement strand
GAAAAATTCCGGCGGGTCCAACGCGGTTTGGACCAATTCTATTCTGCGCCCAAGCGGCAATTTTTCTTTCAAAATAAACTAAGTAAGAAACCGTTAACAGCATGATGACTGCAATAACAATAATCTTAATTAACGAAATAATAATCAGTTCTAAAATTCCCATAAAAAAGTCTTCCTTTAAATTGTTCCCGAAAGTTTTCGGGATCGTTCCGAAACTAATTTTTGGATGGTTTCTGTTTTTAACTGAACTCCGTTTTCACCGATGACATCATAATCCAAACCGGTGAACAAAGGATTTGTATGAGCAATCTCATTAAAGATTTCTTCAGCCATAGTAAATTTATATTTTGTACCGAAAGCATTTGCTAAGCCGGAAATAATTTTCCATGTCGGGCGAGCGTCATTCTTTTTAGCTTTGCCCCAACTGTCAAAGTCGGTTCCAAATTTATCCCAGCGGCTTAACGACATTCCATCGAGACTTCTTTCCATCTCAATGGTTGTAACCGCGGGACGAATGCGCTGAATTCTTCCTTGGAAATTTATCCATGTGCCATTCTTTTCGGCATATGTTGAAGCAGGGAAAACAACATTCGCAAATGAAGTTGCCGCATCAAAATTTGTTGAGAAGGTTACAAGAAAATCTAATTTTGATAAGGCATGTTCAAAGGAAGGATTCCAGCTAATCAAATCTTCTTCAATTAACACAAGCGCTTTAATTCTTCCCGACTCAATGTGTGAAATTATTCCATCGAATCTTAAACCTCCGCCGGAGACGGACTTACCCGGTTCAACACCCATCAACTCAACGCCTTTTACGTTTGCTGTTTTATCTTCTCGAATTAAAATTTCGTCGCCGCTTCCAGCAACTACTTTTGGAACAAAATCAAAATTTTTCACATTTAAAGTTGATCGGACAAATTTTGAAACAAGATAAGCATCTTCAACGGTAACTGATGAGGAAGATAAAACTGCGATTTCATCTTTCGCAAAACTTTTTAGTTCTGATAACGTATTTGCATAAGCTTCATCCCAGCCAACTTTTATCAACTCGCCGTCTTTTCTAATATGCGGACCACTCACTCTATCGTTTGCATTTATGTGTTTAAAAGTATTTAATCTTCCGTTGTCGCACATCCAAAAACTATTTACCTCGTCATTTTGGCGTGGAGTTAAACGAAGCACTTCGTTGTTGCGCGTCCATAAATCAATATTACAACCGCGCGCACAGCCGGAGCAAATTGTTTTCGTGGGAGCCATTTCCCACACGCGGGATTTAAAACGAAAATCTCTATTCGTCAACGCGCCAACAGGACAAATATCAGTAACGTTCATTGAGTAAGGATTTTCTAATTTCTTTCCGGGGAAGGTTGTAATGGTTACGCGGTCGCCCCGTTTGATGAAGGTCAATTCTTTCTTACCTGCGATCTCATCGCAGAAGCGGATGCAGCGTGAACACGAAATACAACGCTCGCCGTCGAACATTACATTCGGTCCAAGCTCAACGCGTTTTTCTTTATGATTTTTTTCTTCGGTAAATCTGCTTTCGCCAACACTGTGCTGATAAGCGTAATCTTGAAGTTTGCACTCGCCGGCTTCATCGCAGATCGGGCAGTCAAGCGGATGATTGATTAAGAAAAATTCCATAACCGCATTGCGCGCTGCAATAACTTTTTCCGATTGAGTTTGTACAACCATTCCTTCCGTTGCAGTCGTTGAGCAAGAAATAACTAACTTCGGCATTTTTTCAATTTCAACTAAACAGAGACGGCAATTTCCGGAAACCGAAAGTGACGGATGCCAGCAAAAATGAGGAATGTCTATTCCATTTTCTTGCGCGGCTTGGATAACTGTTTGACCGGGTTTGAATTCAACTTCTTTTCCGTCAATAATAATTTTAGGCATAAGGCAATCCTTTTTTCCTTGTTAAGCGGCTGCTTTCTGAATCTTTTTCTTGGAACGAATTTCAATTTTCGAGAAATCTTCTTCGTTCAACATTTTCTTTGCTAATTGATGAATCTCATCCGGAGTAACTTTTTCAACATCGCGAATAATTTCTTCCACCGGAATAATTCTGTTAAAATATAAAAGTGAATTTGCTATACGGATCATTCTGTTCGTAGTATTTTCTAAACTGAGCAGCATGCTTCCTTTTAAATATTCTTTTACACGCTTAAATTCTTTTTCAGAAACTTTTGTCGTTTGCAGTTTCTTAAATTCCTTCGATAAAATTGAAAGAACTTTTTCCGACTGTTTCTCTCCCGTTGAAAAATATACTCCAAACGAAGAAATATCTAAATACGAATTGATGAACGTATTTATTTGATACGTGATTCCAAGTTTTTCGCGTATCGCCTGGAACAACCGGGAACTGCTTCCTTCGCCAAGAATATTTGCTAATAGGTTTAACGGAATTCTTTCTTTCTCTTTATAGCCGTAGGCTTTTCTTCCAAAAATAATATGCACTTGTTGAAAATCTTTTTCGAGCATACTGTGCTTCACAATATTTTCAACTGTCGAAGTTCTTTCACTCTTTGCCGATTGATATTCCTTCAACAAATACTTTTGCGCTAATTGAAGAACTTCGTTATGCTTAATAGCGCCCGAACAAACAATCGTTAACGAATTGAAATACTTTTTCTTATAATAATTTTTTATCGAAGCCGAATTAAACGAAAGCACATTTTTTTCGTTCCCGATTATCGGAAGACTTAAACCATTCTTTTCAAAAAGATGTTTTTCAAATTCGTCGAAAACCAATTCTTCCGGATTATCATTGATATCTCTGAGTTCATCCAAAATAACGCCGGCTTCTTTAACAATATGTTCTTGTTTGAACATCGGGTTTTGCACCATATCCGAAAGAACATCAAAAGTTTTTTCAAAATGCTGCGCTAATCCTCTTCCGTAAAAACAAGTATGTTCTTTGGAAGTAAATGCATTTAAATATCCGCCGTACGATTCAATTTCTTCCGAAATTTTCTTAGAACTTCTTTTTTTCGTTCCTTTAAAAACCATGTGCTCAATAAAATGGGCGATGCCGTTGTTCTCCGGACTTTCATCGCGTGAGCCGATATTGAACCAAAATCCTAACGAGAATGATTTTACGTAAGGAATAAATTCCGACACCACCGTAATACCATTATCCAGATGCGAAACCGTATTATTTTTCAAAAAATTTTGTACCGAAGGTTGATTTTTAGCTTTGCAAATATATTGAAATGCTGTAAGTGAAACAAGGAAGGAGCAGATGGAATAAGCTTTCCTAAACGAAATTTTGATGGTGCAACTTAATGACCCGCGTTACGCAACAATGTAGGGCGAAACTCTGTTTCGCCCGAGAAGTAAATAAATTAAAACAAACGCATGGGCGATTCAGAGAATCGCCCTACGGTTTCCGTTATTTTGCCTGATGTGATTTAGGAAAGAATACGTAAAAAATACGACATAAGTATGTTGCTCTTGAAAGAATAATTCTCTTAATTTGAGCTGGTTATCATTAAGTTTAAGGAGAATGATAATCAATGAGGTGCAATATTTTTAACAAATTAGAGGACAACTTAAATGAAAAAAACATTTTTATTATTTTTAACTGCTTTTTTTGCAGTTACATTTTTCTTCGTCGGATGTAAAAAATCCAGTACTACAGAGCCGCCACCAACTACAACAACCCCCAAAACCGATCAACCGATTCCAACATTTAGCGGAACTGTTGACGGAGTAGTTGCAGCGATTCAATTTTCTTATACCGTCCCGAATGTTCCTGAACCTTATAATACGGTAGATATGGATATGGGATTTGCTAATTTTGGATCCGGAACTGATGCCGGAACAGTCACTGTAAACGGAAAGGCAATTGCAAAATCCACCCAGGGTTCTTCAGTTTATTATAATTCTTTTGCCTCAACCGATCCGACCAATCCCCCTTCTTCGTTAAATTTAAATTGGAACGGATCAGTGCATGCTTGGAGTGTTACCGGCGCGGGAAACACTCCGGCTTTTACTATTGATGTTACAAGCCCTTCCGCTTTTTCTGTTACTTATCCGACAGCATCAACAGTTGCATCAAAAAGCAGTCCTCTGAATATCACATGGACGGGCGCAAACTCTGGAGCAACTGATTCCATGATGGTTGTGTTGGTTGCAGGAAGTTCTACAGTTACAGCAACAACTACCAACAAAACAGGAGGTTATTCTATTTCCGCAAGTCAACTTAGTGCATTTTCCGGAGATGTAGTTTTGGAAATTGTAAAATATAAATTTGCGCTGAAGACGGTAAGCAGTAAGAATTTTGTGGGCGTCTCAGAAATTGTTAAAATGATAAATTTTAAAGTTCAATAATCCGGTTAGGTAAAATAGAACAAAGGCGTTTGGTAGAAATACCAAGCGCCTTTTTTATTTTGAATGAGAACACTCTCACATCTTTTGCCCTGAAAGGGCGGAATAGCTATTACCAGCAAGCAATAAATATTTTTTAAGAACCCTTTTTTTCAAAAAATCCTATCTTTATTCATCATCTAAAGTGACAAATTATTTTGTATTAATCTGCATTACCCAATAACAATTCTTTCTTCATCAGTTCAAGTAGTTGAGGTAATAATTTTTCCAAATCTTTTTTTAAAATGTTTGCTTCGTTTGAAAAATCCATTCTATCAGTAGAACCATATGGTAATTCATCCATTATTTCATATTTAACCTGTAGTTTGATAAGTTTTTCAGTACTCTCTTTTGCTAGCTCATCTACTTCGTTGGTTAAATAAAATTTTGATAACCAATAATAATCTCGAACTTTAAAAACAGATTTTTCCGAATCTCTTAATTCTTTTAAACGTAACATCTTTCTTATTTCTTTTATTGCACTTTCTCTTGAGCTATCTAACAATAAAATTATTTCATCAATTTTCCCTTTGGTAAAATTGTTTCTCGTCAAAAGTTCAATAAAGTCAGACTGATTGAATTCTTTAAATGTTGGTGATGAGCCTAATCCAAACAAAGAATTGACTTTTGATTCAGCTATTAATAACAGTTCATAAAACTTGCAATACTTTTTATGCTTTCTCTGAATATAAAGAGTATAATTCTCGATTTTTCTTTGGTAATCAAATCTTACTTCTTCAGTTGCTAACTTCAACTTTTGCTTAAATATTTCTATCTCTTCTTTGAATACTTTATCAATTATGCCGCCAAAATACTTTTTAAAAACAAAAAAAAGTATTATCGGGACACATGTTGATCCAAGAGGAATAAGGATGTAATCATACCATGACATAATTGCCGCCTTCTAAGTATTTGTTGTTATATAAAGGGATGGTCATAAAACCACTACTTGATTAAGTATAAAACACAAACGCCAAAAATTTTGATAATGTTTTTTAGTGCAACCTACTTCAGTAAATATTGTGCATACTTTGAAAATATCACTCTATTATCAGGAAATATTTGAACAAGTTCAGTAAAACCAGAATTTAGAACAAATATTTTTTCATACGTTGATTTAGAAAAATCTACCAACCCTCTTTTTTCAATTTCCTCTTTAATTCCAAATATTATGTTAATCCAAAACCCAATATCACTAATATGAAAAACATTAATATTATGATAAATAACTAACCAGCTATCTTTACCATAAAATTTTAAGAATTTATCGTTAAGGTTTTTAATAAAACTATACCATATTCGAATTTGACACCTTTTCGAAGCCTCTGAATATTTGCTTCTATCAAATGAGACTTCATCTTCTTTGCCTCTTTTCCTTCCCCAATGCATATTCTCAACAATTTCAATTTGTTTATAAAATTTTTTATCTGAAACGTAGGTGTGAAAATCTGGTTCTGGCGGTTTAAATTTTATAAAGTATTCAGGAAAAACTTGACTACCCATTTTCATCAATTCAACGAATGATCCCAAAATATAAACATCTCTATCATCTTTATACCCATGGGAAATAAGGAAATTTTTTTCGTTTTTCATTGAAATATTTTTAACTCTGTCAAATTCACTATCAATCTTTAACATGTATCATAACTCTCTGGATATAAAGTATGATTGACAAACTGTTTTAGGAGAAATATTTTTTGAAAAAGATAAAAGGAGTGAAAGCAAACCCTCGGCTGCTGATTTTTTTCTATATAAATCTAAAGAAGAAATAAAGTCGCCTCATCATACAATAATTATTGTGGGTAAACCTAAACTAATTTTTTCTTTTAACAAAGCAAAAAAAGTTATTCTTAATTTTCCCTTTGCGTTCGTTGCGTCTTCTTTGTGAACGTGGCGAGAAACTAGTTCCCTTTTTTCTCGCCAAGTACGCCACGAACCGCAACGTTCGCTACAAATTCTTTCCCCTTCTGGTAATAAACTTCTAAAACCTGTCCCGTGAACTCTGCTTTTCTATTTCGAGAGATCAAATATCGTTACTCCCCGTCTGAGCTGAGCAGGCTTGTTCCCAAATCTTAACAATAAAAACAAGAATTTAATCGAGGATGCTATTCTGCTTCCGTAGCCTTTTAGCGTTCATTTCGCTTTCATTTTTGCCATTTGTTTCGTTTTTGCCCGTTTTTCTCACTTTTCCTTCGGGGAAAAGCATATAACATTAAGGATTTATATTTTTTGCCAATGGGATTTTCTTTTTCCCTTTCCCGGTTCGTTTTTATAAGCGCCTTTGTAGGGTTAAGTCGCTTGCTAAAAAATGTATTATTCTCTATGTTGCGTATGCAAAAACAAGGTTTAAAATGAATACAAGTTATCAAGCAATAATAAGTGACGGGAAAATCCATTGGATTGATTTTCCGGCTGATACTCTTTTATCTAAAAAAGAGTTGAAAGTAAAAGTGGAAATAGTTGAAGATTCGACAAAAAGAAAAAAATTGATGATAAAAGCGCTTGAAGACCTTGCTGCAATTGGTGGAATTTCTTCAATTGTTGATCCTATAGCCTGGCAAAAAGATCAGAGAAAAGATAGAGAAATTATCCGGTAATAATATGGAGGTTTTGCTCGACAGTAATATTATAATCTACTCTTCTTATCCTTCCAATAAACATCTTATTAATTTTCTTCAAGAGCATTCTGTTTCCGTATCAGCAATTAGTTTTGTTGAAGTGTTGGGGTATCATCTTTTAAAGAAGGAAGAAAAACACTTTTTAGAAACCTTTTTCAATAACTCCAACATTATTCCTCTTGATTCCTCAATACTTATGCAAGCAGTAAAACTTAAACAACAAAAGAAAATATCTTTGGGTGATTCATTGGTAGCTGCAACTGCACTTGAAAGGGATCTGACTTTAGTTACTCACAACACCATCGATTTTTCGTGGATTAAGAATCTTTCTGTATTAGATCCATTCAAATAGACTTTGTTGTCGTCAATTAAAAACATCAAGCATTCAAAAACTTCTTATAAAACGTTCCGATATTATTATACGCTTTCGTTAAAATTTCTTCATTCGGAAGGAAAACGACTCTAAAGTGCTGCGTTCCGGGAAGTTGTCCAAACCCGCTTCCGTGAACAACAACTACTCCGGTTTCTTTTAACAAACCTTTCACAAAATCGAAGTCGGGTTTATTCGTATGCAATCTTGGGAAAGCATAAAATGCGCCTTCCGGCTTTACACATGAGATTCCCGGGATTGCATTCAGCATTTCAAAAGTTAGGTCTCTTCGTTTGGCAAGTTTAGCCATCGCTATAGTTAAATGAGATTGATCTTGTTCCAACGCAGCAACTAATCCATACTGTTCCGGATGATTTGCGGAAAGTCTTGCACGAAGAATTTTATTTATTGCTTCGATATATTCGCGTAGGTTTTCATCTTTTCCGCTGATAATTCCCCAGCCGATACGAAATCCTGGAACCATGTAATTTTTTGAAAGTCCACCGAAGGTAATGCACGAAACTTCTTTATTTAGCGAACCGATTGAAACATGTTTCTTCCCATCGAACAAAAGTTTATCATAAATCTCATCCGCAAAAATTACGAGGTTGTGTTCCAGTGCGAGCGCAACAATTTCCTCTAATATTTCTGTTGAATAAAGTGAGCCGGTAGGATTATTCGGATTGATAAGCACGATCGCTTTTGTTTTATCGTTAATCTTCTTTTTAATGTCGTTAATATCCGGCTGCCAATTATTTTCTTCATCGAGATAATAAGGATTTTCATAAGCTTGCAGTTTGCTTTGTATTGCCGTGTACAATGGATACCCGGGTGTTGGTGTTAAAACATTTTCACCTTCATTTACAAGCGCGGTTAAACAAATATCAATTGCTTCACTTGCGCCGGTAGTTACAAAAATGTCGAGAATGTTTTCAATCCCTTTTTTGTTTCCTTCTTTTCTTATCGCTTCAACGGCTTCTTTAATCCCGGAAGAAGGGGAATATCCGTTTTTGTTTCTTAGCATCGCTTGATACGTTGCTTCAACAAGATGTTTCGGCGGTTCAAAATCAAAAAGATTTGGATCTCCGATATTTAAGTAGAGCATTTCCTTACCGGTTTTTGCAACTTCATTTGCAAGCACAACAATATCTCTTACGGCATACGTTATATTTTCTGTCCGTTTGGCAGGGATTATTTTTGATAACATTAAAATACTTTCTCTGATTATAATTTAATTAGGCTGCAAAATTAAGAACTTCAACTTGAGAATTCTTTTTTATGCTTTGTTCAGCTTCTTGTAAAACCCTAGCGGAAATTTCTTCGCTGAGATAACTCTCACCACAATTTTCACAAATCTCTGCAGGAATATTTTTTACAACGATAATAACTTCTTCCCTTTGAAACGATAGGGAGGTTAAACCGTTTTTTGTTTCGCCATTTTTACAAATTACACATTTCATAATTTTCTCTTCGTTTTATAATCGTTCATCCAAATAGCCAAAGAAGGTTCGTAAAGTGTTACAAAAATACAAAATTGTTTTTCACTATCCACTGCAAGAACCGCATGAATCGGACGATCATCAATTATTTTGAATAACAGAAAACTTGGGAAAGGATTATCATCTGGATATTCACTAATTATTTCGCCATCGCTTGCGACTGAAATTGCTTCGGTTGTAGAGATTTTTCTTGAAAACATTTGTCTTAATGCATGTGAACTGAATTTATATTCTTTGCAGACCGGATTCATCTAACTTGCATTTGATTTTATAATACTAAACAACAACACACCCGTTGCCACCGAAACATTCAACGATTGCACTTTCCCCTTCATTGGAATTTTTACAAGAAAGTCGCACTGATCGGCAACAAGTTTTCGCATTCCTTTTTCTTCATTCCCGACAATTAACGCTGATGGGAAATTGTAATCGATCTCGTCATAAAATTTGGAGTTGTTCAACGTTGAGCCGATGATCCAAAATCCGTTTTCTTTCAACTCTTGTATTGCTTGAACAACATTTCCAACCAAACAAACTTTCAAATGATTAACCGCTCCGGCAGAAGTTTTCATCACGGTTTCGTTTATTGGAGCGGAATTGAATTTGGTTAAAATGATGCCGTCAACACCGGCGCATTCCCCAGTGCGTAAAATCGCGCCAAGATTGTGGGTATCTTGAATCGAATCAATTATGAGTAACAAAGGAAATTTGTTCGTCGGATTTTTTTTCGCCAGATCAATAATTTCTTTTATACCGAAATAGGAAACTTCCGCTCCTACGGCAACAACGCCTTGCGCGTTCACATCTTTTACCAGCGATTGATATTTTTCCAACTTTATCTGCGAACATTTTATATCCCGCTTTGTACAAGCAACGCGTATTGCATCAATGATCGGTCCTTGCTGACCAAATAGGATAAAAACACTCTCAAGTTTTTCATCGGAGTTAATTGCGTCAAGAACAGGTTTACGCCCAACAATCAATTTCATTTTGTTTTATGTTTTGGTGAAGGCTGCTTTATGGGCGCCGGTTCAAATTTAAACCGTTCGGGGAATTTGTTAATGAAGAAAATCCCAATTATTCCTAAAAGAATTAATGCAATTGAAATTAACTGCGCTTCTGATAAACCGAAAAGAATTAACGGATTAAGTCTGATGAATTCTACGAAAAATCTGGCAAAGCCGGAAAAGATGAGATAGATCATAAATAAAATGCCGATAGGATATTCTTTTTTCCTAAGCCGCCAGAGAATGTAAAAGATGATTACTCCCACAATGAATTCATATATCGGGGTTGGATGAAGCGGTGTATTATTTGGAACAATTCCGTTTGGAAAACTTTTAGCAATGTCACTTCCTTGAAACATCAACGAGGGTTTTACAATTCCGTTTTCGTAGTTCACACCCCAGGGTAAAGAAGTTGGAATTCCATAATCACCATCACCCGCTAAATGACATCCTATTCTGCCGATTCCATATGCAAGTGCAAGCGAAGGAGAAGCCGCATCTGCAATGTAAAGGAAAGGTATTTTTTGTCGCCTTAGATAAATCGCTATCGCAATTATCGAAAGGATCAATCCGCCGTAGAAAGTTAATCCGCCTGCAGAAAAAATCTGCCCGAATGGATCAGCAAGAAAATCGTTCCAATTTTCAAGTAAGCTAAAAAGTTTACTTCCCGCTATTCCAAAAATAATTGCCAGCAGTGTTACTTGCGATGCAATGTTTGCGTCGAGTCCTTTTCTTTCAACTTCTTTCGTTAAAATATAACTCGATACAATGAAAGAAACGGCAAGCATAAAACCGTAACTGTAAACTGTGAGTGGTCCAAGTTTTAATAATTCAGGATACATAAAATTCTTTATTTAAATGAAAAGGATTCGGTTGCAATGTCAAACCGCGTAAATATCCGGTTATTTTTTTTCTTCGGTAAGCTGATCTCGCTTAATTTGATTTCTTTTTTATAAATGTTAAAATCAAACATAGCGCTGTTAATACTTCCGTCTTGTTTGATAACATTGACAGTATATTTTCCGAAAAGATTTTCAAACAAAAGCTCGGTTGTTGCGGGATTAGGTGACACATAGTATGATTGACGTGTATTTAAGCCAAGGATGCTGATATCAATTGAATTTTTCCCTTTTTGCACATCAGCAGAAATTTCATAAGATAGACTTGTAAAAAGTTTCACCGTTGATAAAGAAATAACAGAGAATTGTTTTTTCAATGCCGGATCATATTTGAAAAATACGTTTACAATATACTCTACCAAACTTTCTTTTTTTTGCGGACTTGACTGTTTAATCCGTGCAAGAGTTTTTTTTCTCGGTTTAGAAACTTTAGGCATTTCTTCAAGTTTATGTAAAGGCATTTATGCACCTAACGATAATAAAATTTCTTTACCCGCCTCTTCAAGCGGTATTACTTGCTGTGAACTTGTATCCATATTTTTTATAACGATTTTATTTTCTGCGAATTCATCGCCACCAAATAAAACAACAACTTTGGTTTGTAATTTATTTGCTTCACGCATTTGCGCTTTAACGCTGCGGGAAAGATAATCAATTTCAACTTTAAAATTATTTTTTCTTAAAGCTGTAGCAAACAAATAATACTCATTCAATAATTCTTTATTTAGAAGAACCACATACACATCGAGAACAGAATTTCCCGGCAGTTCTGTTTTTTCATTCTGCAAAGCAAGAATAATTCTTTCGATCCCTGCAGCAAAACCAACTCCGTAATTTGGCGTTCCGCCGAGTAATTCAATTAATCCATCGTATCTCCCGCCGCCGCAAAGAGCGCTCTGTGAACCAACTTTTCCGCTCACGATCTCAAAGGTAGTTTTTGAATAATAATCTAATCCTCTAACTAATGAAGAATCAACAATAAAGGGAATTTGTTCCGCTTGCAAAATATTTTGAACGATTTGAAATTCTTGTTTACTTTCATCATCCAAATGATCAATGAGTTTCGGTGCGTCTTTCATAATCTGAATATCGTTTTCAGATTTACTGTCGAAAATCCTAAGAACATTTTTTTCAAATCTTTTTCTGCTGTCCTCAGATAGTTCATGCAAGTGAGGTTCTAAATATTCTTTTAGAATTTCTATGTAAGCTTTTCTTGAGGAAGTAATTCCGAGAGAATTTATTTTTACGGTGATATCTTTTAAACCGAGTGACTTTAAAATAGTATAAGCAAGTATTATAATTTCTGCATCAAGTAGCGGAGAGGCGCTGCCCAATACTTCAGCACCAAATTGATGGAACTGGCGAAGTCTTCCCGCTTGAGGTCTCTCCTGACGAAACATTGAAGCTATATAAAATAATTTGTTTAGAGAAGACTGGTTGGCTAAGGAATGTTCTATAAATGCACGCACTACAGAGGCTGTCATTTCGGGGCGAAGAGTTACACTTGTTTCTCCACGATCAAAAAAAGTGTACATCTCTTTACTTACAATATCTGTCTCTTCGCCGATGCTTCGCGAGAACAATCCTGTTTCTTCAAATATCGGTGTGCGAATTTCTTTGTAATTAAATGAGGTGAAAATTTTCTTTACAATATCTTCAACGTAATTCCATTTTTCAATATCTTTAGGTAAGACATCCTTAGTGCCATAAATTGCTTTTAACATTAAAACTATCCTACCGTTTATAAATCAAAATAAGTTTCTTCTTCTTCTTTAAAGACGTGCATGATTTCAGCTTTTGTTTTTGCAGCAACAAGCTTTTCACGCAAAGTGTCTTTAGTCATCATTCGAGAAATCCTACTTAGCAATTTTATATGAAGGCTGACAAGATTGTCCTTACCAATTAAAAGAAAAATTAAAAACACCGGTTGTGCATCCAACGCCTGGTATTCAATCGGAGTTGAAGATTTTCCAAAGGCGCAAAGTATCTCTGTTACTAATTCTGTTTTCCCATGTGGGATAGCAAATCCTTTGCCCACTCCGGTTGACATTATTTTTTCCCGTTCTAGAACAGCTTGCCTCACTTTTTCAATATCTTTCACACGCGGATCGTCGATAAACAAATCAATTAATTCGTTGATCACGCCATCTTTTGAGTCACTCGATAATTCGGGGATAATAAAGGATTCACTTAATAAATCAGTAAGTTTCATTTCATACAACTCATAAAAAATTAGAAAATGACATCACAATTTAGCAAAGTGTGGATGAATTAAGAAAAGAAATGAAAAACTAAATTTATCCCACAATAGTGGGACTCCTTTATACCATAAGACTTCGTGATCGGAATGGAAAGCGTTGGAAGCCCAACATGGATAAGCCGGAACCAAAAAGGAATATTGAATATCGAACAAGGAATGTTAAATGATGATCCGCCGTGGCGGATGAAATATAGATTGAATTCACTTCGAAATTCATTATTCCGTGTTCATTATTCGTTATTCAATCAGCACGTCATAAATATCGTTTCCTCAAAGATCATTAAAGAGCAAAAAAAAGCCCTAACGAAAATCGATAGGGCTTGAAATAAAATCTGGCGACTACCTACTCTCCCACACACCTGCGCATGCAGTACCATCGGCGTATAAAGGCTTAACTTCTCTGTTCGGAATGGGAAGAGGTGGAACCCTTTAGCTATAATCACCAG
>JALNWB010000111.1 GCA_023231105.1 Ignavibacteriaceae bacterium | reverse complement strand
CCAGCCGTTAACAAGTTTGATTTTTCATTTGCCATTTTAGTAGTTCCTTAGTTTGTTATTATTGAATATGTTTTTATGATACCATTTCTTTTTGTTGAGATACAATTTTTTGATCTGTAACATATGCAACTGCAAGTATTACTAGGAATATAAGTAGAAAAATTGTTTGTCCACCGAATCCATCCACTGCCCAGAGGCTAATAGTTGCAAAAGTAAAATCGAAAGCAAAACCGGCATACGCCCATTCTTTTATTCGTCTGGGAATTTTTGGAATAATTAAAACCAAAGCTCCAAGTATTTTAAATGCCACTAAAGCATTTCCAAAATATCCGGGATAACCAAGATGCCGGATACCTTCTTTAGCCATTTCCGTTTGGAATGTAAAAGCAGGCATCACACCTTCAAAAAGAAAAATTATTCCCGTGGTAACCCAAAAAGTTATTTTTAGTTTTTTCATCTTTATTCCTTTTTTGTGAAGAACAATATTTAATTGATTCTGCAAATCACAACTTCTTGTTTTGTTTGAAAACGAAATGTGCTGCTTTTTCAGAAGGCACATATTCAACGCACTCATATCCAAGTTCAACCAAATTTATATCACGCCATAAGCTCTCACCAGATCCAAGTAAAGCGGGTGATACAGCAATGTGCATTTCGTCCACTAACCTCGAACTCAAATATTGCCGAATTGTGTTAGTGCCGCCTCCCAACCGAATATCTTTTCCATTGGCATTTGCTTTTGCCATCTTTAACGCTGCTTCAATTCCATCGGTGACAAAGTGAAATGTTGTTCCCCCCTCCATTTCAATAGATGGTCTGGCATGATGAGTTAAAATGTAAACAGGCGTATGATATGGTGGATTATTTCCCCACCATCCTTTCCAAGAATGATCTTCCCACTGTCCTCTCATTGGACCAAACATATTTCTTCCCATTATCCATGCGCCAATATTTTCAAATCCTCTAACAGCAAAATCATTATCAACTCCAGTAGTGCCTTCAGTAGTACCACCGCCAAGCATATCACTGTGCATTACTTGAAATGTCTTAGTCGGCAAAAACCACCCATGTAAAGTCATGCCTCCTATACCCATTGGAGTGTCCATGCTTTGATTTGGTCCGGCTCCAAATCCGTCAATTGAAACACTATAACACAAAACTTTTAATTTACTCATAACTATTTCTCCTATTAAGTTTATCAATTCGGGTAATTTTTCAATAGAATTTATTTAGGATTCGTAAACGAGATCATCCATTGAACGCCGAATTTGTCCGCGAAGGAGCCATAATAATCGCCCCAGAACATATCTGCCATAGGCATTTGAATGTTACCACCAGTAGATAATCCATTAAACAATTTATCAGCTTCTTCACGACTTTCCGCATGAATCGAGATATGGACATTGTTTCCGGCAGTTAACTTAAAACCCATCGATTCAGGCGCATCTGTCCCCATCAATATGTTTTTTTTACCGAGCGGCAGCGCCACATGCATAATTTGATTCTTTGCATCTTCCGGAATATTTTGATCGGGGACATCTTTAAATCGCATCAGCATGGTAAACTCGCCGCCAAAAACTGATTTATAAAAGTTAAAAGCTTCTTCGGTGTTTCCGTTGAAGTTTAAGTATGGATTCACAACTTTCATTTTTCTATTCCTTTATTTTGATCGTATTAAGTTTGTTATTTTTTCTCATATTGAAGTAATGCGATATCGCACTCGAATGCAATAGCTTTTTTAAGAATAAAATTTTGTTTCATGTCTAATTCTTTGAAGATCGGCATTCCAACACCGATCGCAGTAGGATTTACGAACAAGTTAAACTCGTCGATAAGCCCGGCTTTAATTAAAGAAGAAACAAATGTTGCACCGCCATAAACGATAATGTCTTTCCCGTTTTGTTGTTTTAGATTATTTACTTCTTCAATCAAATCACCTTTTGCTATAACAGTATTGTTCCATTCGGATTTGTCAAGTGTCTTGGTAAAAACGACTTTATGAGTATCAGTCATTTTTTTACCAAATACATATTGCGGATCATCAGGATTTGAGGCGACGTTTTCCCAGTAAGGGATAAAACCGGCGGCAAGATTTTTCCCCATAATAATGCAGTCAACTGGCTCGGTCATTTCACTAACATACTTTTTCGCTTCATCATCCCAATCCCACACCATCCAATCCATTTCACCGTTTTGTCCAGCGATAAATCCGTCAATCGAAATTTGTACTTGCAATTTTAGTCTTCTCATTTTATCCGTCCACTTTGTTTGTTAAAAGGGTTGTTCATCAATTATCTTTTTTTAGTTGAATCCAATTTAACCATACATCTCACGTCAGTGTTATTCAAGTACATTTCAATGCAAGCTCCATTCGGATCAATTCGTGTAGTGGTATGCAGTTTTTTAAACGCTTGTTCTGCCTTCATAAAATCACGCATTAACATATGATGTATTCGCCTTTCCGGATGATGTAAGTTTCGTAACCATATTTTTGAACTTCTCATTCATATAATTCTTCAACTTCATTTCTTTAAGCATAACATTTTTTTATTAACACAGGAAATACCAAAAAAGTTTCTTAGGAAGTAGAAAGACTTGCATGCAATCTTCGATGTGCATCTATAATTCTACCAAGAAACAATTTTGCTGTTACACACATAACTTTGATGTCATTGTCTAAAGTAATTCCCATCCTCAGACCCTGATTAAAAATTAATGCAAACATACTATCGAGATTTAAGTCTGTTACTGTGTAATTACGACAATATAAAGGGTTGATTGCGTCAACAGATTTGTGTAGCGTTGATATGTGAAACATATATCAACACTTGTTCCCAAAGAAGCCAGATTAAGCAGTGTAGAAAATCCCCGACACATTTACAGCGATGAGAGTGTCAGAACGCGTCTGTTTACACCGCGCTATCGGAGCGGCAACTGTAACATAACCAAGCAACAGTATGAAGATGAATTTAAGTGTCTTTGTAAATGCAAAGTGGTTTTGCACAAGTGTAATCATATTATCTCCTTTAGATAAAGTTACTTCGTTGATGCTAAACGGCATTGCTGATAAGCGGTGCCGATTTACATACAATGTTAATAATCATAAAAATTTTTATTAACAAAAGTTTCACAATGGATTACGTTCTCTTCAAATTCCAATAAATATTTTTCATCTTCCGGATAATAGCGCGCCTTTTCATATAATTCACCAGCAAATTGTTTAATGCTTTCAATAGAATTCCATTTCGTTACCGTCCAGAAATGACAAATATCATCTTCTTTTTTTCGCCAAACTTCAACACTCAAATTGCCCGGTATATTTTTGTAATCTTTAATTCCCGTGTTCTCCAAATATTTAAGGTACTCATCTGCATATTCAATTTTCGTTTTTCCATGCCATATCCTGGTAAGTCATGTTACGCATGATTTGTTCAAATATTTCTAAAATAGTTTATCATCGTAGCGCAGATTTAAGTCTGCGTTACAGAATTTAATATCAAATTAGATTTTTGCGTAACATGAGCTGGTAATTATTGTTTCCATTCGAAGCTTCCTTTTATTTAATTGACGAAGTAATAAGATTTCTCCAGCACTTAATTTATAAATGAGTAGATCATGAATATCGCTTGTCGTTCACTTTCATTAATAGTTTTTTCAATTATGATTAATATGTCTAAACCGTGTTAAGGTGTCTTTGCCCCACAAGAACGTTACCACAACAGCTGTTATTACCACAAGTGAATATCCAACTACTGCGTTGCCAGTCTCGAAGGACGACCGACCACCAGGAAAGATACTTCTGCCTGTATTCCCAATAGCATGAAAGAGGACTACCGCAATCACGCTCTTTCCCGTGTTGTTGTAAAGCCAGACTATTAGTATGCGTATGGCAACTGTGAAGAGTGTTCCCCATGCCATCAATGCTGGACTCTGACCGAGTTCAATCATCGACGGGTAGTGCCAAACCGCGTGTAGAGTTCCCATGATGAGGCAAACGGTCAGGGCACTCCATCTTTCTTGCATAGGATCTATTGCATACCCCATATAGCCTAATTCCTCGCCTGCGGCGGCAATAAAAAATGCCGGGAAAATTAGTGGGGTCAAAGTTGGGATATTCCAGGTAGTCGGAATTTGTAAACCTATCATACGCATTATAACGTATGTTATCAGATAGAGAACAGGCATCAATAAGACAATTGGGATGTACCAAATTTTTTTCTTAATGTTCGCGAAGTCAAACATTCGCAAGATTAATCTTTTTACGCCGTCAAATTTTTCTTTACGGTAAACTAATATTGCTGCTGCAATCAATGGAACAAATGTAGCTCCAATGTCTGTAACGGGAAGATTGTCCGGCAGCCCTTCAAATTTGACGAAGGTACTTAAAGCCCAGAATGGAATTGTAAGGACAAATACCAAAATAAAGAAAATCACCGGCGATCTGTTTTTTGACATTCGCATACTCAATTTATCTCCCCATCATTTAAAAATATTGTTTGATAAGCAACTACTATTAACCAATCATACATAGTCACTGTTGGTTGTGTTGCGCTGGTATTTACCATCAACATCCGTGTGCGATCAGAAATCATCATCCTTAACCCGAAAGAGCCAGTAGGCTCTTGGTAGATATTCTATAAGCACCATTGCAAAATAAAATTTCATATAGGTCGCGTCGTTTACAAGGTGAATGCCTGCATAACCGAGTAGGCGCATGCCAGTCCGTGCAGCAGCAAATGCTATTGTAAATTTTAATGCCCGGTGAATCCGCGGGCTTGACGGAAACAGAAAGAATACGGCGAAGTATGCAAGGAACGGTCCAAACATTAATGGAAAGTAAAGCGCACCCTGGATTGATTGGAATGTGGTAAACTTGTCGAGGATAGCAGCATGAACCAACGGACCGGTTGCTTTGAGATATTCCGCCGGTAGTTGGATTTGTGTCCAGAAAAGTTCGACAGAACGGAGTGCTACTTCGAACATTCCGAACATGAAGAATCCGAAAAATGCTATAAGTGCAAGAAAAGAATTTCTGCGAATGCCCTGCACACAAATCACCCACCACATAAAGATCAGAGCAAAAATCGAAATCAGCATTAATGTTGAGCGGGTGACGTGCAGGCTTGCAGCACCTTGTAATAATTCTTCGCCTGCGTTTGCGGGAACTCCGAAGGCACTGAACACGTAGTTTTGGAATGCCTGTACACAGATATAAATAATTACAAGCACACCGGCAGCAATACGAAATGTCTTTCCTCTTTGTTCAGAGTTAGATGTGAATAATGTGCCTGCGGAAACTGATTGTGCCGCCTCTGTAGTCAATGAGCTCATCGCTTTGTTTCCGTCACACGTTCTTTGAGAAATTGCACAAGAAGTTCGTTGAACTTTGCCGGTTCATCGTAGAACACCGCATGTCCCGCACCTTCAACAACTGCCGTAGTTGCATTTGGAATCGGTTGCTGCATCTGTTCATCCTTGTTAGGTGCGATGCCTGCGATGATCAAAAGTGTAGGAACATTTATGCGTTTGAATGCAGGCCGATAATCCTTCCCAAAAAAGTCGAGCATCAGATTTGCTAGGCCTATACTGTTTGGCGTTTGCAATGCTGCATTCACTATTGTGTTCAATTCACTTGGAGATAATTGTTTATTGAAGATGTACGGCATCATGCCTTCTAAATATTCTCGTTGATTGCTTACATAAAAAGGCATTCTTCCAAAAGTCATTGCTGCATCTTTACAATCCAATTTTGCAGCGCCTGCTGATACTGTTGCATCAACAAGAACAATTCCACTGATTTCATTGGTGCCATAATTCATAACATAAGCGGCTACGTCTTGAACTCCTTGCGACCAACCGACGAGAACAGGTTTGTGCAGGTTCATTTTCTTGATGAGATTAGAAATGTCTGATGCACGAAAGTCGGGACTGTTTGAGTGATTGAGAATTGTTGAACGACCTTGCGAACGAGGATCGAACGCTACGATATGATAACGATCTCCTAGCGTAGTTATTTGTTTATTCCAAATTTCTGCTGCAAAGGGCCAGCCGGGAATAAGCACAAGCGTTTGCGCTTCACTTGGACCTGCATCTATCACGTGCAACGTAACTTCATCCGATACAGTAACAAGTGTGTCGGTTTTTGAAAGAGAAACAGCAAAGATTAAATTATTCATCAAAAATACTACTACAAAAACAGATGATATTATGAAAGCCATTCGTCTTTGATTTGATTCCATTATGATATTTTCTCCTTTTGGTTTAACTGGAAATGATTTTATAAAAATGTCAATCAATCAATTATTTATATAAGTGAATTTTATTTAACAAACCAGAAACACAACAAAAATATTTAGATACTGTTAACTCTATAATGAGTGAAAGTGTTAAAGAATAATCTTATAACAAAGAATTAAATCAAGAAGCAATTAAAGAGATTAATTAAAGAAAGAATTATTTTTCCCCTTAATAATTTCAATGGAAGATTATTTTCATTTTACTTTTTTACCACTTTTTGGAGTGGACTCAAGATTGAAAAAATTAATCTCTAACTCCTTCGCTTGGTTTATTTTTCCTATCCCGGAACTGATCATAAAGCACAAGATAGACAGATATAATAATAATGGCTGTAGCAACTAATAAGGCAGTAGTGATCTGTTCATTGGCAATGAGCCATCCAAGGAAAACTGCAATTACGGGGTTTACGTAAGTGTGAGTTGAAATCCGTGTAACAGATGTATGTCCCAGCAACCATACATAAGCGCTGAAAGCAATCACTGAACCAAAAATAATCAAGTATAAAAGCCCAAAGAAAGATTTTAAAGTAACCTGGTTTAAATGAAATTGCGATGGCTCACCAATGATAAAACTGGTTATCAAAACCAGCGTACCACCGAAAATTAATTCCATCCCCGATGATAAAATAGGCGACTTAGGAACATTTGCAACTCTTGAATAAACAGCGCCTCCTCCCCAGGAAAGGGTGCCTACAACAATTAATGCAGAGCCAAGAAAATTATTATTTGATGTTGTGCTACCTGTAGTAGAAGCAATAAGATAAACAACGCCGCCGAAACCGAGAAATAATCCTAATATTCCCCTTAGTTTTACCCGTGTATCCTTTAAGAAAAACCATTCTATTCCCATAATCCATAAAGGTTCCGGAGTAACAAGTACCGCCGCCATTCCGGAAGGTATATATTGCTGCGCCCATGCCAGCAGTCCATGCCCGATCAAAAAGAACATTGCTCCTAATGTAAACAGCGGAAAAATATTTTCCCTTTTGATCTTTTCTTTGCTCTTAAACCGGCTAAATAAATAAAGAATTATCCCTGCTGTCAGGGATCTTATTCCAACCATCATTAACGGCGGGATTGTCTCAATAGCATAGCGGGTTGCAAGGAAGGTGGAACCCCATATTATATAAATGGCTCCAAAAGCCAAAAGAGTTTTCAGGTTCTGCTTTTTCATAATTAGTAATCTTAAATATATTACAATACAGAAATTTTTTATTACATTAACGCTAACTAAGGATAAAATATCTATTACTTTTGGGTGAATTTAATTTTTTCACAACGTTAATAATTTTTAAAGAACTTGTCCTTACGGCAATGCTTTTCGAATAAACATATTTTAATGCTGACAGAACTTTGCCAAATTGTATTTTACTTATTATATAAGCAAATTTTAATATCGGGTCAGATGGTTTTTGTATTGGTTCTAATCTCATCATGTTTCTTTCTTTTTTTGTTGTAAATTTATCTTTGTTACATAAAAATTCTTTTGACATTTATCAAAAAATCAGCATGAGAGTGAAATGGAGAAATTCTTTGAAATAATTTCACAGCTTACAATACTCGACAATGAAAGTAAAAAAGCATTGTCTCAAATAATGAAAAAATTAGAATTACCCAAGGGTTATATGCTTGTTAAACCCAATTCTATTTGTAATCATGTCTATTTTATTGAAAAGGGTTTAACCAGAACTTTTTACTATAAAAAAGGAAAGGACGTTACAGACTGGTTTTATCCGGAAAATACCTTTGCCTCATCAATAGTTAGTTTTATTACCCGTAAGCCCGATAGAAGAGGAATCGAGCTTCTGGAGTCTTCGTTGATTTGTTCGTTTCACTTCAACGAATTGGAAGACCTATTCAATAAACATCATGCAATAGAACGATTAGGAAGAAAACTGGTTAGCAAGGGCATGGTTGAAATTCAAAAGAGATTTGACGACTTACATTTTTCAACAGCATTACAAAGATATAAAATACTATTGGATGCCAATCCAAGAATTATTAATAGAGCTCCATTAGGTATGGTAGCTTCTTACCTTGGTATAACTCAAGAAACGTTAAGTCGTATTCGCCGTCATCTGCCACGTTGATCATTTCAATTAAATTCCACCGATAAACCAGCGTACTAATCGATGCTATAATTCCCATGCTTCTGTTTTTAATGTTCAAAACATTCTTTGCGAACCTTTAAGTATATTTATAAAAATTTTGAACCATGTATATAATAGATTTAGCAACTGTTCATGCAATTGGTCCTGACGATGCAAATATTACAGCTACTTTGTTTTTTAATGATACCATTTTGTTTCCCTTTCGTTTTGTTATTTATAGTCTATAGACGATTGAGCAAAACAATACGGTCGGAAATGTTCAACAAATAAGTTTAATCTTACCAATCCAAGTGGTTGGTATGCATCATTCTAAATGTTTCCAAAACACTTAATCGTTTTTTCTCAACCTTGCTCATATACATATACCATTTCCATTCCCATGTTTTACCGTTATCGTCAGAAAATGCTTGACTCCAAATTGGATTATTTGAATCTGTAGCGTCCCAACAAAATGCAACAATAATTTCCTTTTGCTGGAAAATGTCTTTAGCAAAAAAATATCCTATATTATTTTCAAAAGAACCAACTACGGGAATGTCCAACACACCCATATTACTATCCGCCCAATAAATTTTCCAAAGTTTTGTCATAGGATTGAATAACCGAAGCGACATACCTTCAAACGGCTTTCCATCAAATGTTGTAATAAAATTATCAATGTTTCCAACGCCATTTAATATTTTGCGCATTTCACCTACAGCCTCAAATTCTATCCATTCGTTACAATTATTCAGCCTTGTTTTTAATTTGCGATTTTTAATTTTCCATTTGCCAATTAGAAAATCAAAATCATTTTGAGATGAATTTACCGACGGAACGATTTCTAATTCATCAGATTTATTAAATTTTAGTGTCTTCATTTTATACCTAAATTCTAAAAATTTATTTATTGGATATTGGATAAAGAATTAAATTGCTTTGAGTAGTAATCAATTCCAGCATTGAATTCCTTAACTCAGTCGTCATTGAATTAATTTGTTTCTGTTTTATTTGATACTCGTTTTCATCCTTATAGGTAGTTATGGTAAGTAAAAGATTTTTATCTTGAAAAACCGGTAATCGCGGGAAATCGTTTTCCGACATTTCACTGACCCAAAGCGTAATGTTAGATAATTCAAACGTTTTGAGAAAAGGAATGTATGTTAACTGGAATAAATTAATTACTTTATCAAGCGTGCTGTTGCAAACGTAAAAATCTATAACAATAATTCCTTTGTCTGTTTTCAACAAATTGCTGTTAATGCCTTCGCTCTGTTCTTTGGAGTTTCCGTTATTGCTTAATGGTCGCAGAAGATAAACATTATCAGAATTTATCATCATATCATTTGCCCCCGGTCCAAACTCTTTCCACACAGGACTATTAATGTAAAAATCATTCAGGAACTTTACCCTTGTACTCATGTCAGCAAAGCCGCGCATCCAAACGAATCTGTCATTTACGCCGTTCATTTTAAATTGCCCTAAAGTATAACCGCCTAAGTCGGTCATTGGCTTTACAAAATGATTGTTGAAATATTTACTAAACGTATCTGCCGTATTTGGTTTTAATAAATAATTCCGTAGTTCTAATACTTTAATGTTGGAATTATTTTCCTGCAAAAAGTTTTTCATATTTTTTCCTGTTACAGATTTTGTTGTTTGATGTTCTCACTTCTAATTGCGTTTTGACTTATAACGGTGCATTACTGTTCCGTCGGGGAATGCTTTAACTTCGAGTAACTGCAATGCATGATTCCCCCCAATATTGGCGAAAAGAGGAATGCCCTTAGTCAATATAATAGGCAACATTATCAAATCGTACTCATCTACTAAGCCATAATTTGTAAGTTGCTGGACTATACTACCGCTTCCGACAATGACCATATTTTTGCCAGGCTGCTGCTTTTGTTTTCGGATCTCTTCAAAAACATTTTTGCCCAACACGGTAGCGTTATTAAAACTTCCCCATGGTGCCTCTTTTA
Organism: Ignavibacteriaceae bacterium; assembly: GCA_023231105.1. GTDB lineage: Bacteria > Bacteroidota > Ignavibacteria > Ignavibacteriales > Ignavibacteriaceae > UBA1563. Next base: position 3,142 of record JALNWB010000111.1, on the reverse strand, counting down.
GAGTTTTCGAAATGATAATTTTGGGAGTGTTATTCATAAAAGCCGCAGATGGATCCTGATCGGGTGACATATTTGGCCAATAATTTTTTAACACGTTGTACGTAGTCTCACCGAGAATTATTATATCTTGTCCTCTATTTTCATCCACAATCCATCGTTTCAATTCTTTGGTGAGGTATGGAAACTCCCAGTCTTGTTCGCCGTTCGGACCAGTGAAGTATCCATTTACGCTTACGAGTGTTGCAGCAATTATTTTTCTCATGTTTTATCCTTTGTTAATTGATAATATTATTTTAATAATTCTTTCATCGGCTTGTAGCAAAGAAGAACAACCCCGCTTTTAAATGTCCTTGTTCCTGTAAGTTTTAAGTCTAATTGGTGCTTCATGGCATCTGCTTCATTTCTCGCTTATTCTAATTCTTCACAACTGAAACCTCGTTGTTTCAACGCTTGAATAACTCGCAGTAGTGGAATTGATTTGCTTTCAATTCGCAAAACTCTATCACAGTCCTCAAGGTCAAAGCTTATGGCTGAATTCGGCAATACCGTGTTCAATTCTGCTATTATTTCATTTGCTATTATGCTGCTGTGAACATTTGTTTTGAATACTTCAACCATTGTAATGCTTCCTTGGGGTTGTTGAATATATTTAATTAACAAAAGTAGATTTCACGCCGACGCTGCCGCCTGGTCTTTCACGGGAAGGCAGATGGAAATCTTCGTAGACATTGAGTTTTCTCCTTTAATCATGCTATACCTCTTTCGTATAGTTAATGAGATTATTGTTATGATTTCTTTTGTCATGTTAGTTTTGTCGGGTCTAATCTAACCATGCACCGAACATCCTTTTTATTCAAATACCATTCAATACAAAAACCATTTGGGTCTATGTCAGGATGGGCAGTAAGTTTATCAAATGCTTTTCCAATAGCAGGAATGTTTTCCATAAAGTTATGAACTATAATGCAAACATATTTTCCCTTTTTTATAACGGACTCTTCCAGACCGTGTTTACTCAAATCTCCTTTTACTAATTCTTCGGCTGCTGATTTATAAACAATCACACCATTTACTGGTCTTGATATACCAAAATATTTTCTTTCTTTGGTATAAGGCGCTAATGAATGCAAAGTTTGGTGTGCTTCTAGGACTCCATAAGGAAACGATTTTGCCGTCACACAAAAAATTTTGATATCATTGTTCAACATGAATTTTTCCATTCACATACCTTTATTAAAATTTAATGCAAACATACTCTCGGTAATTGGGTTTGATGCTGTGTAAATACGACAATCTAAAGGGTTGATTGCGTCAATTGATTTTTGTAGTTTTGCCGCATGAAAAATATATCAATATTAGTCCCTGAACGGGCAAGATTAAGCAGCATAGAAATTCCGCGACATGCTTTCACAGAAGTGAATGATATTTCTATTGCTGAAGGAAACCCTCCTCTTTTTAATGTCCAAATGGTTGGACTAACTAAAGTCATTCAGTTAAATGATGGATTGTATTCAATAAAGACAGATATTTTATTAAAAGATGTTGAAAAAACAGATCTTATAATCGTGCCGGCTATGCAAGGGAATTTGCAAGAGGCGTTACGGCTAAACCGTGAATTTATACCCTGGATAATAAAACAATATAAAAGTGGCGCTGAAGTAGCAAGTCTTTGCGTGGGCGCTTTTTTATTAGCTGCAACAGGTTTGCTAAAAGGGAAACAGTGTTCGACTCATTGGCGAGCGGCAAATGATTTCCGAGTAGTATTCCCTGACGTAAATCTTGTTGTTGATAAAATACTCACCGATGAGCAAGGTATATATTCAAGTGGCGGGTCGTTTTCTTCTTCAAACCTCATTTTATATCTGGTAGAAAAATATGCCGGACGAGATATTGCCGTTCGTTGTTCAAAATTATTTCAGATAGATATTGAACGAGACAGCCAATCTCCATTTATAATGTTCAGGGGTCAAAAAGAACATAAAGACGAACCGGTAAAAAAAGCGCAGGAGTTTATTGAAGTTAATTTTAAGAAGAAGATTACAGTTGACCAATTATCGGATATTTTTGGCATCGGTCGTAGAACCTTTGAGCGAAGATTTAAAGCCGCAACTTTCAATTCAATAGTTGAATACATGCAAAGGGTAAAGGTTGAAGCGGCTAAAAAACAATTGGAAACAGGAAGAAAAACTGTTAATGAAGTAATGTACGATGTTGGTTATACCGACAACAAAGCATTTAGAGATGTATTCAAAAAAATTGCAGGAATGTCGCCTATTGATTACCGGAATAGATATAACAAGGAAAGAGTGAGCTAAAAAGAAAGATAAGATCAAAAATGAGAGAAACAATTTTAATTATTGATGACGAAAATGATTTAAGAAGTCTTCTTGTTAGACTTTTAAAACTTGAAGAATTTTTAACGTACGATGCGGAGAATGCAACCCAAGGTTTGGAGATTTTAAAGAAAGAAGATATTTCCGTTGTAATTATTGATGTAAAACTGCCGGATGCTAACGGAATCGATCTTGTAAATAAAATCAAGGAGATCAATCCGATTTGTGAAATAATTGTATTAACCGCTTACGGTACAATTGAAGATGGAGTTCGCGCAATAAAAGAAGGCGCTTTTGATTATATCACAAAAGGTGATGAAGACAATAAAATAATTCCGTTAGTTCTGCGGGCAACTGAAAAAGTCCAAATGAAAAAAAGAATTGAACTGTTGGAAAAAAGCGTTGGTGAAAAATTTAACTTCGATGCTATTACCGGTAATTCAACCCCAATTATGAAAGCAAAAGAGTTGGCATCGAAGATCGCCGCTACCGATACTCCCGTTCTCCTTCTTGGAGAAACCGGAACTGGAAAAGAATTGTTCGCTCAGGCAATTCATTATTCCGGCAGCAGAAAAAATTATCCTTTTGTGGCAATAAATTGCAGTGCGTTTGCAAGGGAACTTCTTGAATCGGAAATGTTTGGATATAAAGCAGGCGCTTTTACCGGCGCGGTTAAAAACAAAAAGGGATTGTTTGAAGAAGCCCATTTGGGAACATTGTTCCTGGATGAAATCGGTGAACTTGATATTTCACTTCAAGCAAAATTGTTACGCGTGCTTGAGACAAATGAATTTATTAAAGCGGGTGAT
>JALNWB010000110.1 GCA_023231105.1 Ignavibacteriaceae bacterium | reverse complement strand
AGAGCCGGAGAACAAGGAAGAGGTTTCGCGGTCGTTGCAGATGAAGTAAGAAAGTTAGCGGAAAGAACCACCAAAGCGACCAAAGAAATCGCGGTGATGATCAAGCAGATACAGAAAGATACAGGCGGAGCTGTAGAATCGATGAACAAAGGAACGGAAGAAGTAGAAAAAGGAAAAGCTCTTGCAGATAAAGCGGGAGAATCATTAAAAGAAATCATAGTGGGAGTAGAACAAGTAGTGGACATGTCAATGCAGGTAGCCGCAGCAAGTGAAGAACAATCAAGTGCGGCAGAACAGATAAGTAAGAACATAGAAGCCATAAGTAGTGTAACACAGGAAAGCGCTGCAGGCATACAACAAATAGCCCGCGCCGCAGAAGACTTAAACCGATTAACCGTAAACCTTCAAGAATTAACTTCACGATTTAAGATTGATAGGTCATCCTCTGATAGATCGAACGGAAACGGAAAATCTCATACAGAAAAAAGCCATTTAGCAGTTCGCTCAAACGGAGTATTAATTCATCATTAATTGCTATTCCTAATGGGTGAGTAGCGTAAAATATTTTGTGAAAATTATTAAAGTAAAGAATTAGGTAAGTGCTGCTGAATTCCCCGCATTCCGGGATAAATTCAACGAAATAACACTACTTTTAAGAATTCAATTAACAACCATTTTCTATTTTGTTACAATACTCGCTATTAATTCAAGAAGCTCCCGTTTCTCGAACGGTTTAGAAAGATAGTGTGAACATCCGCCCGATAGAAACTCTTTCCTGTCACTATCCATTGCATAAGCTGTTACCGCTATTATTGGTGTATCAGCATATTGCGGCATCTTTCTTATTTCTTTTGTAACTGCCATTCCATCCATTGCTCCTCCAAGATTAATATCCATCAAAATAAGATCAAATCTCTTTTCCACAACTAATTGTAATGCTGATTTTCCGTCTTTTACGGTTTCTAATCTGTAAAGGTTCCTCAAATATAATTTCATAACATTTTGATTGATTAAATCATCTTCGACGTATAAGACCAGTTGTAAATCTGTTTTTCCAATTTTCCTTTCTTCTTTTGTACTTGTAATCACTTCTTTTTCTTGTTTGATCTTTTCTACTTCAGGGATATAATCTGAAGCCAAGAATTTAACGGTAAAAATTGAGCCTACTCCAACTTTGCTTTCAACTGTAATTACTCCGTTCATCAGCTCGACTATTCTTTTTGAAAGGGTTAAACCTAAACCAGTTCCTTCAAAACTCCGCCCCATTCCTTCGCTAACTTGACGAAATTCTTCCCAGATAAGATCAATTTTATTTTCCGGGATTCCGATGCCGGTATCCTTTACTTTTACGTATATCCAATTTACCCCCGAGTAATCGGGGTCCTTTTCTTGGGTAGTTTCTTTGCCGACTTCAACGGTTATCTTTCCTTTGTTAGTGAACTTTATAGCGTTACCGACAAGATTAGTTATAGTTCGTTCAAAAAGGTTTTCATCCAATTTGGCATAAACATTTTCATTAGTAATAACGGTTTCCAGCAGTAGATTTTTTTTAACTGCAGCTTCAGCAGATAATTTTACTACCTTATTTACTACCGAAAGAACAGAGATGTTTTTACTAAGTACTTCAATTTTTTCGGTTTCTGCTTTTGATAAATCGAGAATTAGGTTTAGTGTTTCGCTTAATCTTTTGCCGGAATCATGAATGGTTTGAGACATTTGAACATATTCGGGGTTATCAAGAGATGAAGATAGCATTTCAGCATATCCCAAAATACCATTGAGAGGAGTTCGTAATTCATGGCTCATATTTGCAAGGAAATTTGATTTCAGCCGACTCATTTCTTCTGCCTTTTCTTTGGCTTTGATAAGTTCTTCTTCGGTTTTCTTTCGATGAGTGAGATCCATGTACATTCCATAAAAACCAATTGTCTTATCATTTACAATGACAGGCACTCCAACGATTTGAACATAAGCAAGTGATCCATCTTTTTTCTTACGGTAACTTTCTTTATTTATTTGATTACCACTCATGGTTTCAATTGAATAAGCTTTCGCTTCCTCTTTAAATTCATGAGGAACTATCAAGTCGTTAAGAGACTTTCCTTTAATTTCTTCAAGATAGTAACCGAATAATGCTGAAAATGATTCGTTGATAACGCTAACTTTATCTTGAGAGTCTAACAAAGCAATTGCAATCGGTGAGTTATCAAACAGTTGTGCAAATTTATTTTTTTGGGAAATAATTTCTTGATCGGCATAGTACTGCTCGGTAATGTTTTTTGCTGTTGAAACAAAATGAGTGACATTACCCTGATTGTCTCTAATTGGAGTAATAGTTTTAAATTCATAGAAGAGTTCACCATCTTTTCTTTTATTCATGAACGTGGCACGAAAGACCTGACCGGACAAAATAGTTCTCCAAAGTGTCTCATAGAATTTCATGGAGTGTTTGCCTGATTTTAGGACCCTCGAGGTTTTACCAATTACTTCTTCCTTCGAATACCCGCTTTCATTTATAAACGCCTGGTTAACATATTGTATCGTTCCACTCCTATCCGTAATGATTACGCAATCAGCGGTCTGCTCAACAACTGTTTTAATTTTAAGTAGTTCTTCCTCCGTACGTTTACGCTCGGTTACATCAAGCGAAATACCAATTAAACCTAATGTGTTTCCCTCTTCATCATTAACTTTTTTCTTAATAATTTCAAGTTCGTGCAATTCTCCATCAACAAATTTCACTCTTTCAAAGGAAGTGCACGGTTGGATAAGAGCTAATGCTTCTTCATCTGATCGCATACAATTTTGTGCGGTGGTCTTATCATACAACTCAGCATAATGCTTGGCGGCAAGGAATTGTTCTTCGGGGATACCGACAGCGCAGCAAAATGTTTTGTTTACAAATTTCATCCTTCCTTCTTCACTCATCATCCACATCCCGATTGGTGAATTGTCTAAGATGTTTCTGAGAATATTCGATTGTTCTATTAACAACTTATCGGCTTTAGCTTTCTCGTCTAAGAGTCGAATTTTTTCTAAAGCCATACTTATTAGTTTACTTACCGATTCAAGGAAATCAATTTCCTCCTTGGTCCATGCTCTTTTACTGTGTATGGTATTAAGAACTAACAAGTGATAATCATCGGCAAAGAAGGAAAATGGATACCAGAGAAGACTTTTAATTTTCATTTGTTGATGAAGAATTTCTCCGGAACCATCTTCTGCCAAATTAGGATCAATAGCATTAAAATGGCTTTCCAACCATTGTTTCGATTTTAACATGTAAGTAGCTCCGCTAAGAAACATCTCCAACGGATATGTTCCTTTCGTCGGATCGATACCCGCAATTTTAGGATTTAACCATTCGCAAAAACCGGTAACCAGGCGCTTCTCAAAGGATACATTATAAATTAAACAGCGGTCAACATTAAGTGTTTCGCCAAGTGCATCGGAAGTTTTCTGTAAAATCACGTCCTTCTCTTCCGTTGAAATGATAATGTTCGATATTTCATTTAGGGCGTTGGTATATCTAAGCTGTTGAAGGATGGAAGCTTCCATCTTTTTACGTATGGTGATATCTCTGAAAAATCCTAAAATTTGTTTTCTTTTCGGATTATAACTCGCAACTACTTCAACAAAAATATGTACGCCGTCTTTGGTTATGTGGACAGTATCAAAAAGATCAGAACCGTTTTCAATTACCCTTTTAATATGAACAGCTACATCTTCCGAAGACTCTATCGCCTCAAGTTCTGAAACGCTTAAATGCAGAATTTCATCACGAGTATAACCGCTCATTTTGCAGTAAGCTTCATTTGCTTCTATTATTTCCCCGGATTGATCAACCACCCAAAATCCATCGGAGGTATTAGCTAATATTGCCCTGAGTTGTTCCGCTTGTTCCACTATAACCGCTTTAGCCTTCACCCGTTCGGTAATGTCCCGGAAGTTAATAACAATACCGCCGATTGCGGATTCGTGAATTGCGTTTCTCAATTTTGCTTCTAACGATAACCAATTTCCATCTTTGTGCTGAAAACGAAGTTCTCTTGAAACCGTTATTAAAGGTTGTTCTAAAAGAGTCATAAACAATTTATTGATTTCCGGCAGATCATCGGGGTGAAATAATGGCAAAATATTTTGATTGAGAAGTTCATTATGTTCATAACCGGTAATACTTTTATTTGATGGACCTTCGTACAGCAGATAACCTTCCTGGCTCACAACCGCCAATCCGTCGGATGAATTTTCAATTAGCGCACGGAAATGTTTTTCGCTGTTAATTACAATTTGTTCGTTATGCTTACGCTTTGTTATATCTTCAAGAAACAGAAGACTTTCTCCGTCAGTTTCAGGCATCGGGTAAAGGGTAAGGTGAAGAATCTTGTTCCCCTTCACCGAATCCAAATAACTACATTCTATACCGGCGACGAATTTTCGTGAAAGAATACAATTTTTGCATTCTTCAGACACATTCAGTTTTTCAAGAATTTGGTGTATGCTTTTTGCGGTAAGCGGGTAAAGACTTGTCATATTATAAAAAGCGGAGTTGGCGCTTAGCACTCTTCCTTTATCATCAAAGACTATTAACCCGACATTAATTGTTGAAACAATGGATTCAGTTAATCTTTTACTTTCTTTTAACTCTTTATGAGATTTTTGTATTGATTCAGCCATTAAACTAAATGATTTTGCCAGGAGCGCAACTTCATCATGAGTTTTTACTATGGGGCGTGACGAATAATCACCCTTTGCTATGGTATCCGCCGCTCTTGTTACGGTAATTATCGACTTAGAAATTCTATGGACAGTTAGGTAGAAAATTACTAGACTGATAAAGACGGTTAAGAAAGTTATAAGCAAAATTGAGCTCATAACATTCTCTTTTAGCGCAGTAGCTTGAAGACGATTGTACACAACTCTTTTTGAAATTCCATTAAAAATCTGCGTAGTTTTTTTATTAACCTCTGTCCCAAATCGATAGTTCATCGTTTCCATTAATTGCGAAGCCTTTAATGACAGACGTGGTTTCGGTGTCGAAAATATCCGGTTAGAGTAAAAACAAATAGAATCCAAATCTTTTTTTATCAGAATAAGAAGTTGTTCCTCATTTTCTGTAAGAGAAAGTTGATTGATTACATAAAGATTTTTATTAACTATTTGAATCAGGTAATCAAATTCATTTTTATAACGGTTATGCCCGGTGATGATAAAATCATTGGCGGGCATTAAAAGTTGTGTAATACTGAAACGTAAATTACCCGCGTCATTCCGTTTAATATTTTCAAGTTCAATATCATTTACGGCGCTATTAATCTTTTGGAAACCTTGATAAGTAATCCACGACATTCCTACCAATAAAATAACGATGACCATAAAAGGTAAAGCGATCTTCTTCGCAATGGTTATTTTCATTTGCGGTTAATCTCCAAAAAAAAAATGAAACGATAAAAATTATCCTGTTTACCGGATACTAAAATAATCCGCGATAACTCTTTGCTCGAAAATAGCAAAAAAAATATTAGATAAAATTAAAAAAATGCGTTTTTTAAGTGTTCCCCAAAAGGAGTTCGCTAAACAGTTTGAAAAGTTTTACGATAGTCTATATATGAAAAGTTTCTTTTTGCAAAATGATTAATTTAAAATTTTCGTAAAAAAGCATTAAGATTATAGTGATTTAGTTATTCAGTAATTCAGTAATATTAATGAACTAGTTTTAAATCTCAACTCCCTTTCTTCTAGTTCCAACACTTTCCCAAACATAACCGCGTTAAAATGAGACGATGAATTATGTGGTGAGTGTGTGTAAAAAGTAATTTACAAAAAGAAAGGTTACACAAATGTCAAAAATGTTCAATAAACTGCCGATACAAAGAAAGATTCTGATTCCCCTTTTAGCAGTCTCACTCTTAACAGGATTAATCAGTTATTTTTTCTTTAAGAATTTGTACAAAGAAACACTTATTTCGGGAAAAATAGACCAAGCGCGAACCCTTATCCTATCTGCCGAAGCTGTTCGTGAATATACATCGAAGCAGCATAGCTCCGGAATATTTAAACAAGATATCACCCGGTTGGAAGATGTACTTTTAACTGTTCCCATTTTTGCCGCAATGAAAACTGCAAGAAGCAAAGCAAAAGAACTGAATTTTGAATTTAAAGTGCCGAAATTTTCGCCGCGTAACCAGAATAATCAACCGGATGATTATGAAGCGGCTATATTGAAAAAATTTGAATCGGGTAACGAGAAAGAATTATATGAAGTTGATGAGAAAACTAATAGAATAAGGTTTTTCAGACCAGTTAAATTAACAGAAGAGTGCATGAGCTGCCATGGTGAACCTGAAAAGTCGCTCGAATATTGGGGTCGAAATGACGGCAAAGATATCACCGGTACAAAAATGGAAGGCTGGAAGGTTGGCGAAATTCACGGAGCATTTGAAGTAATGGCTGATATGCAGCCTATCTACAGTGCGGTTACTGATAAATCTATTGTCATCGCCGGAATATCAGCGGTTGGGACAATTCTTATGCTCTTCATCGCAATTTTTGTTTCGAAGATGATAGGGAAACCCATCTTTGCGCTTAATAATGCCGCACAAAAAGTTAGTGAAGGGAAAACCGATGTTTATGTTGAAATTATTGCTGAAGATGAACTTGGCAAACTATCAAAGAATTTCAACCTGATGGTAGAGAGTATCAACCACAAAAATCTTGAGTTAATAGACGAGAAAAACAGTATTCAGAAAAAAGTTGAAACTGCCGTTGAAGAATCTGAAAAACAAAAAACATATCTCGCTAAAAATGTTAATGTAATGTTAAACGCGATTGAAAAATTCTCCCTTGGTGATTTAACCATACAGTTAAAAGGAGAAAAGGATGACGAAATCGGGAAACTTTTTATCGGTTTCAATCAGGCTGTTAATAATATCAAGCAGCTTATTATTCAGGTCATGGATGCTGTAGAAGCTACGGCAAGTGCAAGCGCTCAAATTTCTTCCAGCAGCGAGGAAATGGCTGCCGGTTCGCAAGAACAAAGCAGTCAAACCACGGAAATAGCCGGAGCCGTAGAAGAAATGACAAAAACAATTTTAGAAACTTCACAGAATTCATCCCGCTCAGCCGAAGCTGCAAAAAACGCGGGCACTATTGCAAGAGAAGGAGGCAAAGTAGTTAATCAAACAATAGAAGGAATGAACCGTATTGCTGAAGTAGTAAAAAAATCAGCGGAAACCGTTAATGCGTTAGGCAAAGGAAGCGATCAAATTGGCGAAATAGTACAAGTGATAAACGATATAGCGGATCAAACCAATCTGCTTGCGTTAAATGCAGCGATAGAAGCAGCAAGAGCGGGAGAACAAGGAAGAGGCTTTGCGGTAGTAGCCGATGAAGTAAGAAAGTTAGCAGAGAGAACAACGAAAGCCACCAAAGAAATCGCTGTGATGATCAAACAGATACAGAAAGATACCGGTGGAGCGGTAGAGTCGATGAACAAGGGAACGGAAGAAGTAGAAAAAGGAAAAGCGCTTGCCGATAAAGCAGGCCAATCATTGAAAGAGATAATAGTAGGAGTAGAACAAGTACTGGATATGTCCACCCAGGTAGCGGCAGCAAGTGAAGAACAGTCAAGCGCGGCTGAACAAATCAGTAAGAACGTAGAAGCCATTAGCAGTGTAACTCACGAAAGCGCGTCGGGAGTAGAACAAATAGCACGAGCCGCAGAAGACTTAAACAGATTAACCCTTAACCTGCAAGAATTAACTTCACGATTTAAAATTGATGCATCATCCTCAGACAGATCGAACGGAAACGGAAAATCTCCCACAGAAAAAAGCCATTTGGCAGTTCGCTCAAATGGAGTATTAGTTCATCATTAATTGCTATTCGGAGAGACACAAAGGTGTCTCTCCTTTTTTCTAAAGAGTCTATTCCAGCCAATCATACAACATTCTTCAGCTCTCATTAAATCCCAAATTCGTTAAACATCTCTAAAATCATGAATAACTAAATAAAATAATATATAGTACGATGATAGTTTCAACAAACAGATAATTATTAATATTAGCCAAGGGTTTAACAATGGCATACTTTGATGAACAGCAAAAAGAAACCTCGGAGGTGCTTCAACTTGTAAGTTTTTTTATTGGAAGCGAGGAATTTGGGATAGATATTTTATATGTACAAGAAATAAATAGAATGTCTCAGGTTACAAAAGTGCCAAATGCACCGGATTTTGTTAACGGTGTAATTAATCTTAGAGGCAGGGTAATTCCTGTTATAGATTTACGCCTAAAATTCGGTATGCCAAAAAAAGAACCGGATAAGAACACCCGCATTATCGTTATGGAAGTAAGCGGTAAAACCGTGGGATTTATAGTTGATTCTGTTAACGAAGTTTTGCGAATTCCCAAAAACGTAACCGAAGCCCCACCGAGTCTGGCTATGGGAATCAACTCAGAATACATAAAAGCGGTGGGCAAACTTGAAGATAGATTGTTGATCCTTATCGATCTTGAAAAAATCTTATCAAAAGTGGAAAACGTTCAATTAAAGAACGTGATGGAACCTAAAAATGATTAACAAAATTATTTTTTTGGCAATAATGATCTTACTCTGTTCTATTGAAAAAGCTCAGTTCAAAGACAACGATACTTTATTATTTACTTCCGGCATTGCTAGTTCTAATACTACGGCTTATTCTCCTCATAATAGCGCAGAATTAAATAAAGAAAAAGAACCGCTCCTTTTGAATTTACTACAAAGAAGTAATCTCAGCGATGATTGGTGGGGTATAAGAAATAATCTTAGCGAATCCGGGTTGGATTTTGAGTTTGTTTACAAAGGGGAAATGTTTTCAAATATATACGGTGGAATTGATAGAGCCACAACAACACTTGATAACATAGATGTTATACTTTTAGCTAATCTTGGAAAGAGTTTTGGATGGGAAAATACAAACTTTTTAATACACTTTTTGGGTAACAGCGGCGCAGCTCCAAACGAATTAGTCGGTGCATCGCAAGGCATAAGCAATATAGAAGCAACTCCAACATGGAAATTATATCAGTTCCTTATAGAGAAAAAATTCTTTGAGGAACAGTTCTCAATCGCAACTGGTTTATATGATCTCAATTCGGAATTTGATGTAAGAGAAACTTCCTGCATTTTTATAAATCCTTCACACGGCATCGGTGCTGAAATTGCAAAGAGCGGTTTGAACGGACCATCAATTTTCCCTACAACTTCCGTAGCAGTTAGATTAAAATTTGAGTCGGAAAGTGGAAATTATATTCAGACAGCTATTTTAGATGGAGTCCCCGGCGACCCGAAAAATCCATACGGAACTCACATCATTTTTGATAGAAATGAGGGACTATTATTAATTGCCGAGCTTGGAATAGTTAAAAGCGAAAACGAACAACTCAATAGTAAAATTGCATTTGGTGCGTGGACTTATACATCAAATTTCGACAAAAATAATTTTGAGGGTGGCTCTAAGAATATTATCTCATTAAAAAAAAATTACGGTTTTTATCTCACAGCCGAAAAGTTACTCGCAGCAAATTTTGAAAATCTTAATAAAAATTTATCAGGCTTTTTACGAATTGGATACGCTAACAAAATTACAAATCCTATTGACTTTTACTTTGGTGCCGGATTCAAATGTAGATGTTTGTTTAGCGGGAGAGATGAAGATGAACTGGGAGTTGCTTTTGCACTTTCACATAATTCATCGGTGTTTAGAAATACAACTGCTATGTTAGAAGATATGATCATTAAATCTTACGAAATAAATCTTGAAGCAACATATTCATTTCATCTTACACAATGGTTAAAAATTCAACCGGATATTCAATATATAATCAATCCAGCCTACTGCTCAAAATCAAAAACCGCTTTTGTTATGGGCTCAAGAATTCAATTAATTATTTAAATAATTAGAGGAACAAAATGAACTGGTTTAAAAATCTTTCCGTAAGAACAAAAATGTTTTTAGGACTTGGAGCGATTTCTACAATGATGGTATTCGCTGCAATGTATGTCGTGCTACAGATGAGTGAATTTAAATCTGACGTACACGCTTATAGTTTGGATGAAGAAAAGATTGCATCAAGTAAAAATCTACAGTTAAGAGTCGCAAACATTTGGCAATTTGCATCGGATGCAAGTTTGGTAAAAGATAAAAGTTCGCTGGATTCTGCACGCAAAAACCAGCAGCAAGCTAATACAGAAATCGATAAGCTCCTTTCTTTGTCTAAAGACGATAACCAGATTGTCAGCGAACTAAATAAAACTAAAGTTGATCTCGATAAAATTCTTGAAACCGGCTCGGAAATGTTCGGAGCTTATACTCAAAGCGAGGAAATGGGTAATGAGGTGATGGGTAAATTTGATAAGGTTTGTGATCAATTAATTGAAGAGGTAAATTTAATTGCAGAGAAGGCTCAGCAGGAAGCAAGCGTATCTTTTGCAGAAATGAATCAGATGATTGCTTCGCAAATAACCATGACCTCTATCTCAATTGGAATCATAATATTACTGACTATCGGGACATCCTTATTCGTAACGCGTTGGCTTACCGGTTACCTACAAAAATTAGTTAGTGCGACGGAAAAGATTCTTAAAGGTGATCTTGATGTTACGGTTTCCATTAACTCAAAAGATGAATTTGGTATTCTTGCAAATTCATTCAATAAAATGGTTGAGAATATTAGAAAAGCTAATCAGGAATTGCGTGAAGAAAAAGCCGGTGTTGAAAGAAAAGTAGAAGATGCAGTTAAGGAATCGGAAGAGCAAAGAAATTATTTAGAGAGAAACGCCGGAAAACTGCTGGTTGAAATGGATAACCTCGCTAACGGCGATTTGACAGTTCAACTTGAAAAAGAAAAAAACGATGTTATCGGATCGCTCTTTGATGGATTCAATAAAGTAGTTTTGAATATGAAAGAAATGATAGAACAAGTTACTGCAGCCGTAGAAGCAACCGCAAGCGCAAGCAGCGAAATTTCATCCAGTAGTGAAGAGATGGCGGCCGGTTCTCAAGAACAATCGGCTCAAACTACCGAAATAGCAAGTGCTGTTGAAGAGATGACAAAAACAATCCTTGAGACCTCGCAGAATTCTTCCAAATCTGCCGAAGCGGCAAAAAGCGCAGGCACTATTGCCAAAGAAGGAGGGAAAGTAGTTGATCAAACCATAGAAGGAATGAACCGCGTTGCCGAAGTAGTAAAAAAATCAGCAGAAACCGTTAATGCGTTAGGCAAAGGAAGCGATCAAATTGGCGAAATAGTACAAGTGATAAACGATATTGCCGATCAAACAAATCTATTGGCATTGAATGCTGCAATTGAAGCTGCTCGCGCCGGAGAACAAGGAAGAGGCTTTGCGGTAGTAGCAGATGAAGTAAGAAAGTTAGCGGAAAGAACCACCAAAGCGACCAAAGAAATCGCGGTGATGATAAAGCAGATACAGAAAGATACAGGCGGAGCTGTAGAATCGATGAACAGAGGAACGGAAGAAGTAGAAAGAGGGAAAGCCTTGGCAGATAAAGCGGGACAATCGTTAAAAGAAATAATAGTTGGAGTAGAACAAGTGGTGGATATGTCCACCCAGGTAGCCGCAGCAAGTGAAGAACAATCAAGTGCGGCAGAACAGATAAGTAAGAACATAGAAGCCATAAGTAGTGTAACACAGGAAAGCGCTGCAGGCATACAACAAATAGCGCGTGCGGCAGAAGACTTAAACAGATTAACCGTAAACCTTCAAGAATTAACTTCACGATTTAAGATTGATAAAAAAGTAAATATATCTGAGAATCGTAAAGTAACAGAAAAAAGTTCAAATAAGTACATAAGAGAAGAATCTATTGTAAAAAATAATGGCTGGCATTAATTACATGAAAAGTTGAACTTATTTTTAACGTTCAAACTAACAAAAAAAATATTTCAAAGTTTCTTATAAAGATTTTTGAAAAAACTTCGATAATATAAATAATTATTAGTTTGGTTTTATTGTTCCAGTTAGTAAACGATTTAATGTTATTTATCCGGACATTACTGTAAATATTAATAAAAAATTATTCAAATAACTTTAAAGAAAAATATTATGAAGATAAAAATTCCAAGTTTTGTATTTTTCATTTTTACGCTTGTATTAATGAACTCACTTATCGCAATTCCTAAATCAGAAGTATTAGAACCGCCGCAAGAAGATCCCTACGCTGCATTTGCAGAAACAATGCCTGCGCCTATTGGCGGACTTGAAGCCATTATCAAAAGGATTGTTTACCCTGAAATGGCAAAAAAAGCCGGCTTAAGCGGTAAACTTTATCTTTTGATCTATGTTGATGAACAGGGAAAAGTTGACGATGTTAAAGTTATCAAAGGACTCGGTGGCGGTTGTGATGAAGCTGCGGTTAAAGCTGTAAAAGATTCAAAATTCACCCCTGGGAAAAACGGTGATATTGCTGTTAAAGTAAAATTGTCATTGCCTGTCACGTTTAAAATGAAATGACAGGACTTCGGCAAACCACGATATTTGACGGAAGATGTTTGATGGATAATGAATAATTGATTGCACCCTGCAAGGGGAAGCGATTGTCCAAATTAAATTTAATTAATCTCGGAGATAAAATGAATTGGTTTAAAAATCTAAAGTTTGTTAGGAAAATACAAGGGGGGTACACCTTTCTGGGAGCAATTTCAACCATAATAGCCTTAGTCGGGTACGTCTATTTAGAAAAAATATCAGATGTAAAAGATCAGTTGGTAAAAGAATATGTTATTCCACAGCAGCAGGTTTCTAATATTTATTCTACGTTCCAAAAAACACAGTTTGTTTTGCTCCAAACCACTATTCCTGCTTTTGGTTCAAAATTCGGCGAAAATATCAAGGCGTTTAATCAAGGGAAAAAAAATATTGAATTAGCCTTAGATTCGCTTCTCAATTCAAATTTTGAAGGAACTACTAAAAACGATTTAATTGAAGTTAGAGGAATTTGGAATGAATATAAAAACGTTGTTGCAGACGGAATTTTGAGCGCCGCCGCTTCACAAAGTTATGAAATGGCGTCAGATATTGCCACGTCATCCGGTGAAGAAGTCGGTAAAAAATTAGTGGAAAAATTTGAGAGAATTAATAAGAATTTAACGCTTAAATCAGATGAACTGAATAAAAAAGTAAAAGATACGGTTTCTGATGCTGGTCTCTTAACCATCTTGGGGGCTCTTTTTGGAGCTTTGGTTTATCTTTTTAACGTGCTTTACCTTGCCCCGGCTGTTACAAAGCCAATCAACAAATTAAAAGAAATTGTTAGAGAATTTGCACTCGGTAATTACGAGTTGGTAATTGAAAACAAATCAAAAGATGAGGTTGGAGAACTAACTGAATTGTTCATCGAACTTCAATCAGCACAGAAAGAAAAAATTTATGCTGCCGAACAAATTTCAGCCGGTAATATTCAAAAAGTAAAACTTGCTTCAGATAAAGATGCCCTTGCTATCGCTTTTAATAAAGAAGTTGAAACCATCGATAGTTTATTAAGAGAAGCAGACATGTTGGTTGAAGCCAACCGGGAAGGCAAATTAAGTCAACGGGGCGACATTGGTAAATTTTCCGGAAGCTGGAGAAAATTATT
>JALNWB010000109.1 GCA_023231105.1 Ignavibacteriaceae bacterium | reverse complement strand
GTCCATGTTGTGTTTGTTGTAATATCTCCTGTAACTTCAACTTGAGTTTGTGCACTCAACCTGACTACAGATGTAAATACGAAGATCAATAACAGAAATATTTTTCTCATAACATTTTCCTTTTTAATTAGTTAATTATATACTCATACAAAAACAGAATCACTTTTTTACTTTTTAGTTCAATTGATACGAAACCCCCAGAGAAATAATTCGTCCCCGCTTAATGTCGTCCGCCACTTTATCCCCATTGAGAGTTCTTTGAATAGTCACATCATGTTGAGCCAACAAATCCTTTACAGCGAACTTCAGAGTGAAATTATTAAATATTTTTTGAGAGATGTTAAAATCGATCTGATCTCTTGGTCTGCTCAAAATGTCGCCGGTTTGGTCAACACCTACTTCAACAATTTTTTGCCCCACTTTATTATAAACAAGGTTTGCCGTCAATCCGGATTCATACAGGTCGTAGTAAAGCCCGATGTTCAACACATAATCCGCTTGCCCTTGTAGAGGCCGTTTTTGTACGGTTCCCGCTTGCCCCAAACTTGCTGTTCCAAGATCAACTTCCGACTTAATAAGACTGATATTGCTATTAATCGATAATGGTTTAAATCCATCCCAAACAAATCCAAGATTTTTACGCACTTCCAATTCGACGCCATAACTCACGGCATTATTGGCATTTTTCCAGGAGCGGGATTTAGAGCTTGTGTTTATTCCGATTACTTCAATAGGTTTATTAAAATGTTTGTAGAAAAGATTTGCGGCAAACAACTCTGTCGGATTAGGATAAAATTCAAACCGCAGATCATAGTTATCAATTATGGTTCTCACCAATTCCGGATTTCCAAAAACATAATCATCAGTTAAAAAGTCATAATAACCGGAAACAGCTAACTCTCTTAATTCGGGACGTGCGACCGTTTTACCGTACGCTCCGCGTAAATTTATGTTTTCGCTCAGTTTATACGTAAGGTTTAATGAAGGAAGAAGATCATTGTATTTGTGTTCTACTGTTAACGTTTTTGAGTAACTCTGCGGATCGATATAGGACAATCTCACTTTTGAATATTCATATCTGAAACCACCGGTCAGTTTAAGATCGGTAAACAATGTTGCATTGAACATAGCGTAGGTGCTTTGAACAGTTTCTGTCGCGTCGTATTTATCGGACGGATTTGATACTTCAACAACGTAAATAAAGTTAGGATTAATATTTCCCGGTTGGAATATATCCTCAACCGGAAGGCTGAAAATACTGTCTCTCAAACTTATTGGAGTTTTCCTCTGGTTGAAATCAAATCCGAATACTCTCGGAGTATAATCTCTATCCTTCTTGTTTTGTAGATAACCAACCTTAAAATTCGGCATGAAAGGGTCCTCAAAGAGCTTTATCTGAAAGTCGCCGCTAAACCCATAGCTCTTATCTTTCAGATCAGAAAAAAACCGCGTTGCAGTAGCTTGATTCATTGAAAAACGTAAATCACTTGCGGGAGCGTCTAATTCTTTGCTATACCAATATTTTCTAGTGTCCGGCTCTTTTCTTTTGGAGTCGGCATAATTGATATTCCAATTGAACATACTGTTATTTAAGAAATTAATAACATATTCACCGATCAACTGAGTTGAATAAAGAGACCGTTGCGTAAATTGAAGAGAAGTTGCCTCTCTGTATTCGGGAACGTAGTAATGACTTCCCTTGGTTGTAACTACATTATTATCGGTATTTTGATTATAGATATTTTTAAAACTTATCTTATTATTCCCGCCAAACTTATAACTAACGTTGAATAACGCTCCCCAAAGAATGTTATTTAAGTAATCCGTACCGGTATAGTCGTACCAGATACCGCTATAATTATAATATTTTCTTTCATACTTTCTTAATTCGTTATTCGATGAATATGAAAGCGACCCTATAAATCCAAGCATTCCTTCTTCACCGAGTATGTAAGAATTTCCTATAGATAACTTGAAGTTTGAGTTAAACGGTATCTTCCCGCTTTTTGTATTCCAGTCATTTTTAAATGACCTCCCGATCTCTTGAATTGTTTTGCTGCCAAGAGAAGTGTTAACGTGACTCTCCGGAACGATTGCAGGTAAATCGCGGGATCCGTCATCGATGCCGAGGAAATCATATTTACCGGAAGCATACACTAGCCTATCTCTGTTTGTTGATAACGTACTGTATGCGCTCCCCATGCTAAATTCAATTAAAGAATTTGAAGGAAATTCAACGGTATTAATTTGGACTAATCCGCCCGAAAAATCAGCCGGTTTGTCGGGAGTCGCCGTCTTACTTGTGATGATATTTTCAATTAAAGATGAGGGGAATAAATCGTAGGAAACGCTTTTCTTTTCCGGGTCGGTGCTGGGTAGATTCGCTCCGTTCAGCATCGTAGAATTATAACGGTCGCTAACTCCCCTGATGTACGCATATTTTCCTTCTGAAATAGTAACACCGGTCATTCTTTTTAGAATATCGGAGCCGTCCGAGCTGTTATTTTTTTTAATTAACTCGGCACTAACACCATCTACAATCCCAAATGATTTTTTTTGAATGTTTAACATAGCCGCCTCAGTAGATTTTAAGGCATCGGCAGAAACCACAATCTCATTCATTTCTTTGGTTTCAGGCTCAAGTTGAACATTGATCCTTGTCTCTTTCCCCTCTTCCACTACAACATTTTCAACAACTGATGATTGGTAAGAAATGTAGGAGAATTTCAACGAATATTTTCCCGGTTTTAAAGCCCTTATAGAATACGTCCCATCAAGATCCGAAGTCGCCCCCATAGTTGTCCCGCTGATTAACACCGATGCACTGATCAATTCTTCGTTGTTGGATTTATCTGTTATTTTTCCGCCGATCGAACCTTTATTCTGACCGGACAATGAACCTAATCCGAAGATGAATATAAAAAAAATGGTGAGTGCCTGCATAATAAATTGTTTGTTCCATTCGTAGTTGTAATACAAATACATTTTCTCTCTCTCTTTTAAATAGTAATTGTATTACAAAATTAATGTCGTCATGTTATGTAATTGTTACGCCTATATTAAGAAATTGTTAAGTAAAGCTTTCAAAAACCGTTATCAGACAGCTTCCTTGAATAAATAGTCCGGAGCTTCTTCACCAAAGTTCATATTACTGTAAATGTACTTTTCTTTTTTTGCATATTTGATCAGATCAATATCAATTAGGATAAAACCGTCAATGCAGTTTTGAAAATCGGGATCAACTCCAAAATCAAGAAACTGCGCGCCACCCGGTTCGCATAACGCCGTATATTGTTTATATAGCGGAGGGATTGACATTCCGAAATATCTCAGATTCTGCTTAAATAATTTGAGTTCTTCTTTGTAGTTATTCGAACTAAAAATCGTTGATAAATTTTTCCTTTGCTCTTCGCGAATATTGAATTTGTTTTTCGCGTTAACCAAACTAAAAGTATTCCCATACCATTTTTCATAAAAGAAAACTATCATCTCTTTTACTTCAGCCGGATAATTATTTGTTAATGAGACCGGTCCAAAGAGAAATTGCACTTTTGGATTTGCCACAAGAAACGCCCCTATCCCCATCCATAAATAATCTAAGGCATTTGTATTCCAATATTTTGCCTGAATAAAACTTCTTCCCAATTCGATTGAATAAGGAATATGATAGAGAAATTGTTCCGAATAGTTGAAAAGCGTTGATGAATAAAAACCGCTTGTTCCATATTTTTCAATTATTTCACTTCCCACGCCAACCCGGTACGCGCCCATAATTTCTAAATTTTCTTCATCCCATAAAACAATATGATGGTAATATGCATCATAAGGATCGGTGTCTAATTTCTTCCCAGTGCCTTCGCCAATTTTTCTGAAAGTTACTTCGCGGAGCCGTGCAATTTCTTTAATAACATCAGGGAAGAGTTTATTGTTTGAGAGTAAGTAAACTTTTTTCTTCTCATCAATATTTTGCAAAAGTTTGGCGGCAAGCAGCTGCCGTTTAATTTTTTTTGGATCTATTGGATGAATAACATTCCTCTCGGTTAAAAATATTCCCTTTTTATTTTTCCCGATTTGATAAACATGTTTTCTTAAGGCATTTGATAAGACCTTTCCCTTCAGTAATCCGGCGAATAAAATTTTTGCCGGGATAAGGTTGCCTATTTTTATATTGATTGTCTTTCCGCGTTGTTTAAATAATTCACGTGGTAAAAGAAAAATTGATCCAGCTTTGGATATAGCAGAAACCGCATAAAAGCCGAAAGTATTTTTCCCCTTAATGAATACCGGAAGGATTGAAGCGCGTGCTTTTTCGGCAAAGTGCAAAGCTCCGCGTGTCCAGGTAATGTCTTGTAAACCATGTAATGTAATTCTCGAAACCTCTCCTGCCGGGAAAAAGATAACAGCACTTTCTTCTTTCAACGCTTTATCAATAGCCGCAATATTTTCTTTCTGAATTCCGCTATCAAATAAATTATAGGGGAGAAAAAGAGTTTTTAGATTTTCTATCTGCAATAAAATATCGTTTACAACTATTTTCACATCACTGCGAACTTCAAGGACAAGTTTAAGCAGCGCTAATCCATCCAAGCCGCCAAGGGGATGATTGGAAACGATTACCACTTTTCCTTCACTCGGAATTTTATCCTTATCTTTTTTTGAAACCGAATAAGAAAAATCCAATTCTTCAAAAAGTCCATCAATAAACGCAGGAGCATCCGCTCCTTCGTATTTGGCTAAAAAAGTATTAATCTTTTTTACCCTCATCATTCTTGACAAAACCGATTCTACTACCTTGCGCGGTAGCAAACTTTTCTTTCCGTAAAGTGAAGGGATTCTGTTTCTAAGGATTTTATTTAAGTCTATCTGAAGCATTTAATTCTCAAACTGGTTCGATAAGTCTTTGCTATCTTTTTGTTTGGCTAAAATAAATCCGAGGCTGTAAACAAGGATTGAAAATCCTAACGAAATAATTCCGAAGAAATATTCGCTTCTAAAGAGTGACAAAATAAATCCCAGTAAAAATGCAACGGCAATGATTAATAAACTTGATGATTCTCTTTCTTCCATGTTGTTCTCCTAATTGTGATAAAATTTTTTTTCGCAAGTAAAGTTACTGCCGCACTGTTAACATAGTGTTAAGGAAGTGTTATGGAATTGTTAAAAAATTGGAAGACGCGATATACAAAGCGGTTGAAGATTTCCCCCTATCTGTTAAACAAACAAGCTATCACTATGAACAAAAGACGCTTCTCTATATCGGAGATTGAGGGGTTTCTTTAAAGCTGAAGTTTGATAAGGGATGTTCAGTTGTTCAATGTGGGCGTAAGTCTTTCCATTTTCACATTCAATTACATTGTATTTCAGATAAGGAATAGGATCATCACACACAGCCCCTGCGCCATTCATGAACTTGATATTCTTCTTCTCATAGAATTCATTCATATGAACATGACCATGAAGAACATATGAAACATTAAATTTATTAAACAACTTGATAATGCTTTTCCGCTTTTTCATCCGCATTGTTTTTGATTCAATTCTCTTCCACAATTTGTTTTGGGTAGCCTCATCGTTCAAATCATGAAAATGATGGTGCATTGCAACAAGAAGATTTTCTTCAACAAGCACATTCGATTCAATTAAAGATTTAAGCGAAACAACTTGTTCAACGCTTAAACTTCCGTTACTGCCAAGCGGATTATTCCACAACGACCACCGTGAAATTGAATTTAATCCAAGAATTGAAAAAGGACCGGCTTGTTTTATAAAGGGAAATAGTGAGTCTTTAACCAATGTTTTAACTCCCTCGAATGTTTCTGCAAATGAATCACAAAATAATTTTAAATGTTTTTCATAATCAACATTGCGAATATATTTTGGAAAGCTAAGCACATCCACAGCGCGGTGAGGTCCGCCAAAAATATCATGATTGCCGGGAACCACAGTAAGCTTGCGCGAATCGAGCAATCCAAATCTTGCAAAAATTTCACGCGCGAGATAAAAATCATCAGGGTCTGCCGTACTAATTATGTCGCCGGTTATTAAAATATGATCGGCGCCTGCCTTCAACGCTGTCTCTAAAAGAATTTTAAATGCTTTTATATGTTCCCGGTAATACTGCCTGCTTAAATGGGGATCGGAAATATGAATAAGTTTATACCCGCGTGAATCGGATACTAAACGATCAGAAGTAAGTAAAGTGTTCAAGTTGACTGCCCAAAACAAGTGGTAACTAAAACCGTTGAAACGGTTACAAATAAAATTTTTAATTCATTAACACCTCGATTAATCGAGGTGTTAATGAAAAACGATGATTCGTCTTTCAACCGCTTTAGCGGTTTATCTAACAACGCGGTTAACTTGAGTATTGAACTATAGCCAATGGGCGGAAACGCTGCACTATGCTGCGTCATGCGAAGTCCGGTGTTGCCTATAAATATTTAGGAGTTCTCTATAACTTGAAAATAATTGTTCGAAGATATTTTCCCAATGAAAAGCAGAAGATCTTGCATGAGCATTTTTTGACATAACTTTTCTCTGCCCGGGATTATCAAGGAGAAAAGCAATTTTCTCAGCCATATCCTTCCCGCTTTCTGCCGAAGAAAAGAATCCCGATTTTCCATCTTCAATAATATCAACCGCGCCTCCGACATTCACCGCAACGGGAACAAGCCCCGAAGCCATTGCTTCAAGTGTTACAAGTCCAAACGTTTCTGTTGTTGAAGGGAAAGCAAAGATATCCGCCGAAGCAAATATTTCCGCGAGCGTTTCTCCCGATTGATACCCTAGAAAATGCGCCCCCGACATCATCGCTTGAAATTCTTTTCGTGCAGGTCCATCACCAACAACAATCATCTCAAAGTCGTTTCGCTTTGGATGTAATACTTTGTAGGCTTCGGCAAGTACATGGAGATCTTTCTCCCAAACAAGTCTGCTTACAAAAAGAACGATCGGTTTTTCACCGTTACTAAATTGTTTTCTCCATGCAGAAGACCGGCGGTTGGGATTAAACAAAACACCATCAACACCATTTGGTAAATATTCAAGCTCATGGAAATTATGCTGAGTGAGTTCATCCATAATTGGTCGCGTGGGAACAAACGTCCGATCAATGTTATTATATAATGAGCGGGAGAGTTTCCATGTCCATTCTTCCAACGCCGATAAATGATAGTAGGGTAAATATTTCGGGAAATGGGTATGATACGTTGCTACAACCGGGATGTTAAAAAATTGTCCGTATTTCATGGCGCTGTAACCAAGTGGACATGGACTATTAATATGTAAAATATCAGGGTTAAATTTTTCAAGCACTTTTGCAAATGCATGATACCCCGGAAGCGCAAGACGGTAGTTTTTTTGAAGCGGCATTACTACCGACGGAACTTGATACATCGGAATTATTTGCTCCTCTTGTTCCGGAAGAACGGAGGTAATGCCGATTACTTCATGGTTACGTTCCAGAGCGCCCTGGATCATTTTATAGAGAACGCGGGTAACTCCATCCTGCCCAATCTTAAACGACGCGTTGAAATATGCTATCTTGATACAACATTCCTTATAAATTTCTTTTCGCAAGTAAACTTACTACCACACTGTTAACGTAGTGTTAAGGAAGTGTTATGGAATTGTTAAAAGTTGATGGTCAGTGGTCAATCGTCAGTGGTTATTAGATAGTTAGTAAATCCGCCGCGGCGGGCTGCGTAAAATGGCAAGAATATTTTCATGAATATGAATATCGAATATCGAACACGGAATATCAAGTCATGAAGTTTTTATAATTCGATATTCTACATTCCTTGTTCGTTATTCATTATTTATTTTTGGTTCTGGCTCTGCCAGATTGGGAAGTTATAACCTCACCCTTCATCCCTCTCCTTAACAAGGAGAGGGAGTGGTTAATTGCGAGTATGAAAAGGGTTAAATCCAGTTTTCTAAAAAATATTATTTGTGTAGATTTACCATAGAATTATTTATAGGAAGTTACACACTATGAACTACATTTATTTGGGTGATTGCTTAAACGTCCTTCGGGATAATATTAAAGATGAATCGGTTGATCTGATCTATATTGATCCTCCGTTTAACAGCAAGCGCGATTACAATATTTTCTTTGACGATAAGGAAATACAAACACAGCGTATTGCGTTTGAAGATACATGGTCTTTGAAGAGCATACAAGATTCTCTGCAAGAACTCCACACGATGAAAACGGAAAACCTTTTTTATCTTCTCCTCACTTATCAAAAAGTTGCGCCGCACGCTTTCCCCTATCTTGTTATGATGAGTCTCCGCTTGGTTGAACTCCACAGAGTTCTTAAACCAACCGGAAGTTTTTATCTACACTGCGATCCGACGATGAGTCATTATTTGAAAACGGTTTGTGATATTGTTTTTGGGTCAAAGAATTATGCAAATGAAATTATTTGGCAACGCATTAATGCAAAAGGAAATGTTCAAAGAAAATTTGGAGCAGTACACGATATAATATTTAGATACGCAAAGAACCTTGGTGAAGATATTTGGAATCAAGTTTATCGACCTCTAAATCCAGAATATGTCACGAATAATTATAATCACATAGAAGAAGAAACTGGCAGAAGATATACTCAAAGTGATTTAACGGCTCCAATTCAACGAGCTTCAAAAGGTCAAATTTATGTCTGGAAGGGAATTTCACCGCCAGATACAAGATGTTGGGTTTATGCTAAAGAGAAAATGGCAGAATTAGAAACTCAAAACAGAATTATTTACACTAAAAATGGTATGCCTAGATTAAAAAGATATTTAGATATCAGCGAAGGTGAAAAAATTCCGGATGTTTGGACTGATATGAAACAAGTTTTAGGTGGTGAATATCTTGGTTATCCAACTCAAAAACCAAAAGTATTATTAGAAAGAATTATACAGGCAAGCAGTAACGAAGGAGACACGGTGCTCGACGGTTTCTGCGGTTGCGGCACAACCGTTGATGCGGCGGAAAGTTTACACCGCAACTGGATAGGGATTGATATTTCTCCAATTGCCATTTCGTTAATTAAAAGAAGATTGAACGACACCTACGGCAAGCATCTAAGCAGTTTTGAAGTGCGCGGCACTCCTACGGATGAAGTAAGCGCAATAGAATTGTGGAAGCAAAACCCGAACGCCTTCCAGGATTGGTGGCTAACAGAGTTTGAAGTTTTCTCAACAACGTTCGGTTCAAAAGGGGCAGACAAAGGAATAGACGGCATCGGACAATATCTTGTTTCGGACACTCAGTCTATACGTGTTGCATTTCAAGTTAAAGGGGGCAAAGTGCAATCAAAAGATATTGATGCGTTAATCGGTGTTCTCTCAAAACACAAATGCGAACTCGGCGTGTTCTTATCAATTGAGCAAGCTACCAAACCAATGTTAGATACCACAGCCCAGCAAGGCTTTGTAGAGTTCCCGGGATTCCAATATCCAAAAATTCAAATCCTTACTTTAAAGGATTTCTTTAGCAACAAATTCCCAAAGCTTCCTCAAACGAACATCACATTTAAAGCGGCGCAATTCAAAGGGAAGAAAAGCAAACAAATAGAGTTGGGGATTTAAGTTATTCACTGAAGTTACGCAGATTGTGATTTCTTAGTGTCTTTGTGACTTGGTGGCAAGAGAAAAAAAAGAAATTGAGCCACTAAGTCACCAAGTTTCGCAAAGGAAAATTCATAATATTCAACTCATGCGTAACTTCAGTTATTCAAAAGAAATAATTGAAAAGGTAACAAGGATGAATCATCTTAAGATATTTGTTTTAGTCTTACTTTTATTAACTCCTCTTTCGGCACAGCAAAAGAATGAAGAAGTAACATTACTAATCCGCTGTGATGATTCCGGAATGTCTAATTCTACCAACTTAGCATTAGAAAAAATGACCGGAAGCGGAATACCTTTTTCAACATCAGTCATGTTTGTTTGTCCCTGGTATCAGCAAGCAGTTGAGATACTTAAAGCCAATCCGCAGGTCTCTGTCGGTATTCACTTAACCTTAAATGCCGAATGGAAGAACTACCGGTGGGGACCGGTTCTCGGGAAAGAGGTCTCATCATTAACCGATGAAGCCGGTTATTTTTTCCCTTCACGGAAAACATTTCACGAACATAACCCGAAACTTGATGAAGTAGAAAAAGAATTACGTGCGCAAGTTGCACGTGCAATGAACAGCGGTTTAAAGATTGATTACATCGATTATCACATGGGAACTGCAATGGATAAACCTGAGTACCGCGATATTGTTGAAACCTTAGCAAAAGAAAATCATCTTGGAATTTCCCGCTACTTCGGAGAATTTTATACGGACAATATGTATCCCGCTCCTATAGAATCGAAGAAAGACAGCCTCATTAATATTCTTCAAAATAAATTGGAGAAAGGAAAAGTTAATCTGATGGTTTGCCATTGCGGAGTAGATAATGACGAACTTCGGGCGATGATCGATATGAATCCTTTTGGTCCTCCAAAGATGAGCCTCCATCGGCAGGCTGAATTATCCGCTCTTCTTTCTCCGGAATTTTTAGCTGAAGTTAAAAAAAATAAAATCAAACTGATCACTTACCGCGAATTGATCGAGAGTATCGGAAAAGAAAATATGAAAAGACCTGCTGAGTTTGAGTATTGATTGTGGGATTTGCAACCTATAGAACTTACTAAGCATAACAAAATATTGAAGCGTTTATGAAAATATTTTTAATTGTTCTGATAATAATCTTTAGTCATTCTGTTCCTGCACAGGAGAAAGATTCTTCTTTGTGCCATTACGGTTTTGTAATGGATTACCAAGATGAGATGATTAATCAAATTGGGTTTAAATATAGACAATCAGAAACTATGACTTATTTCTTTAAAGGAAAGTTTGAGGCCCAAAAACCGATTCCCATGACCGAAGGACAAGGAACAATTGACATAAGAACCTATGGAGGAAGTCTTGGCGTTGAATATACCGTTCATACGGTCGATAACCTTTCAATTTCTTTACTACTTTCCGGCGGTGTAACTATTCACGACTACACGGATGCATATTTCATCGGAAAGTATTACTATTATTTAGGAAATTTTGATGAACAACAAATTAGTTATACACTAAATTCAGGTTTAACTATAGAATATTTCTTTTCTCATCATATATCAGTTGGATGCAACCAATTAATTTCTTTCAACCTTTCTAAAGCTAACTATGCGCTCACTATGAATCCTGAACCAGGCACCTATTCTCGAATAGAGGTTGGAAAAACTTCCTTAACCTTATCATTTTATTTTTAGAAAATTACCAACTAATTAAGAGAACTTAACATTTTATAAAATAAGGAATCCAATATGAAAACATTTCTCATTGTACTACTACTTTTTCATCTCCCGATACATGCAGAAGAGAAAGATTCAACATTATGTAAGTATGGGTTCACACTGGATTATAAAAATTTCATTTCCAATAATATTGGTTTTAAATATAGACCCTCGACCTCTATGGCATTTTTCCTAAAAGGATATTATACATGGGATGGGTTAAGTATCGAATCCTCTGCCGGACCTTCCAGTGAAGATAAAAACATATTCAATGGCACAATTGGAATGGAATATACAGTTTTTAATATAGATAATATTTCGTTCTATGCTGTAATTGCGGGAGGTGTCAATATCTACACTTACAAAAGACCGAGATTAATTAATTATGAACTGGACCTCATATTATATCGAAAAACGAATAATATAGGATATACTATTGAGACCGGTTTTGGAACGGAATACTTTATTTCAAAACATCTATCTATCGGCGGGAGTCAGACTATTGTTGCTAATTATTTTCAAGACGATGTATGGGATGAGAATGATAATCCAGTGAAATCGTATCAGGTAAAATGGTCTTTTGTTAATGCTAAACTAACTTTATCATTTTATTTTTAATAAAAAAAAACAGATCGCTCCTATGGAGCTAAAATAATTGCGTTCTCTAATATGCTACAAACAGAAAGCTCCTACGGAGCTAAGAAAAAAAAGCATAGCCCTTCGGGGCGGACTGATTGTAGAAAAGAAATATTGGTTAACAACTAAACTCCGTAGGAGTGATCTGTTTGTAGAAAAAAAAATAACGAGTTGAAAATGAGCTCCGTAGGAGCGATCTGTTTGTAAAAACACAAATAACAATTAAGTTCAAGCCCCATCGGGGCGACCCGTTTGTAGAAAAAAAATAACAAGCTGAAATGAGCTCCGTAGGAGCGATCTGTTTGTAGAAACACAAATAACAATTAAGACAAGCCCCATCGGGGCGACCCGTTTGTAGAGAAAAAATAACAAGCTGAAATGAGCTCCATAGGAGCGACCTGTTTGTAGAAACACAAATAACGAACTGAAATGAGCCCCATAGGAGCGACCCGTTTGTAGAAAAACAAATAACAATTAAGACAAGCCCCTTCGGGGCGACCCGTTTGTAGAAAAAAAAAACGAGTTGAAATGAGCTCCGTAGGAGCGACCTGTGTACAAATAAATATATCAAATAGTTTCATTTAAAACGGAAGGGAAATTATGCCAAACACATATTCGCAGATATATATCCAGATTGTTTTTGCGGTTAAAGGAAAACAAAATCTAATACCAAAAGACAATCGGGAAGAACTTCATAAATACATAACGGGCATTGTACAAAACCGGGGACAAAAGATGTTGGCAATCTTTTGCATGCAAGACCATACTCATGTTTTTATTGGACTACAACCATCAATTGCCATTTCCGATTTAGTGCGTGATATAAAAGCAGGTTCCTCTAAATTTATTAATGATAACAAATGGATGAAGGGAAAATTTAATTGGCAGGAGGGATTTGGAGCGTTTTCTTATTCACGAAGTCATATTGATAACGTGGTTCATTATATATTAAACCAACAAGAGCATCACAAGAAAAAAAGTTTTAGAGAAGAATACATTGAATTTCTAACAAAATATGCGATCGATTATAATGAAAAATATTTGTTTGAATGGATTGAATAAACAGACCGCTCCTACGGAGTAAAAAAATGAGGTTTAGTTCCGTCTATCTGAACTAAAAAAAAAGACCAATGACCACTAACTACTTTAAAAACGTTACCGTTACCCAGTAAATAAACGCCGCAAATAGCGCTGTGATGGGAATAGTTATTATCCAAGACCAAACTAAATCAACCGTAACTTTCCATTTAACTGCTGATAAACGTTTTGTTATTCCCGCACCGATAATTGAACCGGTGATGGTGTGCGTTGTGCTTACCGGAATACCAAATATCGCTGTTCCAAAAAGAGTTAAAGCTCCTGCTGTTTCTGCGGAAAATCCTTCAAAAGGACGAAGTTTGGTGATCTTTTGCCCCATCGTTTTTACTATTCTCCATCCGCCTGACATTGTACCAAGCGCAATTGACAAGTGACACGATAAGACAACCCAAAGTGGAATTTCTTCAGTTGATCTCATGGCTCCGGAAGAAACAAGAGCTACAAAGATAATCCCCATCATCTTCTGTGCATCGTTTGACCAATGACTGCTCTCTTGACCATCTACTACTTCAAAAACGTAACTGCAATCCAATACATTAATGCGGAAATTAAACCTGAGAGAGGAATTGTTAAAACCCAAGCCCACAAAATGTTTCTTGCAACTCCCCAACGGACGGCAGAAAATCCTTTAATAGCGCCAACACCGGTT
>JALNWB010000108.1 GCA_023231105.1 Ignavibacteriaceae bacterium | reverse complement strand
GAATTGCAAAAGCGATGACTGAAGCAGCCGATGATGAAGAAATCAGTTTGGAAGAAGCAATCAAAGTAATCGAGTTAAAAAAATGATCGTTAGTTTTAAGAAGGTTTTTCTGAAAGATTTAGAAAAACTTAATGAAAACGATGCCCACCATATTAAAAAAATGGTTTTTGAAACTTTTCCGAGCGCAAACAACATTTCCGAATTTCACAATGTAAAAAAACTAAAAGGGACTTCTTCTTTCTACCGTATGCGCGTTGGTGATTACCGAATTGGATTTGAACTGCGTTCAACGGATCATATAGTGTTTTACCGTGTCCTTCACCGAAAAGATATTTATAAATATTTTCCATAGGAGCGAATACTATGTTTTCAAAAAATCAATGGGTTCTACCAGTAACAATTCTCGCCGCTGCGTTTTTAATTGGGACATTATTTATCAGCGGAACCTGGCGGAGCGTGAGCAAAGCAAATCAGACGATCACCGTAACCGGTTCTGCGAAGAAAGAAATCATTTCCGATTTCGGAATACTTCGCGGAACAATTTCGGTGCAAGCGGTATCGGGAAAAGATGCGTATCACGAACTCGAACGACAAAAACCAATCCTCTTTCAATACCTTGCACAAAAAGGGTTTCCAAAAGAATCGTTAAATCTTTTTACTATCACGAACTATCCCGTTTTTGAGATGAACGCGCAGGGAATGCAAACGAATATCGTTAGCGGTTATGTTTATTCGCAAAGAATCGAACTGCAATCAAAAGAGGTAAACAAGATCAGAAATCTTTCGCTTGAGATAAGTTCAGTGATTGAGCGAGGCGTAAATTTTTCCGTTGAGCAGCCCGAATATCAATATTCAAAAATGGCGGAAATAAAAATTGAAATTCAGGCAGAAGCGGCAAAGGACGCGATGATCCGCGCAAAGAAAATTGCCGAAGCAACCGACGGCGACTTAGGGACAATGCGCAACGCACGCATGGGCGTTTTGCAGATAACTCCGAAAAATTCCAACATGATTTCAGATTACGGTGTGAACGATCTCAGTTCAATTGAAAAAGAAATTACCGCAGTGGTTAATGCATCGTTTGAGATAAAGTAACGCAGTAAGAAAAATCTCCGGGATTTGAATGGATTCCGATGTTTGGCATGCCGATGGAATATGGCTATTAGGAAACACAAGTGAGATATTTCCATAAAGACTTCTAAGATTAAAAGGAATTATTTATTTGAAAAAAATAATTGTAATTGTCGGATTCTTTTTCATCAACCATAATTTTGCACAGGGAGTTAAATTAGGTTTCCGTTCAGAAATATTTGCCCCCTCATACGAAAAAACAGGTATCGGAAAAACATTTCTCCTAAATCCGGCTCCGTTTAATTTATATTTTGTTTGTGGTCTTAACGTCTCTCAAAATCTTCAAATTGATGTTAGACCCGGGTATTCGATTATGGAAGATTATGGCGGTTTTGAATTCGGCGGGTATATAAAATATTTTCCAACGGAAAATATTTGTTTTCTAGCCGCCTATAATGCACATTTTATGGGCGGGGAAGGACATGGTACGCATAGTAACAACGAAACTACTTTTTTAATGCCTGGGGCAGGAATTGGATTTGTAACCGGAAAGCATTCCTCACTAGAATTTATGGTTTTTATTCCAAGTCCAAAAGAGTGGAAATATGATTATGAATTTAATTCTGAAGGATTCAAAAAAATAGTTTCTAAATTTGATTTGATTTTCAAAATCGGTTTTGGTTTTGATTGGTCTATTTGAAAGAAAAAGAGTCAACATTTTTAGTTAGGATATGAACGTATCTAAGCTCAATCGAAAAAGAAATTACCGCGGTAGTTAATGCTTCGTTTGAGATTAAGTAACAAGTTAAACTAAAATTTGTACCGAGAAAGTCGCGATGAAAAAATATACTTTTGCCATTTTATTTGTAATCGTCCTCGCAACAACTCTTAAATGTCAATATGTGGAGAAGTATGAGCATAAAACAAATTTCAACTTAAACAACGAAAGAAGTATCAACAACTTCTTTGCAAATGAAAATGATAGTCTTAGAAAAATCTATTATTCTATAGGAATGGGTTTATCAGAGTTTGCGCAAATCGGGGTAGGCTATCAAATCGATAGAAAATACGATCTCACACTTAAATATGGGATTACATGGACTTCTTACGGGGCTGGTTTTCATGTCCCAGGAAGTGGTGCCGGTTGGGGAATTACAGCAAGTTACTTTAACGATTTTTGGATTTTTAACAAAGTATCAATTGAATACCTGTATTATACAACATTGCCTCTCCACTATGATCCATCTGATAACATGTTGAAAAAAAATTATGGTAATTATTATCAAATTGATATTGGGAAAGAGTATATCTTCAAATCTAAAAATTTACAATTCTATTGGTTAATAGGAGTTGGTATAAGTTGCCCTCAAAAACAAGGAACATTAGTACTCCCAACAATTGGAATCGGATTTACAAAAAACAATTAGAAAATTGAGAGTAGAAAAACTCCAACATCTCAATTTTTAAATACAACATTTTGATACAATTCGAAAATCCGCAATCAAACTTCCCACAAATCATTTTATTGCCAATCGATGTTTTAAAATTAATCCAACCCCCTTGTTGAATCTTTCAGATAATTTTTGTAATTACAAACAGAAAAATTTAATATTCAGCAAGTATTAAATTAGGGCAAAGGTTCTTGAGCAGAAGTAGTGTTTCTATAATCGAATAGTATAAGGGTGACCAATATGATTTCTGTAATCGCAGGATTCGCCGCCGGTTCTATTCATGTTTTTGCCGGTCCGGATCATTTGGC
Source organism: Ignavibacteriaceae bacterium (assembly GCA_023231105.1). Lineage (GTDB taxonomy): Bacteria > Bacteroidota > Ignavibacteria > Ignavibacteriales > Ignavibacteriaceae > UBA1563. Next base: position 10,892 of record JALNWB010000108.1, on the reverse strand, counting down.
GGCGGTTTCTCCGCTGGCAATTCAGCATAATAAATCAGCAAGTTCATTAGGTTTACAGTGGGGATTCGGACATACGAGCGGAGTAATTCTGCTTGGCGGAATCGCTCTTCTCTTTCGTGAGATGTTTTCACTTAATGCTATTTCAGGTTATAGCGAAAAACTTGTCGGAGTGATTTTAATTCTCATCGGTTTATGGGGAATTAAAAAAGCGGTCACAAAAAAAATTCACGCCCACACCCACGACCACAATAATATCGAACACACGCATTTTCATTTCCATTCAAAAGTTCATAAAAAAGAGACACAAAAAACACACAATCATTTTCATGCTGCGTTCGGCGTAGGCATTATGCACGGCTTGGCAGGCACTTCACATATCTTCGGAATTTTACCTGCGCTTGCATTTGCTTCTCAAACCGATGCGGCGCTCTATCTTCTTTTCTTCGGTATCGGAACAATTTTTTCGATGGTACTTTTTTCAACGTTCCTCGGATTTCTTTCTCAAAGGATGAAATTGCGCGGAACGGAAATTTATAAGAAGATGCTTATAGGCTTCAGCAGCGCTTCTTTAGTTATTGGTGTTTATTGGATTTTTACTTAACAAGAATTTAAAAGATGCACGAACTTTCTATCGCTCAAGAAATTATCGGAATTGCAGAACAATATTACTCTTCGGATGAAAATGAACGGATAAAATCAATTAAAGTGAAGATCGGAAAGCTGCAGAACGTTCTTCCAGATTCGCTTGAATTCTGCTTTAATGCGTTGATACAAAACAGTAAAATGGGAAATGCAAAATTGCTGATTGACCACGTTCCCATTAAACTTGAATGTAAAAGCTGCGGCAATGTTTCAGAGCAAGAGGGATTTTTGTTTGCTTGTCCCAAATGCGGAAGTTCCTCCATCAACATTATTTCGGGGAACGAACTTACCGTTTCAGAAATTGAATTTGAAGATTCACCAACCAATCAAGAGGTATTGCCTTGCCGTTAATAACCGTTGAAAGAAAAGTTCTGGAAAAGAATGATGTTATTGCAAATGACATTCGTATAAAATTGAAAGCGCATAAAATTTTTTCATTCAATCTTTTAAGTTCGCCGGGCTCCGGTAAAACAAGTCTTGTTGAACGGACGATCGTTCATCTAAAAGAGAAAATACAAATCGGAGTAATTGAAGGCGATGTGCAAACCGATCTTGACGCGCAAAGAATTGATTTGCTCGGTGTTCCCGTTGCGCAAATTGTAACCAACGGCGGCTGCCATTTGGATGCAGGATTAGTCCGCGATGCATTAACAAAAATTGATTATGTTCATCTCAATGTTCTGATAATTGAAAACGTCGGCAATCTCGTTTGTCCTGCAGGATTTGATTTAGGCGAAGACACAAAAGTTGTTTTGCTTAGCACCACGGAAGGCGATGACAAACCGCTGAAATATCCGGCTATGTTTAGAAACGCTTCGGTGTTAATAATAAATAAAATTGATTTACTACCTTACGTAAATTGTTCCGTGCAAAAAATAAAAGAGAATGCGCTGGCAATAAATCCCGATTTAAAAATATTTGAAACATCATGCACAACTGATGCGGGTATTTCCGATTGGTGTAATTGGATCTTAACGCAGGCAAATCAATAAATGATTCAGCGAGTATCAATCGTAATTCGCGGTGCGGTTCAGGGAGTCGGTTTCCGCCCATTTATTTACCGGCTTGCAACAGAACTTCATTTAAAAGGATTTGTACTCAATTCTCCAACCGGAGTTTTTATTGAAGCAGAAAGAGAAAAAGAAATTCTTAACGTTTTTCTTTTACGAATAGAAAAAGAGAAACCGGTTCACGCAATAATTCAAAGTATGGAATTCTCTTTTCTTGATGCAACCGGTTACACACAATTTGAAATACGCGAAAGCAAAAGCAACGGAAAAACTTCAGCGTTCATTCTTCCCGATATTGCTGTGTGCGATGATTGTTTGAAAGAAATGTTCGATCCGAATAATAGAAGATATTTATATCCGTTTATTAATTGCACTAATTGCGGTCCGCGATTTTCTATTATTGAATCACTGCCGTACGACCGCCCGAACACTTCGATGAAAATATTTAAAATGTGCGATGACTGCAAAAAAGAATATCTCGATCCACTTGATCGCAGATTTCACGCGCAGCCGATTGCCTGTCCAAATTGCGGTCCGCATGTTGAATTGTTAACTCCTTCCGGTTTAGTTCTTTCAAAAAATAACAACGCAATTTTGCAAACGGCAGAAAAAATATTTCACGGAAAAATTGTTGCGCTTAAAGGATTAGGAGGTTATCAATTAATCTGTAGAGCAGATGACGAAAATGTAATAACCTTGTTACGCAAAAGGAAAAATAGAGAGGGGAAACCGTTCGCGTTAATGTTTCCCGATTTCGGAAGCGTAAAAAATATTTGTGAAGTTTTTCCCTTTGAAGAACGTCTTCTCAAATCACCCGAAGCGCCGATTGTTTTGCTGAAAAGAAAAGAAAAAGGAAATCAAGAACTTGTACATGATTCAATTGCGCTGGGCAATCCGATGTTTGGTGTGATGCTGCCATATACGCCGCTTCATCATCTTCTATTGAGAGAGTTGCAAATCCCGGTAATTGCAACAAGCGGAAATCTTTCCGAAGAACCGATGTGTATTTCAGAAGAAGAAGCATTTCAAAGATTAAAAAATATTGCAGATTATTTTCTTATTCACAATCGTCCAATCGTCCGGCACGTTGATGATTCAATTGTTCGTGTGATTTTGGAAAGAGAAATGATTATGCGCAGAGCGCGTGGATATGCGCCGCTCCCGGTTGAGTTGAATTGTGAAATGGAAGATGAAACTTACTTGGCAGTCGGCGGACATTTGAAGAATACCGTTGCATTATCTTCCGGCAAAAATGTTTTTGTAAGTCAGCACATTGGCGATTTATCAACTCAAGAAGCTTTTTCCGCATTCCAAAACGTTGTTGATGATTTTAAAAAACTTTATGAAGCAAAAGATGTTCATGTTGTTGCCGATCTTCATCCTGATTATCTTTCAACAAAATTTGCAAAGAGTAATTTTGAAAATGTCACTTTCGTCCAGCATCATCAAGCGCATGTTGCCTCTTGTTATGCAGAAAATAAACTTGATGGAACCGCGCTAGGTGTTTCGTGGGATGGTACCGGCTACGGTTTAGACGGAACAATTTGGGGCGGCGAATTTTATCACTTTGATGGAACTTCATTTCAGCATGTTGCACAGTTTAGAAAATTTCCCTTGCCCGGAGGTGATCTTGCAATAAAAGAGCCGAAGCGTTCGGCAGTTGGTTTGCTTTATGAAATTTTTGGCGAAGAAATATTCAACAAACAAAATGATGTGTTGAAGCATTTTTCTGAACAAGAAAAGATAATTCTTTTGCAGATGTTAAAGAATAAAATCAATTCACCACTTACTTCAAGCGTCGGGAGATTATTTGATGCGGTTGCATTTCTAACCGGAATAAAACAAACAGCATCGTATGAAGGCGAAGCCGCTATGAAACTTGAGTTTGCCGCCGCTCCGAATATTTCCAATTGTTATTCTTTTGATCTTCTTCCCGGTGAAGTTTTAATTATCGATTGGAGAAAAGTGATTGAAACAATTTTAAATGAAATGAAGAATAAAACTTCATCTAAAATTATTTCTGCTAAATTTCATAACACATTAGTAGAAATAATTTGTTCAGTTGCGGAGAAATCGCACGAAGAAAAGATTGTTCTTAGCGGGGGAGTTTTTCAAAATGCATATCTTCTTGAAAATGCGGTTCATAGGCTTCGCACAAGGGGATTTAAACCTTACTGGCATCAAAGAATCCCAACGAATGACGGAGGAATCAGTCTTGGACAAATTGCCGTTGCAGTAAATCAAAAAAAACTAAAATTAGTAGAAGCAGTTTAAAAGGAATAATAATTATGTGTCTTTCAATCCCCGGCAAAATAATTTCAATCGATGAAAGCAATCCCGATCTAAAAATGGGAAAAGTAAGTTTCAGCGGAATAACAAAAGAGATTTGTCTGCAATGGCTGCCTGATGTGCAGATTGGCGAGTACGTTCTTGCCCACGTAGGTTTTGCGCTAAGTAAAATTGATGAAAAAGATGCAGCGGAAACTTTAGCCGTTTTAAAAGAAATGGGAGACCTGGAATAATCCATAATGAAATATCTTGATGAATTTAGAAATGCTTCGTTAACAAAAAATCTTTCCGATAAGATTAAAGAAATTGTTACGCAGCATTGGACGATAATGGAAATTTGCGGCGGACAAACGCATTCAATTTTAAAATATGGAATTGAAGAATTGCTCCCCGAAAATATCTCACTCGTTCATGGACCTGGCTGTCCGGTTTGTGTTACACCACTTGAGATGATTGATAAAGCAGTTGCAATTGCTTCGCATGATAACGTAATTTTTACTTCGTTCGGCGATATGGTGCGAGTTCCAGGTTCGCGATACGATCTGCTTGCTGTAAAAGCAGATGGTTTTGATGTGCGGATGGTTTATTCTCCGTTGGATGCAGTAACTTTAGCTGAAAAAAATCCGGAAAAACAAGTTGTTTTTTTTGCAGTCGGATTTGAAACAACTGCACCTGCAAATGCAATGGCGGTGGTTGAAGCGAAACGGCGCGGATTAAAAAATTTCTCCATTCTCTGTTCGCACGTGTTGGTTCCGCCCGCAATTGAAGCGCTGCTCTCCAATCCGCATACAAAAATTCAGGCGTTTCTTGCCGCAGGTCACGTTTGTACAGTGATGGGTTACGAAGAATATATTCCGCTTTCTGCGCGATTCAAAATTCCAATTGTTATTACCGGATTTGAGCCGGTTGATATTTTGCAGGGAATATATTTTGCCGTTAAACAACTCGAAGAGAAAAAACATGAAGTTGAAAATCAATACAGCCGTGTTGTTTTAAAGGAAGGAAATCTTCAAGCGAGAAAACTGCTTTCAGCCGTTTTTGATATTGTTGATAGACCGTGGCGCGGGATTGGAGTAATTCCCAAAAGCGGTTTTAAATTGAAAGATGAATTTTCGGAATTCGATGCGGAAAAGATTTTTAACGTTGCATCCATTTCCACAAAAGAATCTTCTTTGTGCATTGCGGGAGAAGTTCTGCAAGGATTAAAAAAACCATATGAGTGCAGCGCTTTCAAAAAAAGCTGCACACCGGAACATCCGCTCGGCGCGCCGATGGTTTCTTCCGAAGGAGCTTGCGCGGCATATTTTCATTATAAGAAAGTTATTTGATTTATGAATGAAAATTTTAATCTCAATTGTCCCATTCCAATTTCAGATTATGAAAAAGTTTTGCTTGCGCACGGCGGCGGCGGAACGCTTTCGCATCAGTTAATTCAGAAAATGTTTTTCAGCCAGTTTAATAATCCGTTGTTAAATCAAGAACACGACGGAGCAATTTTTGAAATTGGCGGAACCCGTTTTGCTTTTTCTACCGACTCGTATGTTGTGCAGCCGATATTTTTCCCCGGTGGAAACATTGGAGAACTTGCGGTGAACGGAACGGTGAATGACCTTTCAATGTGCGGCGCAAAACCGCTTTATCTTTCGTGCGGATTTATTATTGAAGAAGGTTTCCCGATGAATGAATTGTGGGAAATTGTTCTTGCGATGAAAAACGCCGCTGAAAAAGCAAACGTGCAAATTGTTACCGGCGATACTAAAGTTGTTGATAAAGGAAAAGGTGATAAAATTTTTATCAATACTTCGGGTATTGGTGTAATTCAAAATGATGTTTTTATTTCTCCGGCAAATTGCAAACCGGGAGATGTTATTCTTCTTAACGGAAACATCGCCGATCATGGAATTGCAATTATGTCTGCGCGAGAAAACTTATCATTTGAAACTTCAATTAAAAGTGATTGCGCACCGTTAAATTCATTAGTTGAAAATATGCTTGCGGTTTCAAAAAATATTCACGTTCTCCGCGATCCAACACGCGGCGGTGTTGCAAGCGCGTTGAATGAGATCGCGCAAAAAGCTAACGTGGGAATTTTTATTGAGGAAGATAAAATTCCAATCCGTGAAGAAGTAAAAGGCGCTTGTGAACTTTTAGGTTTTGATCCGCTTTACATTGCAAACGAAGGAAAACTTCTCGCCTTTGTTGCGGAAGAAGATGTAGAAAAAGTTTTAATCGAAATGAAAAAACATCCCTACGGAAAAGATTCAACCATCATAGGGAAAGTTACCGCTGAAAATATGAAAACCGTAATTATGAAAACATCAATCGGAAGCAAACGCATTGTTGATATGCTTTCAGGCGAACAATTACCAAGGATTTGTTAACCAAGATGCAAGCAAAACCATTAACGATCATAACTCAAAATGAAAAAATGCGGAACATCTTTTCCGGCATTGATCATATTGTCGCTTCGGACAGTTCTATTTTACTCATTGGAGAAACGGGAGTGGGAAAAGAATTGTTTGCGGAATATATTCACCGCACAAGTCCGCGGCACATGCAGCCGTTTATAAAAGTGGGTTTATCAGCGCTTCCTGCTGAATTGCTTGAAAGCGAATTGTTCGGACACGAAAAGGGAGCTTTTACAAGCGCGGGCAATGAGAAGAAAGGTTTGTTTGAACTTGCCGACGGAGGAAGTATTTTTTTAGATGATATCGATGATTTTCCATATCAATTGCAGTCCAAACTGTTGCGTGTTTTAGAGTCGAGGGAATTAATGCGGATTGGCGGACAGATTTCAATTCCAATAAATGTTCGCTTAATTACCGCATCAAAAAATAATTTACACGATTTAGTAGAAAAAGGAATTTTCCGCGCCGACCTTTATTACCGCATCAATGTTGTGCCGGTTGATATTCCACCGCTGCGTGATAGAAGTGAAGACATCCCTCTTTTAGTAGAATATTACTTGAAAAAATTTGTGCCCGAAAAAGAAATTAAAATTGATAAAGATGCTTTACGCAAACTTGTTAATTATCCGTGGCCCGGTAATGTAAGAGAATTGCGAAACGTTGTTCAAAGAATTTCTCTCTTTGCTTCAAACGAAATTAAAGTTGAAGACCTTCCGACGGAAATAAGGAATGAACACCCGATGCAATCGCTCACGAAAGCTTGTCACCGCTGTTTAACAAATGAAGAAATGACGTTTGAAGAAGTCGTCGCCTGCCTTGAAAAAAATCTTATTCAACAAAGTCTTCAAGAAAGCAAAGGGAATAAAACGCAAGCCGCAAAACTTTTAAAGATGAATTTTTCAACGTTTAGAGATAAACTGAAGAAATATTTGATGGAATAGTGAAACTCGTTTCAGAAATGAAAATGTGGTTGCAAGTGTGTGTTTGCTTTCGGTATGGCTTAGGGTAAATACAACTAATACATTAAATCATCGGTTACTTTTTTAATTTCTTCACTTCCTTATCAAAATCCGATTCAATCAATTTATCTTGAATAATGCGGAATTTTTCGAACTCGTTTTCAGCAAGTGCAATAGCAACATCGTGTGAAACTTTACCCTGGCGTTTCAAAATAGCCTCCTCGTTAAACTGTAAAAATGCATCTAATTTTAACACCCAATCTTTCATAAACATTACTACACCTTTTTGGGCTTGGTTTTCTGCATAGTCTAAATACATGGAAACAATTCTGTTTAAGCCGTTCAGTTCTTTTTCGTTCAGATAGTTTTTTGCAATGCCAATATCTGTTTTTCTGATGCTTCCTTTTGGCGCGTTCTTCCAGGTAGTTAAACCCATATTTTCTTTAGAACTGCCAACTCTACCTGCAATTATTTCAGCGGCTGTTTGTCCGGTAATTGCCCAATGAAGTTTGTTCTGAACCGTTGCAAAAAAATCTTTAGTGATTTGTGTAGTTACATTATAATCAGCGCTGCATTGTGAATAGATGTCTGTAATTTTTTGATAGAATCGTCTTTCGCTCGAACGGACATCGCGAATACGAGCCAATTGCTCTTCGAAATAATCTTTACCAAAAATATTATTCGGGTTTTTTAGGCGTTCATCATCCATAGTAAAACCTTTGATGATGTATTCTTTGAGGCGTTCGGTTGCCCAAATGCGAAACGCCGTTGCCTGGCTACTATTGACACGATAACCTACAGAGATGATAGCATCAAGGTTGTAAAACTTGGTTATCGTTTCCTGTGTTTTCCCTTTAATAGCACCATGAAGAGTGGTATGTGCAAAATTTGCACATACCAGGTGCTTATCTAATTCTCCCGACTTAAATATATTGCCAATGTGTTTGGTTACCACAGTTCTATCAACACCAAACAAATCAGCAATTTTTTGTTGTGTAAGCCAAATCGTTTCATTTTGCAAATAGATTTCTACCTTTACTTTGCCATTGGGTGTGGTGTAAAGTAAAATTTCGTTGAACCCTTCTTTTGCAGGTATTTGTTTTTTAGCCATTATTTTATTTTTCCCTTCAATAGTTTTTACTTCTTCCATCCTTTGCATCTTTGCCAACGCTTCCTTTATTTTGTCTTTCAATTGTTGCGCTTGTTTTCTGAAGTTTGTAAAATACTCGATAATTTCTTTTTGATTTTATCATATTCATAGCACGCCATAAAAATCCCCTAAATTACTCCTATGGTAAAACTAACAAAAATATTATAATTATTGTTTGTAATAATATTCTTGGCAATAGAGTTTTACTATTCAAGGCTTTATGTTTTTGATTTTAACTTCACTTTGCCGCTCAACGTAATTCCGCAGCTTCACCTGCTAAAATCCGCCACTCAATTATTTAACAATTAGAATTTCAACTAAAAACAAACTATTTATTCAGGCACATTAATTGCCACATATTAAAAGTTTTAATTAGGAAACGAAAGTGCATTCTGAAAAAAATATTGTCCTTAACGGTGAAGTTGTTGAAATTATCGACGAAGCCGGAAATCAAAAAGCAAAGATATTAATTTCTCCACAGTACCTTGAAGTTGTGCTCGAAGCGAATAATGATATTCACCTTGGTGAAAAAGTAATTTTAGATATAGAAGTAATCATCAAAAAAATAATGCCCTTAATTTAAGTTTGCTCGATTCAACAAAAAAAATGTTTTTAATCTAAAATAATTATCTAATCACTAATTAAATTGAGGAAAAAATGGACGAACAACCTCTAACCTATTATCAACAGATGCAGAAAGAAGGATACTCGCGTCGTGACTTTCTAAAGTTCTGTAGTTGGATGACCGCCTTAATCGGTATTGAAGCAAGCGGATTGAGTCAGGTCATTTATGCAATGGAAACGAAAAAAAGAATTCCCGTTGTCTGGTTTCATTTTCAAGAATGTACCTGTTGCAGTGAATCATTTATCCGTTCATCTCATCCGATAGTAGCGGATATTATCTTAAACAAAATTTCGCTTGACTATACCGAAACGCTGCAAGCCGCAGCAGGTAAACAAGCCGAAGACGCTCTTCACGCGGTAATGAAAAATAACAAAGGCGAATACTTAATGCTGGTTGAAGGCTCTATTCCTACAGGGAATGACGGAGTTTATTGCTGTATCGGCGGAAGAACCGCTGAAGATATTGTTAAAGAAGCTGCCGAAAATGCCAAAGCAATTATCGCTTGGGGAAGCTGCGCTTCTAACGGCTGTATTCAATCTGCAAATCCAAATCCTACAGGTGCAACACCGGTACATAAAATAATTAGCGGTAAACCGATTATCAATGTTCCCGGCTGTCCACCGATTGGTGAAGTAATGGCAGGGGTAATTGTTCATCTTTTAGCGTTTGACCGCATTCCTCAACTTGACGGATTGGGAAGACCAAAAGCGTTCTATTCAAGACGTGTTCACGATACTTGCTACCGCCGCCCGAATTACGATGCAGGATTATTCGTAGAAACTTTCGACGATGAAAATGCAAAACGCGGCTATTGTTTATATAAAATGGGATGCCGCGGACCGGTTACTTATAATTCTTGCGGAGTAATTAAATGGAATAACGGTGTAAGTTATCCAATACAATCGGGACACGGTTGTATTGGCTGCAGTGAAGCTAACTTCTGGGATAACGGACCATTCTATCAACATCTTGCTTCGTTCCCGGGATTTGGAATTGAAACCACAGCAGATACAATTGGTGTCGCTGTCGGTGCTGCAACCGCTGTTGGAATAGCAGCTCACGCAATTACAACAAACTTAAAAAAACGTAAACTTATTGCAGAAGAAATTAATCATAGCGAAACAGCTTCGGTTGATAAGAAAGGAGACGAATAATTATGGCTAATAGAATAGTCGTTGACCCCGTAACAAGAATTGAAGGGCACCTTCGTGTTGAAGTTGAAATTAAAGACGGAAAAGTTGTTGATGCGTATAGCTCCGGCACAATGGTGCGCGGCTTTGAATTGATCCTTAAAGGAAGAGACCCACGGGACGCCTGGGCTTTTACGGAAAGAGCTTGCGGAGTTTGTACAACCGTTCACGCATTGGCTTCAGTGAGAACCGTAGAAGATGCATTGAAAATTACCGTTCCACCAAATGCCGAACTGATTAGAAACTTAATGTTCTGCGCTCAATATATGCAAGACCACGTTGTCCATTTTTATCATTTACACGCGCTTGATTGGGTTGATGTTGTAAGTGCATTAAAAGCTGATCCGAAGAAAACTTCCGAACTTGCGCAAAGCATTTCAAATTATTCAAAAAGTTCTACCGGATATTTTTCAGATTTACAAAAGAAGCTTACCGGCTTTGTAAACAGCGGACAGCTTGGAATTTTTGCGAACGGTTATTGGGGACATTCAGCTTTCAAACTTCCTGCAGAAGCAAACTTAATGGCAGTTGCCCATTACCTTGAAGCTCTTGATTGGCAGAAAGAAATGGTAAAAGTTCACACGATCTTTGGCGGAAAGAATCCGCACCCGAATTATCT
>JALNWB010000107.1 GCA_023231105.1 Ignavibacteriaceae bacterium | reverse complement strand
TTTGCAGAGTAAACAACAAGCAACAGAAGTAAACCAGATTAACAATCTTTTCGACGAATGGAAACAACAAATTGATGATCAAGTTTGGGAGAGAGTTTATAATATTTTTGAAAAGAAGAATATTCACTTACTCCAATTTAAATCCGGTGACGAATTCACGAATAGTATTTCTTCGTTCGTGCAAGATGAAATAAAAAATTATGGAGTAAAAGGGAAAGATGAATCGGACAAAACATATGCATTGTTTGTCGATTCGCTCTGGTTCAAAGAAGTTGAACCAAAATGGCTTCCATATCTTTTGAACGACAAAATGATCTCTGAAGCGAATAAAGATTCTCTCGATAACAGAATTAAAGAGTGGAAAGAAAAAGTCTCTCCGTCTGAATTCCCATTATGGATTATTTACGTTGTTGTCGGAATAATTATGGTAACGGTTTTATCAATAGTTCTTTTTAGAAAACCAATTAAAGTTAATAATGATACGCCGGAAGTTCACTCTTAGATTGAAGAAGTAATTATGCTAAAAAGCCCAACGCTGTTAAAACAAGTTGGGCTTTTTCTTTTCAGGCAAAATCTAAACTAAAACAAATTCTTTGCCCTTAGTTTTGTGCTGTACCTTTGACTAATGATAAACGGCTGTTTGATATTCTTCAAATGAACGATGAACGACCGTTTGAAAAACTTCTCGATCTTTTCAACATATTCAAGATTGATGATTGTTGAGCGATGAATACGCAGAAAAATATTCTTCGGGAGAAACGCTTCCCATTCTTTTAAAAATTTTCTTACAATTAATTTCTTTCCCCCTTCAAGATAGACGTTTGTGTATTCGCCAAAAGCAGTAACGCATTCTATCTGCGGGATCTTCAAAAACTCCATTTGGTTACCAACCATTACAAAAATGTAATCGTTAAATGGCTGCTCGCCCGGTTGTTGAATCGGCTTTTTTGTTTTAGCAGATAAGCGTGCTGAGATAATTTTTTGCTTGTTCAATCTTGTTTCGATTGATTTGAAGAGATCGTTCGCAAAAAAAGGTTTGGAAATATAATCATCAGCGCCTAGTTCCATTCCGTAACGGAGCTCCGACATATCGGATTTTGAAGTAAGAAAGATGAAAGGAGTCAGTGTAGTTTTCGGATTGGCTCTAATTTCTTTTAGAACAGCATAACCGTCGGTTTTAGGCATGATAATATCGCAGAGAATTAAATCGGGCTGATTTTTAAGCGCCAACTTGATTCCTTCTTCACCCGACTTTGCAGTAAAGACAGTATATCCTTTCAGTTCCAGCAAATCTTTAACGCCGGTTCTGATAGAAAGTTCGTCATCTATAATTAAAATTTTTGCCATAGCGACTATTGATTTTCTTCATCGTCATCAAACGGAAGAAAAATCGTTACGGTGGTTCCAATATTTTCTTCGCTGAAAAGACTGATGTTTCCATTGAGGAGTTCAACAATCTTTTTTACAATTGTTAATCCTAATCCGGTTCCCAATTTTTCTTCTTTATTTTTACCGCGCACAAAAGGTTCAAAAATATTTTTCTGATCTTCTTTTGAAATACCTGAACCTTTATCCTCAACGCTTAACATAAACATTTCCCCGCTGGGAGAAACTTCCAAATAAATTTGGTCTCCCGTAGAAGAATACTTACACGCGTTGGAAAGCAAATTCATTATTACGTGGCGCAACAGGTTCTTATCCTGTATAATTTCTTTTTGGTGTAAAAGGTATTTCAATTTGATAGGATGATTATTATAAAGAGTTTTTAACTCTTTAATTACTTCTGTACAAAGCTGTTCTAAATTAAAAATAGAATTAGTTATTTGCGATTGTCCGATCTCAATTTTTGTAATGGTTAATACGTCTTCGAACAACTCGCGTAATTGTGAAACAGAATTTTGAATCTTTCCAATGTGTTCGTAAAATTTTTGCTCATTGCAATTTTGTCCAACCAGATTGAGGAACTCAGCAGAGTTCAAGATAGTGGTTAGCGGCGTTCTCAACTCATGCGCTGCAGTAGCAATAAATTTGGACTTAAGCTGATTCTGCTCTTTCTCATATGAAACAACATTCTTTAAGATAGATTGCATTACCTGCAATTCGGAAATTTTATCTTTAAGAAGAATGTTTTTTTTAAGCAAAACCTCTTTTGAACCTTTTATCATATTCTACAAAATTCCTAATAAAACTATTTACGTACGTAAATTCACAGAATAAAAATGTAGAGACTTGCCATGGCAAGTCTCCACATTTCGTATCAATTAGAAAAAAACTGCCAACCTTTTTTATTCATATTCCAATAGATGAAAACGCCGGAAGCAATGCCAACAGCAATTAAACCAATGCCTAAAAAAGTGTTTCCCAAAATTACTTTTCCAACGCCAAAAAGAGTAGTGTAAATTAAAGTAATACCTGCAATCCAATTAGAAAAATTAAATATTCCATCTTTTTGCGGAACAACTTCCGGGACAAATTTAGCAACCGGTTTCCAAAAAGTTGGATTTGGTCTTACACGTTTATAAAATGAAATAAGTTTTTCCATGGGCTCCGGTTTGGTAAGGAAGGTAACGGTTATCCAGGTAGTTGTAGTAACTGCAACGGTGATAAGTAATATCCATGCAAATTCAATAGGCTTGCTTTCCGAAAGTCCGACAACAAACTGCAAATAAAGAGAAGTGAGAAACGCCGCAATCATTGCGGAGATTTCGCTCCAAGCATTTATTCTCCACCAGAACCAGCGAAGAATAAATACCAAACCCGTTCCCGCGCCAACAGCAATTAAAAACTGCCAGGCGCCGGCAATGGAATCCATATAAAACGTTACGATCGCAGAAAGGATCATCAACGTCATAGTGATTACTTGAGAAAATTTTATGTAATGTTTTTGTGATTTATCTTTTTTGATAAATCTTTTATAAACATCATTCACCAAATAACTTGCGCCCCAATTTAAATGCGTGCCGATCGTTGACATATAAGCAGCCGCAAAAGCGGCAAGCATTAAACCTCGTAAATAAATAGGAAGGTCTTCTATCATTATTCTGATATATCCTGTTTCCGGGTCTCCACGGAAGGAAGCATCATTTTGAAATCTAACGACGGCAACTAATCCAACAATAATCCAGGGCCAGGGACGCAAGGCATAATGAGCGACGTTAAACCATAATGTTGCAAGCAAAGAATTTTTTTCATCTTTAGCGGAATAAATTCTTTGAGCAATATATCCGCCGCCGCCGGGTTCAGCGCCGGGATACCAGCTTGCCCACCAGTTTACCGCAATAAAGCAGAAGAAGGTTATCATCGGCATCCAGGTAGAATTTAAATCGGGAATAAATGCGAGAATAGAGCCCTGGCTATGGCGTGTCGCATCAACTTGATGAAGTTGCGTAACAAGTGAATCTAATCCGCCGACTTTTGCTACTGCAAAAACAGCTAAGGCAATTACCATTCCCATTTTCAAAAAGAATTGGAATAAGTCTGTCCACAAAACTCCCCATAGACCTGATAACGTTGATATTGCAGCGGTTAAAAACATAATTCCGATTGCAATAAACAGCGCTTCAACTTTGGAAACTCCGAGCACCAGCATCATGATTTTTACAATGGCAAGATTAACCCATCCCATAATAATTAAGTTGATTGGAAGCCCAAGATAAATAGCGCGGAATCCTCTAAGAAAAGAAGCCGGTTTACCGCTATACCGAATTTCAGCAAACTCAACATCGGTTAAAACACCGGCGCGGCGCCATAGCTTGGCAAAGAAAAACACCGTAAGCATTCCGCTGAAAACCATGTTCCACCAAATCCAGTTTCCGGCAATTCCGTTTCTTGCAATTAATCCGGAAACAACTAACGGGGTATCGGCGGCAAAAGTAGTTGCAACCATTGAGGTTCCCGCTAACCACCATGTGGCTTTTCCGCCTGACACGAAAAACTCACTTACGTTTGCGGTTGCTTTTTTTCTTAGAAGTAATCCTATGCCCAAATTAATTGCAAAATAAAGGGCAATAACGAAAAAATCAATATAGGTTAGCTGCATACTTTTCTCTTTAATGAAATGAAAAATATTTTCTGTTTAAATGTAGAAAGAGCGGTATTAAAAGAAAAATACCGCTCTCAAGTTAGGGAGATACTTATTTGATTAATAACATTTTTTTTATGCTCGTAAAATCACCGGCTTCTAATTTATAGACATAAACTCCGGTTGAAAATGCAGCTGCATTAAAGCTCACGGTGTAAGTTCCATTGTTTTGAGCTTGATTTACCAAGGTGCTAACTTCTCTTCCTAAAACATCAAATATTATTAACGAAACAAAACTTGATTTAGGAATAGAATATTTTATTTGCGTTGTTGGATTAAACGGATTTGGATAATTCTGCGCTAACGAAAAAGATGTCGCTACAATTCCTTCATCTTTTACATCAACAGGTGTTTTATCACCAATCCAAGTATAAGTCCAATAGATTGCTTGATCATAAGAAGTATCATCGTTTAATTTAGATAACGTTAACATTCCTTCGCGTGAACCGGTAGCATCGGCATCATTAATTGAATAATCAATCGGAATTTTCATACCGACTTGTGGATGGAAAACGCTGTCACTGCCGATGCTGGCAAGTAAAGTCCAAGGAATTTTTGCTTCTACACTGTAGCCGCTTGCAAATTTTTCACTCCAGTTATAATTTGCTCCGGGAACAAGTAAGGAATCAACCCAGGGTCTTCCGCAGAGGAATCTATCTTTTGCAAAGAGCAAATGATAATCAGGTTCATTCCCGCGCATATAGAAAGTATGAGAAGCTCTTAATTGATTATATAAGCCGATAAATAAATCCGGTGTATCATTTTCCCACGGAGCGTTTAGAGGATTAAATGAAACGATGTCGTCTGTAACATCAAATGCTACGTAAAGATTATCTTGATCAACCGCTAAATAAGCATTTAGAGAAAGATCAGCATCACCGTCAACTTTGAAATTCGCTGCAAGATGCCCTGATCCGTCGCTAAGAAACATTCTGATTGGTTTTATTGCAGCCCATTCGCTTAAGTCGCCGTCTGCTTTGAAATTTATCGGCGCAGTAGGATTAATGGTGGCAACACCTTTTGCCAAGTTAGTAACCTTTCCACTTATACCTGGGTTACTTTCATTTCCGGCGTTATCAACACAAACAACAGCATAGTAATAAGAAACATCTTTTTCAACAAGTGGATATTTCAATTCGTGATCAACCATCTGAACACCTTCGGAAACAGCAAGTTTAACAAGTTCAACACCGTCAGCTTTCACATTGGTAATTGGGGATTGACTTGCATAGATTTGATAAGCTTCTTGCTTTTCGCCTGGAACATCCGTCCAGGTGATGGTATTTAAATAATCTCACGGCAAAATCAAAAAGAAAAAGTTTGCCATCCCAATTCATCCAATCTGAATAAGTGTGAAAAACAATTCTACCGGACTTAATTGGGAAATTAAATTGAGCCGAAATCGTTATCGAAAAAACAATCAACCACCCAAAGAGGGAGAGAAAAGCGGTTCTATTTTTTTGCGGTGGCAACACTTTTATACTATTGTTTTTTCTAAAGTTTGAAGTTTGATATTTACTTTATGCATATGAAGTTCGTGCCAGATCAGAGCGCTCGCACCCAAAATAGCAGCATTACCTTGCGGCAGACCGGAGATTAAAATTTTTACTTTCCCTTTAAAAATACTTAACAGATTTTTTTCCATTGAAGCGATGGTTGGGTTGATAATTAAATCACCTGCTAACGCCAATCCTTCTGTAAGAATAATTGCTTCCGGGCTAAAGTAAGCAACGGTATTAGCAAGAGCTTCTCCAAAAATCCGTCCGGTTACTTCAAAGGTTTCATTCGCAATTGAGTCACCCATCTCCGCTGCTTTGAAAATTAAATTGTCGGTTAAATCATTTAAAGGAACTTCTCGTAAAAGACTGTCTTCATTATATTTTGAAAGCAACTCAATTGCGGTTCTAACCAAACCCGTTGTTGAAACATATGTTTCAAGGCAGCCTTTTCTTCCGCATCCGCAATGTCTTCCGTTCCGTTCGATAATGGTATGCCCGATTTCACCGGCGAATCCTTCGTTTCCGTATAAGAGATTTCCTTCTGCGACTATTCCGCTGCCTAAGCCTAAGCCAAGAGTAATTTGAATAAAATTCTTAAAATTTTTCGCGTTACCGTATTTCAATTCTCCAATGGCGGAAGCGTTAGCATCATTTGTAATAACAATCGGGACGTCCCAATATTTTTTTGCAATTTCTACAACAGGAACTTTTACCCAATTTAAGTTTGATGAATTTTCAACGGTACCGGAATGATAATTTGCACAGGGAGCCGCAATGCCGATGCCCATCAGTTTGTAGGTGTCTTTGAAATTTTTATATGATGAAGAGAACTGTTTATGTAAGCGTTCGAAAAGCGTTTCGGCAGATTCATTCCCGCGCATTTTAATCGCTTCTTCTAAAACGATTTCTCCCATGCGGTTAACCAAGCCATATTCAATGCTGGTTCCGCTGATCTTTATTCCTAAAGTAACTTCAATTAAGTTCATTTCAGCAGCTATTTTTTGTGAAAGAATATTAACTAAAAAATGTTCTTTTTTAAAATTTTATAAAAACTGAAAGGAATTTAAGTGAAGAAAGTTTGAAGAGCATTAGTTATATATGTGAGCGCGTAAAATAAAATATGAACGAGACGTAATGGGGAATGAGCGTGGCAGCGCAGTAAGTTAAAAGTAGAAAGTAAAAAGTAGAAAGTAAAAAGTTGAAAGTAAAAAGTTGAAAGTAGAAAATGAAAGTGAAAAAAATAAAAATATTTATTGACTTTGATTACTGAAATAAACTATTTTAAAACAAGGAAATAAACATGAAATTAAACTTAACCTTGTTTGCTTCGGGGATAAGGGAAATTCAAATCAATTACCTCTATCCTCACTTTTCCACAATCTATAATTTACATAGATCCGGTTCTCTACAATTCTCTTCGTTCTTCCAAAACATAGAATGTAAACAAAAAGGCAAGGGGCGTGTCGTTTTTACTTTTTTATCTCTCTCTGAAAATATTTAGTTAATTAGTAGTGCACTTGAAAAAACGGGTTATTTAAATAACTCCGAAAAGCTTAGAGACGAATTTACACGAATTGAATCTTGTACTTTAACCTAAAAACTTTTTGTTTTACAATGACATTCTGATTTAAGACATAACTTTTTTGAGCACGACATAATAATTATTGAAAGTGACATAGCTATTTTTTTAAGTGACATAGCCTTTTGAGAAAATGGCAAAGCCGCTTTTAATGCGACATTACCTTTTCCAAATGCGGCATTATGATTTTCAAAAGTGGCATAGTTATTTTCAAATATGACATAACAGCTTTCGGGTGTGACACAGCCATTTTTAAGTGCGACATTGACAATTTTTTTTGGGGGGAGACTATTTTATGTGAAAAAATATCGGTTTTTATGAAAAAAAGGCAGATTTGCCTTAAAATAACATAATCAATAACATATAAGAGAGGTCTTCATGAATCAGAATGAAGAAAACAAGTTCAACATGTATAATGCTGTTGAAGCTGTTTTAAAGAGCAACGCAATCATTGTTGCAGAACTCCCCGCTTTAGGGGAAGTACACACCGATTTGGATGCTTTGATCGGAGAGATCGAAACTAAAAATCGAGAATTGCTGAAAGTTACGGAGGGGAAGACTTCCGTAAAAAGCAAAGCCATAGAGGAGCTTATCGCTTCCATTGTTCCTATTGCAAACAGCGCCAAAGCATATGCTGTTAGGAAAAAACTTCTGGAATTAAAAGCGTTAACCGATTTTTCCGAAAGACAGTATAAGCGATTATCCCACGCGGAACTTCCTATAAAAGTGAAAAACATTAAGGATGGAGCGCAAGGGGTATTAACTGAACTGGCAAGCTATGGAATAACGCAGGCGAAACTTGATCTTGTTGAGACGAGACTTGCGGCTTTGAAAACAGCGGTTGGGAATAAGGACACGGGATTTACCGATCACGTTGCCTTAAGAGATACGCTATACGGATTGTTCGACAAAACGGATGAACTTCTAAGGGAAGAAGCGGACGCAATTGTTGAAGTGTTAAAGGAAACGCAGCCCGGTTTTTACAACCAGTATTTTGCCGCAAGAGTAATTAAAGACCTTGGCGGTAGAAGAGGCGGCGGAGAAAATCCGGCGGAACCGCCGCAACCGACTGAGCCACCGAAGTAGGCAAAGGGCAGTTGGCAGTAAGAAAAATAGGGCGGGTGGTGGGCTCGCCCTATTTAATCTTTTTGATAGATAACGGATCCATCTCTTGTGTTAGCCCTGAAAGGGCGTTCTATTATAACAGAGGGCGAAGCCCTCTGCTAGTAAAGGATCTCGAATTAAAAGCCCTGAAGGGGCGTAATATTTTATGTGGCTGAAGTTTATTTCGCCCTTGCAGGGCTTGAAGTTTGCTCTTTTCAATTTCGTAGGGCTTCGCCCTGCGTTGACGTATTCCGCCCTCTCAGGGCTAAGTATTTCGAAATGATTTTTATAATAAAAAGACAATAGTAAAGTAATGACTGACCTTACTTGTTTTTACACGGTTAACTTAAGTAATGTAAAAATTACTTGGTGATGAGGACTTGTGAAAAAGTTAAATCACAAACACAATACAAATTTTAATTCCATCGAATTCGATGAGTTTAAAAAGCAACCGCTTACATAACGGATATGTTATACAAATTTGCGGTAGCATTTAATTGAGGTGAAAGATGAGAACAAAAGCATTATTACCAACAGAGCGAATTGAAACGAAGATACTCTTAATACGGGGACAAAAAGTAATGCTTGACCGCGATCTTGCTAAGTTATACGGTGTAGAGACTAAAAATCTTAATCGCCAAGTTAAACGCAATCCGGAGAGGTTCCCTTTAGAGTTTATGTTCCAATTGACTGTAGAAGAAAAAACCGAACTGGTGACAAATTGGCACCGGTTCAATTCTCTAAAACATTCTACGGTCTTGCCCTTCGTCTTTAAGGAATATGGAGCTTTAATGCTGGCATCGGTTCTAAATTCTCCAAGAGCGATAGAAGCGAGCGTTTATGTTGTGTGTGCATTTGTGCATTTGAAAGAAATACTTTTAACCAACAAGGAGTTTGCACAAAAGCTGAAGGAATTGGAATTAAAAATTGATGGACATGATGAACAAATAACGGCAATCTTTGAAGCGATAAATCAGTTGTTATCACCTCCTCCGGTATCGAAAAGAAAAATCGGATTTGAGGTAAAAGAGAAGCGTGTAAAATATATAGCTAAAAAATGGACACAATGCAAATTTTAATAGCATCGAATTCGATGCGTTTAAAAACGCTACTGTTAATAGGTCGGATGTGTTTTACAAATTGATATGTAATATCGAATGAAGGAATAGAGAAGCAGATAAACTACTTTGATACATAACAGATGCAAGTTGCGTGGATTATCCAGAAATGAATTAGAGATAGAAATATTTAATTGGCTTTTTAGAAAATGAAGATTTATCATTTATTTTATAGGTAAATTTAACTACAATGAATAGAGAAATAATAAACTACTTAAATTCAAAAACGTAGTAATAAAATGAAAACAGAAATTAACGTTCTACATTTATCAGATATTCATTTCGGATACGAAACTGATCAAGATACTACTTTGATCGCTCAGAGAGAAAATGTTTTAAACGCTTTGATTGATCGCCTTAAGCAGATTGAACCGAAGTGGAAGCCTGATATTGTAGTTATCTCAGGTGATATTGGTTGGAAGGGAATTACTGAAAACTATAAGCCCGCCAAAGAATGGATTAGTTCATTATTACAGATACTAAATTTGTCACCCAAAGAATTGTTGGTTTGCCCTGGGAATCATGACATTAATAGGGATAAAACGGTAGGGATGGATTATACTGATTCTATTACGAAAGCTGATTCATGGTTAAAAGTTGAAAAACTAGAAAGTTTTGAAAGATTATTTAATTCTTTCACTGAATTTTGTCGTGAAATAAGAATTCCCACGTTCAAAATCGCAGACAAGGAATCATATCTTGTGGGTGTTCGTGAATTATTGGGTTTAAGATTTGTTGTCTTAAATTCAGCTTGGTTCTGTCGAGGGGATGAAGATAAAAACAAATTATGGATTGGGTTGCCGCAGCTTGAATTAATGAATTCTAAAAAGCAACTACTGAATGAAACTAATTATGATGATGAAAATATCCTATTAGCGATTATGCACCATCCAGATAATTGGTTGAATGCTAATGAAATAAATAGTTATGGTGGCCGACCGAATACTTATAATTATTTGGCAGAAAGAAGCCATATAATATTATCGGGGCATGTTCATGGTGAAATAAAAAGACCCAACCGTATGGCTATTAGAGCTTATTTATTTACTGCCGGAGCTACTTATGCGAATAAATATTATCGAAACAATTTTTCAATCTTGAAAATTGAAACTAAAGATAGAATATTAACTAGAAAATCTTATGAATATAACCCGCCTGATACAAATTGGAAGGAAATATCTGATCCAGAAAATTATTATTTAAGAAAAGATGAATCCCCCATCAAATCTGCTAATAGCCCAAAAGATGGATATGATTATAAAAATCTAATAATAAAATCTAAAGAACAAATACAACGATTTATAGAAAATAAATCTAAAGCTATTGCAAGAACAAGAAAGTTACCTGAATTGATTGAAAGAAAAATTGTTTGGCATAGTCAAGAAGAAAGAATTATTCCGGATGGTAAAGGTAAAATTCAATTAAATGCCAAAAATAATATTTCGACTCTATCTGAAATGACGTCAACGGAAAGACCAACTTTTGTTTTTGGAGAGTTAGGTAGCGGTAAAAGCACTTTAGTAGGTCAATATTTGATTAATCTTGCAGACAATTTAAATGGAATTCTACCTCTTTTGATTCCAGCAAGTTTTTTTAATGGTAAAGAAATAAAATTGGTAACAGATCTAGAAAGGTTGATAAATGAATTTGTTAATGGACAAATTATCCCAACATATAAAGATTTTGAAATTTTTAGAGCACTTCAACATAAAATAGAGATAACATTAATAATTGATGGCTTTGATGAATTGAGTAGAATTGAAGCACAAAATTTATTAACGAAAGCTGAAGAATTACGAGACAGTTGGGCGGGATTAAGAATTATTGCCACTGGAAGGCCAATTGAATTGGCAGGGCTTAATTATAGTAATTGGCAATGTCTTGAGATGTTTCCGATAACAAATTCGGAATTAAATGAAATACTTCTAAACGAAGCTATCGCGAATGGATTAGACAAGGACCAGGCAGTGGAAGATTCGAAAAAAAGAATACACTTTCTCAATGAAAGGCCTGAATTATTAGGAATAACAACCACACCACTTTCTATACGCCTTATTAGACCATGTTTAACTGAAGAGATTAAGAGAAAAAGTTTGGGCGATTTAATTTACGATATAATCATAGAAAGACTAGGCGCATGGGAT
This sequence comes from Ignavibacteriaceae bacterium, assembly GCA_023231105.1. GTDB lineage: Bacteria > Bacteroidota > Ignavibacteria > Ignavibacteriales > Ignavibacteriaceae > UBA1563. The sequence continues at coordinate 2,229 of JALNWB010000107.1, read as the reverse complement.
ATTAAGGATAGTAAAGAAACACATTTCGATGAATTTAAAAAGTTTTATCCCAATCCATTGTCAAGGAAAACATTACTGGGCGTTATAGCAAGGGAAATAATTGAATCCAATAATAGGACAGTAACCGAAGAACAACTTAATACTGTATTGAAGAATGTAACACCCAAAGAATCGAAACAAAATATTATTGTAGAACAAACTGTTAATTTTTTTGAAAAATGTATTTTACAAAAAGAAATTGATCATTTTGTCTTTCCTACTCAACCAATTTTACAAGGGGCACTTGGAATTTATATATACGAACAACTGTTAAATGCAAAAGATGTGAATTTCAAAGTAGGGAAAACGGACCTTTGGAGAGAGTATTCCTTTGCTGCAACGATGGCGAGAAGAGAAAATAACATTAAAACTATCAGATCAGGTTTGGTAAAATTCATTGATGATATATTCTTGGATGAGAACTTTATTCCAGCTATTGCAATTATTGTTTCGGAAGCGGAAGATGAAGAATTAGCAAAACATTTTATTGAATTACTCAAAAAATTAGATTTTCGACCACTTAGATATTTTCAAGACATAAAAACACAATCTGTACGAGCGATTGCACATACTATTTATTTAGCAGGTGATTTGGGCTTTGATTGGTTTTATGAAGAGTATCTCAATCCAATATATCCAAGTGGAATACATTATGATGATGAACAGTATTTAATTCTACAACATTGGTTTACTTTCTGCAATTATAAACTCACTTCAAAACAACAAGAACAACTAACATTAATTCTTAATCCTCATTTAGTGGCTATGGATTGGTCATGTCATAAATTACCAGAAACATTAGTTATGGTTTTACCACAACTATTTCCACAAGATAAAGAATTTCTGATGTATGTCGCAAACATTGAATCAACATTGTTTGGGAGAATTGTAGTAGATAAATTAAAAAATGAGTTTAAAACAGGAAATAGTGAAAAAGTTATAAATGCACTTATTAATTACATAGCAAGAAATGAAAACCCAAAACTTAGTGTAATCAAACTATGGTTTGAATTAACAGATAAATTCCCACCGAAAGAGATTATAACAAGTACAATTCTTAGGTCTATTGACGAGAACAATCTGGAAGTATTCGAAGAATTGATAAAAAGAATTGGGGAAGACAATCTAAAAAGTGTTTTAAGGTTTTACTTGTTTTTAGATTCAAAAATTGCTGCGGCTTCTGCAATTTGCTTATATCGCTTAGGGGAAAGAGATTTTTATCCCTTAGCAACCGGTTTATTGCAAGGTTTACATGATGGCGGAAAAATTCAGGAGGCGGAAAAAGTATTACACGAACTAATCGCAAACAAAGGAATTCAGGGACTAACTTGGTTAGCGAATAAATTCTATGATTGTGATCCTACATATGGAGCTCATTCGGCATATTGGTGTATTTTATTAACAGAACTAAACAAAATCTCCCAAGTCGATGTAAATATTTTTGCAAAAGCTGTTGCTAATTTAGGTGAGTTTATATTACCTCGATATCCAGAAATCAGGGTTGAATTAAAAAAGTTACTTACATCTAAAGCAGACTATAGAGATTTCTTAAACCGATCATTAAGAAGTATTAATAAGAAAATAAGATACAATTCTGCGTGTATGCTATTGGCCTGTTTCCCAGAATCAGAAGCGAAAGCTTGTGAAATTATTATTAATTCAACTACTGTATACTATGAGAAACATGAATGGTGGCGTTTCTGTTTAAGATTATCTTTAGGAAAAGAAGTTATTGCTAATACTGTTTCGATTATTAATAAATTACTACCTATTCCAAGAACTTTTGCTTTGACTCTTCTGTATCATAATAATTACAGTTTATCTTCAGAATTATTCGAGCAACTTATCTCTGGTTTAATAAGTAGAAGAGCAAGATTTGATGCAGACTATTCATTGCAAAGTGATAATCTCAAAAAAATTCTTGCACAAAATGAATCTTGGGAGTTATTAAATAAATATTTACATAATAGCAATATAGATATTGCTAGAAATGCAGCTGATGCACTTTTGTTATACCATAAAGAAAAATTGAGTGATTGTGAGTATGGTATTTCTTGGGGCTTGTCTATTGCTGAAATGTTTACTTGGAAAAAAGAGAGGATTGACAAAGAAATTATCCAACTCAAGCAAAACGAGGAACGCTTTAACAACATAAAAAAAATACTTGATAAGACTCATAAAGAAACTAAC
>JALNWB010000106.1 GCA_023231105.1 Ignavibacteriaceae bacterium | reverse complement strand
TTTTAAACGATATGTTTTACGGCGGGTCAATTCAAAATATTATTTCGAACAATATTTCCATCCGCTTACCGCTTTGGTTCAACGAAGGTTTGGCGGAATATCTTTCGCTCGGCTGGGATACAAATACCGATATGTTCATCCGCGATGCGGCAACAAGCGAATATCTGCCGGACATTCAAGACCTTGACGGTTATTTTGCATACCGCGGAGGTCAGGCTGTTTTTCATTACATCGCACTAAAATACGGTGAAGAAAAAATCGGTGAAATTGTAAACAAAATTAAAGGGAAAGCTAACTTCGAAAACGGTTTGCAAGCCGCCATCGGTTTAAACTTGGAAGAATTAAACGAACGCTGGAAGAAAGATATTAAAAGAATTTTCTGGCCCGATATGGCGCTCTACAAAGACCCGGATGAATTTTCTAAAAGATTAACCGATCACCGCAAAGACGGCGGATTTTACAACACAAGTCCCGCAATTTCTCCGCAAGGTGATAAAATCGCTTTTATCTCTAACCGCGATTTTTATTTTGATATTTACATTATGGATGCGAACGATGGAAAGAAAGTTGAACGCATTATTAAAGGAAACCGCTCGGTGGACTTTGAAGAATTAAATATTCTTACTCCCGGTTTAAGCTGGTCACCAGACGGTAAGAAAATTGTTCTGGCTGCAAAGCGTAACGGCGCGGATGTAATTTATGTTTATGATATTGCCGAAGATGACGTTGCAATTTTGCCGCTAAGATTCAGCGCCATCGGAACGGTGAATTGGGCTCCCGACAATAATAAAATTGTTTTCGCCGGGCAAACTTCTTCACAGTCCGATATTTTTACTTATGATATCGCTAAAGACAAATTAGAAAATATTACCAAGGATATTTTTTCAGACAGCGATCCATCATTTTCTCCCGATGGAAAAACAATTTTCTTTGCTTCCGATAGAGGTGAGTACGTTGATACCGCTTCTATCCCTGCTGATTTTATAATGTACGAACATAATTATTCGCAAACGGATTTGTATTCCGTTGAAGTTGGTAGTAAAAAGATTACCCGCTTAACCAACACACCGAACTGTGATGAAGTTTCACCGGTTGTTTCCGCAGATGGTAAAGAAGTGATTTTCGTTTCCGATAAAAACGGCATCAATAATATTTATAGAAAAAGAATTGTGCTGACGGAAAGTGATTCTGTAAAATCAATTGAAGCGATAGAGGCAAAACCGATAACGAATTCGTTGAACGGTTTGTACCAGCCGACAATTTCAAAAGATGGGAAAAAGCTTGCGTTTGCATCAATGTATCAATCTGCTTATAATATTTTCTTGATGAACAATCCGTACGAAATCTCATTGGATCAGGATTCGCTTCCGCTCACAAAATATATGGAATCAATTCTTTTTAAAACGAAAGCTGAAATTAAAAAAGATACAACAAGCGCGGCGAAAGTTGATTCAACTTCGAATCAAATCGAAAAAGATAAAAGTTTTTCAACCGGAGTTTTTATTGATACTACTTCGGCTAAAAAAGATTACAGCAATTTTATTTTTGGCAAATCCGATTATCTTTCTTACGATTCAACTGAACAAAAACCGAACGATCTCTTTAATCCAAAGGCTAATCTGGATGCCGAAGGAAATTATAAAGTGAACCGTTATAAAGTAACTTTTACTCCCGATATCATTTATGCGAATGCCGGCTTCAGTTCGCTCTACGGTTTACTTGGCACAACAGTAATTTCTTTCAGCGATGTTCTAGGAAATCACCGGCTTATCGGTCAAACAAGTTTGCAGATCAATTTAAAGAACAGCGATTACGGCTTGGCATATTTTTATTTGCCGAATAAAATGGATTTTGGGATCGAAGGATTTCATACCGCCCGTTTTGTTTATTTACAAAGAGGAAATGAAGTTGATCTTTTCCGCTTTAGAAATTACGGTGGATCACTTTCGTTAAGTTATCCATTCAATCGTTATTATAGAGTGGACGGCGGATTGAGTTTCTTAAATGTGTCATCGGAAAATTTAGATAATCAATATGAACGATCGCAAAAAGCGACCTATCTTATTCCCACAATAAGTTTTATTCACGATAACACGATGTTCGGCTACACCGCGCCGATTGACGGCACCCGTTACAGGTTTGATCTTTACGGCAATCCGATCCTTCACGCAAAACAATACGGCTTCTATTCAATTTTAGGTGATTACAGAAATTATACAAAATTTTGGACGGACTACGCACTTGCATTTCGTTTATCGGGAGGAGTTTCAAACGGCAAAAGTCCACAGCGGTTTTTTCTTGGTGGAATTGAAAATTGGATCAACCGGAAATTTGCAACCGGGGAAATCCCTTTAGATTCTCCATCGGATTTTGCTTTCCTCACCGCTGCTTTGCCGATGCGCGGATATAATTATGCGGAACGGATTGGGACAAAGTATGCACTGTTCAACACGGAATTCCGGTTCCCGTTTATCCGCTATCTCTTAACCGGCGCTCTGCCGATAATGTTTAGAAATATTTTAGGCGCGGCGTTTTTTGACGCCGGTACAACTTGGAATAATGCTCATCAGCTTCAACTTTTTACGAAAGATGCTGAAGGCAAAACGATAAGCAAAGATCTGTTAATGGGAACCGGATTCGGCACAAGATTTTATTTCCTCTATTTTCTTCTTCGTGTTGATGTTGCTTGGGCTTATAACGCGCAGCATTTTACAACACCAATTTGGTATTTCTCGCTCGGCGGAGATTTTTAGTAGAAACATGCCATGGCATGTTTCTACAATAGAATTATTTAAAACGTAAAATAATGGTGTGTACGAAAAATATAATCTGGTTTCTTCTTGTTTCTCTGTTGGTGTTTACTTCATGTACAATGGAAGTTGGTTCTCCCACAGAAAATAATATAACAACGCAACCCAATTCACCTCCAGCAGTTCCGATCCTGGTAACACCGGCAAATAACAGTGCTGGTGTTTCCTTGCAAGGGGATTTTTTCTGGTATGAAAGCAAAGGAGCTGATAGTTATACGCTACAAATCGGATCAGACTCTCTCTTCGCTAACAAAATTTACGAGCAAAACGGACTGAAAAGTTTGACCATGCACATGAGTGGATTGAATATTTTAACAAAGTATTATTGGCGTGTAAATGCAACTAATAGTTCCGGCACATCTGCTTTTTCTTCCACATGGGCGTTCACTACTTCGGATTCAACCATTTCTTTTGTTACAATAAGCGGAAAAGTTACCAATAGTTCCGGAGCAGCTCTTGCTGGTGTAAAAATTTATACTGTTCCTGCTACTTCAACTGTCTATACCGACTCTACGGGTAATTATATGATCAACAACATTAGTACAGGAAGTTATGCTGTCCATGCAGAAAAAGAGGGATTTAGTAATTACTTCATCAATATTTATGTACAACAAGGACAAACCTACGAATACAACCTCACTTTGACTTTGATAGGAAGTGTTTCGACTTGTGGAGAAATTCCTACGATTACTTACGGAGGGAAGACCTATAACCTCGTACAGATTGGGAATCAATGCTGGTTAAAAGAAAATATTGATATCGGAACTATGATAAATGGAAGCAGTAACCAAACAGATAACGGAAGTATTGAAAAATATTGTTATGAAAACAAATCGGAGAACTGCGATACCTACGGCGGATTGTACCTGTGGGGAGAAGCAACAGCGTATGCAGATTCTGCCGGAGAGCAAGGTATTTGTCCTGCTGGTTGGCATATCCCGACGAAGTCGGACTTTCAGGCTTTAGTTGTCGCAACAAACAATAATTCAAGAGGACTTCGTGCGGTAGGAGAAGGTGCCGGAACAAATACTACCGGGTTCTCCGCATTATTAGCCGGTTACCGGTTTACAGCAGGAAATTTTTATTCATTGAGAGAGCACGCAACTTTCTGGAGCTCAACACAATACTCTGCAACTGATGCAAATTACCTGGGGCTAAGGATTGGCGATAATACTGTTGATCTCGGAGCTGGTGAAGTTGCACATGGATTTAGCGTGAGGTGCGTGAAAAATGATTAGTTGGTATTTCACTTCCTAAAAGAAAGAAGAAATGATTAAGCGATTTATAGTTCTGTTATTTTTCTTTTCTTCAGCGATTCTTTTTGCGCAATCACTTGAAGTTACGGTTACCGATATTGGATTCACTTCTGCAAAACTTCAGTCACTGCAAGGAGAGAAAGTTACAACAGTGGATTCAATCACCGCAATAGAGAAAGATTTTTTCCGGTTTTCTTTTAAGGATAAAAAATTTCATCACGGATTTTATCGTCTCGCTTTTCCAAACAACCGCAATATAGATTTCCTTTACGATGGAAATGATGTGCAATTAAAAACAAATGCTTCCGCAATTTTAGACAGTATGGAAATTGTTTCATCCGAAAGTAACCGATTATATTATACGTTCGTTAAACTTAATAAAGCATACAAAATCAAAACTGATTTATTGCAATTGCTTCTTCTCCGCTATCCGAAAGAGGATAGTTTTTATCAAACCACTCAGACAAAGATTAACCAATTGCAAGATAACTATCTGGAGTTTGTAACGAACACATCTCAGAAAGAACCGCGCTCATTTATTGCAAGGTACATCCGCTCTGCAAGTTTGCCTCCGGTTAATTTCAATTTATCTCCCGAACAGCAGTTGATGTTTTTTAAAGTGCACGCGCTCGATAATGTTGATTATTATGATGCCGAACTGATTTTCTCTGATGTTTTCACAAACAAAACGATTGAGTACTTAACCTATTACCGTAATCCGCAACTGCCTAAAGAACTTCTTGAAAAAGAATTTATGAAAGGAATTGATTCGGTAATTAGCCATGCAAAAGTAAACGCCATAGTCTATCAACATGTCGTTGAATATTTGCTCGACGGTTTTAAGAAATTCGGCTTCGATAAAGTATTGGATTACATTGTAGATAACTATGTAATCAAAGATGATTTGTGTTTGGAAGAGAAATTAGGTAATACAATTCAACGGAGAATTGATCAGAATAAAAAACTTTTCATCGGAGCGGTTGCTCCAAATATTTCTATGGTGGACATTTCCGGCAAATCATTTGAACTCTACAAGAGCAAAAAAGAAAAAGTGTTGCTTGTTTTTTATGCAAGTTGGTGTCCTCACTGCAAAATAATTATGCCGCAGATAAATGAACTTCTAAAAATGAAAAAGAATTTCGAAGTAGTTGCAGTTTCTCTCGATACAAACCGCGAAGAATGGAAGAAGTTTATTGAAAAAAATAAGCTGAATTTTATTCATGTCTCTGACCTTAAAGGATGGGATGGTGATGCTGCTAAGGAATATTTCATCTACGCAACGCCGACAATGTTTCTTCTCGACTCAGCAAAAAAGATAATTGCAAAACCAATAACTTTCGAAGAATTAGGAATTACGAATTAGGAATTTTTTAAACCGGAGCTTGCCGGGTTTTTACTTTTCGGTTTTTGTAGTAGTTGTTTTTTCCACTTTTGCAGGAGCCGGAGTTGCTTTTTTTGCCGGAGGAGAGTTCTTATAGTCGGTCTGATAAAAACCTGTTCCTTTGAAAATTGGACCGGAACCTGCGCCGATCAGGCGTTTAACTTTCCCGCCGCATTCAGGGCATTCCGTTAAATGTTCATCTTTCATAGATTGGAACGTCTCAAAGTTATGATTGCATTCTAAGCATTTATAATCGTAAGTCGGCATCTTATTAAAACCTTTGTTGAAAAAAACTATATTTAAATCTAACGAAAAACCAAAAATTTATCTAATTTTGATGTACGAAAATCTTTTAGGATTCTTTAATGATACAACAGATAGGTTCCCGTTCCCGTTTTAGTTTCAGTAAATTTTTATTGTTCGCCATTCTCTCGCTTTGGTTTGCGGGTTGTATAAATTATGAACAGGAAGTAAGCTTCAATCCCGATGGCTCTGGGGATATGAAAATCCATTATTGGATCAAAGCCGATACTTCCGGCGATACAACTTTTTATGATCCGCTTGGAATTTTTAATGCGGATTCACTGCGTTCCGATTTTACTTCACCAAATATTAAAATTGAAAACATTACAGTCTCCAACGATACCATTGACAGCACTTCGCACGCAACAATTGAATTTAGCTTTACGCATATTGATTCCCTTAATAAAGTAAAACCTTTTGCCGAATCACATTTCTCATTGCAGGATGGAGCGGCAGGGCAGAAGATATTTTCTCAATTTATTCCTCCTATTGCCACAGGTTTTGGTTTAAATGATTCAATCTATCAGGTTACTTATATTTACACTTTTCCCGGCGAGATTATTACGCACAACGCAACACAGGTAGATAAGAAAAAACTTATCTGGAAATATTCCCTTGCAGAAATTGGAAAAGGGAAAACGATCTCGGTTTCCTTCAGACCATATAAATTGAAAGAAACGCCATATTGGATTTTCTTTTTAGCCGGATTAGTCTTGGCTGTTGTAGTTTTTTTCTTGTTCAGAAAGAAGAGAAGCTGGTAAATAATCTTGTTAAAACAGGAAAGACAGAATGAGTAAGGGGCGATGTAAGTTTTTATTACCAATATCTTTAACCTTTAATTTTGCTTATTATTTTAATAAGTAAAGTTTATTAATTTAATAACCAAATGGACTCCATTACCTTTAAGTCACGCCCAAATCAGCGCAAAAACAGAACATTTCTTTAGGCATATTGTTTGTTCCAATTACCTTTTACTTTTAAGTATGAATAATCTTCTGATTATGTTTTAGCGTAGTATTTTATAATTATATCACTCATTGAGGAAAACATTATGGCAGTATCAGCTCCGGTAAATACCAATGTAAAGGCTTCCGGTAACGGACAGAATTACTCTTTCGCATTAACTACGTTAACTTCACTCTTTTTTATGTGGGGATTTCTAACCTGCTTAAACGATATTCTTATTCCTCATTTAAAGTCAGTTTTTGATCTCAACTATACGCAGGTAATGTTGATCCAATTCTGTTTCTTCTTTGCCTATTTTGTAGTTTCAGTTCCTTCAGGAAAGTTCATTGAGAAAATCGGCTATCAACGGGGCATTGTTATCGGTTTAACAACAGCCGGCATTGGAACGCTCATGTTTTATCCGGCAGCAGGAGTTCGCTCATATCCATTATTCTTAGCCGCACTTTTTGTATTGGCTGCGGGAATCACCATTCTCCAGGTAGCTGCAAATCCTTATGTAGCAATTCTCGGAAAGCCAGAAACCGCTTCTTCACGATTGAACTTAACACAAGCGTTTAATTCGCTTGGTACAACTATCGCCCCTTATTTCGGTTCGTTATTAATTCTTTCAGTTGTGGTTAAAACTGCCGATGAAATGAAAGGGATGCTTCCTGCGGATGTTGAAACGTACAAAGCCGCCGAAGCTGCCGCCGTACAAAATCCTTATATCGGATTAGCTGCAGTTCTTTTTATTATTGCCGCAATCTTCGCTTTTATTAAACTTCCTAAAATTGAAGCTGCAAGCGTTTCTTCATCAGATGGAACCGGAGTAAGTTATGATGAGAAACATAAAAGCGCTTGGGGTTATAAACATTTGGTCTTTGGTGCTATAGGAATTTTTGTTTACGTCGGCGCTGAAGTATCTATAGGAAGTTTTCTTGTAAACTATTTAGGGCAGCCTTTCGTTGCAGGATTAAAAGAAGCCGACGCCGGAAAATTTGTTTCGTTTTATTGGGGCGGAGCAATGATTGGCAGATTCCTTGGCTCTTATGTTCAACGGATTGTTAAACCGGGAACCGTTCTTGGCGTTAACGCTTTTGTAGCGGCAAGTTTGGTTATTCTTACAATGTTAACTACCGGCTCAATAGCAATGTGGTCTATTTTAGTTATCGGATTATTCAACTCAATTATGTTCCCAACTATCTTTACGCTTGCTATTGACGGATTGGGAAAACACACGGGACAGGGAAGCGGAATTTTGTGCATGGCGATTGTTGGCGGAGCTATCATCCCCGTTATTCAAGGAGCCATTGCAGACAGCATCGGGATCCACCATGCATTTATTCTCCCGGTTGTCTGTTATCTGTTCATTGCTTATTATGGATTTAAAGGACACGTTCCTTCTTACGCAAAGTAGAAAAATAGAAGTCATTAGTCAGAATATAAAATACTGCTGACTTCTGTATTTTGACTTCTTGAAACGAAATTACGATTAAGAAAAAGATTAAGATTAGAAAGAAATTTAGAAATGTTAAAATGGAAATAAATTAATTATGTCTAAGCTCAGTGTTACGCTTGGTATTGATATTGGTGGAACGAATACGGTTTTTGGTTTTGTGGATAAAGAAGGCAAGTGTGTTGCCGAATCTTCTATCCCGACAAACGCATTCGAACCCGCTGAAAAATTGTTTGAACGCCTGTTCCCCCAAGTTGATGCCGTTTATCAAACCATAGCAAAAAATTATTATTTGGTAGGAATCGGAATTGGCGCGCCGAACGCCAATTATTATACTGGTATGGTGGAACTTCCTCCAAATTTAAATTGGCAAATTGTTAATGTTCTGGAAATTGTAAAAAAATATTATGATATTCCTTCTGCCATTACCAACGATGCTAACGCCGCCGCACTTGGTGAAATGAAATTCGGCGCAGCTAAAGGAATGAAAAACTTTATTGTTATTACGCTTGGTACCGGACTTGGCAGCGGAATTGTTGCCAACGGAGATTTGATTTACGGGCACGATGGTTTTGCCGGCGAGATCGGTCATGTTGTTGTTGTTGAGGGTGGAAGACAATGCGGATGCGGAAGAAACGGATGTCTTGAAACGTACGCTTCGGCTACCGGTATAAGAAGAACTGTCTTTGAACTTTTATGCAACTCAAACGATGTGAGTCAATTGCGAAGCTTTCCTTTTGAAGAAGTAACTTCTAAAATGATCTATGAAGCCGCAGTAAGCGGAGATAAAATTGCTCTTGCCGCATTTGCTTTTACCGGTGAAATATTAGGCAAAGCTCTTGCGAATAGCGTAGCTTATACAAGTCCTGAAGCAATTATTCTTTTCGGCGGACTTGCTTCTGCGGGCGATATTCTTTTTAAGCCGACGCAAAAAGCGATGGAAGACAACATGCTGAATATTTTCAAAAACAAAGTGAAACTTCTTCCTTCTGCGTTGCACAGCGGAAATACCGCCGTGCTTGGCGCCGCTGCATTAATTTGGAATGAACTTGAAAAAGATAAAGTTCAATTAAAAGAAAATGTCCCGGTTGAAAATTGGGATGTGATGTAGGCTCTCTTTGTTGAAGTTCAAACTTCAGTTTTTTTAACTTTGAGTTTTGGGGGAGAATTTATTTTATAATAGTTGTGTAAATTTTAGTGATGGAGTAATAATGAAAAATTTGACTTTTCTTTCAACGATGCTGTTTTTTGCAGTCATTCTTTTTTCTGCCTTTAGCATTGATTCTTCTCACAAAGAATCCGCGAAAAAATCTTCACTTGACAAAAAAGTTGATCTGCTTTTAGCGCAAATGACGCTCGAAGAAAAAATCGGACAGATGACTCAAGCTGATATTGATGCGTTAAAAGGGCATTATGAAGATATCGAAAAGTATTCGCTTGGTTCAATTCTTTGCGGTGGAAATTCTGAAATTGCAGATATTTCCGCAAAAGGCTGGGCAGATTTTTATGATATGCTTCAATCCCATGCCGTCAAATCAAGATTAAAAATTCCAATGATCTACGGAGTTGATGCTGTGCATGGACACAACAACGTAACCGGTGCAGTAATTTTCCCACAAAATATCGGACTTGGCGCAACGCGCAATGCGAAACTTGTTGAAAAAGCCGCCCGCGTTACCGCCGAAGAAGTTGCTGCAACCGGTATGGATTGGGCTTTCTCTCCTTGTATTGCAGTTGCAAGAAACGAACGATGGGGAAGAACGTATGAAAGTTTTGGTGAAGATCCTGAATTGGCAAAATCGTTAGGAGCCGCTCAGGTAAAAGGTTTCCAAGGGAAAAAACTTTCCGACAAGACTTCAATTCTTGCTTGCGCAAAACATTTTTTAGGCGATGGCGGAACAAATAACGGAAAAGATCAGGGGAATACAGAAGTTGACGAACCAACTTTAAGGAAACTTCATCTACCTGGATATATCGCTGCTATTAAAGCCGGAGCAAAAACAATTATGGTTTCCTACAACTCCTGGAACGGAACAAAAATGCACGGCAATAAACACTTGCTTACGGATGTTCTAAAAGGCGAATTAAATTTTAAAGGAATTTTAGTTTCCGATTGGGCTGCTATCGATCAACTTGAAAGCGATTATAAAAGCGATATTGAAAAATCAATTAACGCCGGACTCGATATGATCATGATTCCGAATCCTCCCGGCACAAAAAACAATTATGTTGAATTCATTACGTTGTTAAAAGAATTAGTTAACGAAAACGAAGTGCCGTTAAGTAGAATTGACGATGCCGTTAGAAGAATTCTCCGTGTAAAATTTGAAATGAATATTTTCGCAAATCCTTTTACAAATAGAAATTTAATGCCAACCTTCGGATCAAAAGAACATAGACAAGTTGCGCGCGAATGCGTTCGTCAATCTTTAGTTCTTCTCAAAAACGAAAACAAAACTTTACCGATTTCCAAAAAGGTTAAACACATAGTTCTTGCCGGAACCAGCGCTGACGATATCGGAAATCAATGCGGCGGCTGGACAATTGATTGGCAGGGAAAATCAGGTAACACAATATCTGGCGGAACTACGGTTTTGCAAGCGGTGAAAAATGCGGTTTCAAAAAACACGGTTGTTACTTATTCCAAAGACGGTTCCGAGGTTAAAGGTGCTGACGTTGTGTTGGTTGTGGTTGGCGAAACTCCTTATGCAGAAATGATGGGTGACCGTGAAGATTTGAGTTTATCAAAAGAGGATGTTGCGGTAATTGAGAATGTAAAGAAATCCGGCAAACCTTATGTGGTTGTTCTTTTCTCAGGCAGACCGATGATTGTTGAACCGCTTCTCAAAGATGCAAAAGCATTTGTTGCCGCATGGCTTCCGGGTAGTGAAGGCACAGGAATTACCGATGTCTTATTTGGCGATTTTAATTTTACCGGAAAACTTGGTCATAGCTGGCCCAAAACGATGGAACAAATTCCGATTAATGTCGGCGATAAAAATTACGATCCTTTGTTTTCGTACGGCTTTGGGTTGAAATACTAACGCAATAAGACGCAGATTTTTTATGATCATTTATGATCCGTGCTGATCATAAGAAATCTAAATGAATCTGCGTCCCATTTTTTTCTTCTTTAAAAAATCTGAAATCATTTCAAGTTTAATTCCTATTTTTCTATTGATGATTAATTAAAAGAAAAATAAAAATTGAAATGATAAAAGAATTACTTCCTCCGGTTATCCACATTACAAAAACATTCGCGTTGTTCATCATTCTAAGTTGTTCACTTTTCTCGCAAATCCGTTTTGATGCAAATTTTGAAAGCGGGAATATGAAATCGGTTACAACTGCCGACTCTGTTAATTATGTTGTAACCGCGTATGAAGATATCGGAGGCAGGTGGTTTTATTTCAGAATTTCCGGCGTTCAAAATAAATTTATTAAAGTTAAAGTATCAAATTCAGATGTTAAGCGGGCTGTTTATTCGTATGATAATAAAACGTTCGCGCGTTTCTCTGCTTCCGAAAGTCCCGCAACAAGCACATTCCAAAAAACATATGAAAAGGATACGGTTTACGTTGCTTACTACAATCCCTATACGTTAAGTTTTTTACGCGAGCGAATTAAACAATGGAGCGCCTCTCCTTATGTTAAGGTCGATACACTTGGATTTACTTTACGGAATTTACCCATACATGATTTAACAATAACCGATTCCTCTTTTCCCGATTCACTTAAATACCATGTTTGGATTCATGCAAGAACACATCCAAGCGAAACTCCAAGTTCATGGCATCTCGATGGTTTTATTGAAAGTATTTTGGCAGATAACGATGTAATTCAATTTTATCGTGAACACATTGTTTTTCATTGCATTCCGTTTACAAATCCCGATGGCGTTTATTACGGAAGATCACGAACAAATTATGACGGAGTTGATATCGAATCAAATTGGAATAAAGGTGATGCTCAAACAACTGCCGAAGTAAAAATTCTTAAAAAAAGAATGACGGAAATTAACAGCCATAAAGTTCTTTCGATTTTTCAAAATCTTCATTCGCAGGCAGTTCCTTATTGCACATTTTGGATTCACACCGCATCATCAACCTCTGATTATTTTTACCGGCTGGAAAATCAATTTTCTAATTTGAATACTTCGGGTAATCCTTATTTTACACAAGAAGATTACAGCTATTCCAACATTCAATCTTACTTTCCCGAAGGCTGGCTTTGGAATAATTGGGGAAACAAAGTTGTCGCCCTCACTTACGAAACACCGTACGATTATTATTCCACCGGCAAAGAAGTTACAAATGAAAACCTTAGTTACCTTGGCGAAAGATTTATGTACTCGATTTCTGAATTTTTGCAACTCTCGCATCCGAAATGGATTATTCTTGATAACAAAAACATCGCAAGTTTTTGGAATGCATCAACAGCAGGAACAGAATTTTTTGGTGATAATTATTTTACGACGAATGCTGCAAGCCAATCGGGTCCGGCAGTTTTTCAAACCGATGTTTTACAGCCGGGGAAGTATGACGTTTATGCATGGTGGCAGTCCAATGCAAATAATGCCTACGATACTAAATTTTCAGTTGAAGGTGGCGGAAAAGAAACCAGTGTAATTAAAAGTCAAAAAGTTGATGGCGGTGAGTGGAATTATCTTTCAACTGTAAACCTTTTCAATTCCGGAGCGGTTAAAATTTCCGTTGATGATGTTGCAAGCGGACAAGTTGTTGCCGATGCGTTCAGAATAATTTATACGGGAAATCCGGTATATGTAGCTGATGCTTATTTACCAAACGAGTTTCAACTATATCAGAATTATCCAAATCCGTTCAATCCTTCAACTACCATTCAATTCAAAATTGAAAAACAAAGCGCTGTACTTTTGCAAGTTTATAATTCGATTGGAGAACTTGTTACTACGCTTGTTGACCAGGAACTCTCTGCCGGTCTGCACAAAGTTAATTTTGATGCGGCGGCAAATTCAGTTGCAAGCGGAATTTATTACTACAAACTTCAAGCAGGCAATTCAACACAGACAAAAGGGATGATCTTTTTGAAATAAAATTGAAATTTCCTTTGACATTCACTCGATATTTTTTAATTTTTACCATGTAAGTGCTGAACTTATTCTGTTTTCTAATTTGAGTTGGAATAAAACTTCAATGATTAATTTAGGAGGTTCGAATGAAAAAATTAGTTTCTTGGTTGCTATTTTTTTTCTTTTTAACACTTTCCACAAATTCTCTCCCGCAATGGGCTCCCGCAAATAGCAATTTAAACTCATCACAATGGGGACTTGGCTGGGCTATTGATGCGGTTGACAGCAACTGTGCCGTTATTTCTGTTTCGTATGGTACGAATATATTCAGAACGCTGGATGGTGGTAAGTCATGGGGAGTAATTACTCCGCTAAATTCTTCGTCAACAGGTGTAGATATCTCAGTAGTAGATAGTTTAAATATCTGGTTCGGTTCCGGAGATGGGAAAATCTTCGCTACTTTCGATGGCGGAAAAAATTGGGCAATTCAATTTGACGACACTTCAAAAACGAATTTTATGAATTATATCAAAATGTTTGATTCCAAAAACGGAATTGCTATGGGAGATGGAAA
>JALNWB010000105.1 GCA_023231105.1 Ignavibacteriaceae bacterium | reverse complement strand
GCTTGCGTCTTTTCATCAATTCCATTTTCAATTACTTCTCCGGCTTTTGCCTGCCCGCGAATGCCATGTTCTGGTCCAAACAATGCTACAATTTTTATTCTAAATTCCGAATTATATAGTGCATCAACAAGATGGGTTCCGTTGGACAACAGAGCCGTATGGTTGGTAATAATTCCGAGATTTTGTCCTTCAACAAGATCAATATTTTCTGAAAGAAGCAAATCAGCTCCTGTTGCGATCTTTACTTTGTTCGATTGACAGAAAATTGTCTGAAGAAAAAGAAAAGCGATGAGAAATAATTTATAGTTCATTTTGAAAATGTCTCCTTGCCAGCGACCAAGCCGCTAACGTTAGTCCATCCCAAATTATATTTTTAGAGATCAGTTCTTCAATTTCTTTTGGAGTTTTTTCCATCAATATAAATTCTTCTGTAGCATCTTTTGGAAGGGGAGACGAGAATAAATCTTTTGCAAGAAAAACTTTTGAAATTTCATCTGCCGCGCCGGTGAACGGCGCAAACTCTCCAATCTCTAAAATTGTTCCGGCAGAAAATCCAGTTTCTTCGCGGAGTTCTTTTATAGCATTTTCTTTATATGAAATTCCCTCATTCATTCCGCCGCATGGAAACTCAATACTTTCGCGCTCGTTTAAGTATCGGTACTGTTTCACCAGTAAAATTTTTCCGTCGGAAGTAACTGGAATAACCATTGAAGAACCAAAAGTGTGAACGTAGTGATAAACTCCGCGTTCTCCGTTTTCTAATTGAAATTCGTCAATCTTATAACTCCAATGGTCATTCTGGAATTTTGTTTGTGAAGAGATTTTTTGCCAGTATAGCAATTTTAATCTGTGTAGTTATTTAGTAATTCGTGTCTTGAGAAAAAGTGAGCAATTTCAATTGTAGCATTTTCATCGGAGTCAGAACCGTGCACAGCATTCTCACTTTTGCTGTCTGCGTATAATTTGCGCACAGTACCTTCTTCAGCTTCAGCAGGGTCGGTGGCGCCGATAAGTTTTCTGTAATCGGCTACGGCATTTTCTTTTTCTAAAGTTAAAGCTACTACCGGACCGGAAATCATAAATTCAACAAGATCGTTGTAAAATGGTCTTTCTTTATGAACTTCGTAAAATCCTTGAGCTGATTCTTTTGTAAGTCGTGTCATTTTCATCGCTTTAATTTTGAAACCGGCTTCCGTGAATTTAGTTATTATTTGTCCAACGAGATTTTTTTTCACCGCATCAGGTTTAATCATTGCAAACGTTCTGGTTGTCATTTATTCTCCGTTTATTGTACATAAAAATTGCGTCACTCGTTTTGAACCGGATGACGCTTTATCATTAAATAAGACTGAAACTATTTTTTTGTTGTTTTCTTTGCAATAACTTTTTTCTTTACGACAGCTTTTACAATTGTTTTTTTCACCGCTTTTTTATCACCGTAAACATCAGCTAATGCTTTTTTCATGGTGATTCCAATTTCGGCTGGACTTTCGACAACTTTAATTCCAGCCTTTTTCATCGCTAACATTTTTTCAGCGGCAGTTCCTTTTCCGCCTGAAATGATTGCGCCTGCGTGTCCCATTCTTCTTCCAGGAGGAGCGGTTCTTCCTGCAATAAATCCAACAACAGGTTTCTTCACATTCTTTTTGATGAAAGCTGCAGCATCTTCTTCAGCGCTTCCGCCGATTTCACCGATCATAACAATTCCTTCTGTTCCCGGATCATTGTTAAACATTTTAATAATATTTTTAAATTGTGAACCGATAATTGGGTCGCCGCCAATGCCAACGCAAGTCGATTGCCCGATGCCTAAATCGGTTAATTGTTTTACGGCTTCGTAAGTTAGAGTTCCACTACGTGAGATAACGCCGATCTTTCCTTGCTTATGAATAAAGCCGGGCATAATTCCAACTTTAGCTTGTCCGGGAGAAATTACTCCTGGGCAGTTTGGACCAATTAAAACAACATCTTTATTTTTAATTGCGTTGTAAGCAAGTGTCATATCTTTTATCGGAATTCCTTCCGTTATACAGATGATAACTTTTATTCCACTGTTTGCAGCCTCTAAAATAGCGTCTGCGGCGAATGCCGGGGGAACAAAAATAACCGAAGTATTTGCCTTTGCAATTTTTACGGCTTCGGCAACGGTATTAAAAATCGGAATGTCAGTATCGTCAAATTTAGTTCCGCCTTTGCCGGGAGTAACGCCTGCAACAACTTTTGTTTTGTATTCGATCATTTGTTTTGCGTGAAAAGAACCTTCGCCGCCGGTAATTCCTTGAACTACCAAGCGCGTTTTTTTATCAACAAGAATGCTCATGATTATTTCCTTTGTTAGCTAAGATTAGGATTTTCTTTTACTAAAATTACTGAATTTGCACGAAAAAACATTCACGAATTTAAAAATGATTTTAGGATCCAATAACGTTACAAAGCCGGCAGTAGATAGTTAGGATTAATGAATGATTGAATGTATCTATGCTTGAATGGAAATCAATTAAACATTAAACAATTTGAAGCTTGGGCAACTCAATCATTCATCCATTCATCCATCTCGTCAAGTTTTTTTACTCTATAAATATTTTTGCCATTTTGTAAAGAATATTTTTACTAACTGTCTACTCTTTTTCTTATCCAATAAAAATTAGTTAATTTTAGTTAGTTCAGTTATAATCATTACAAAAAATTTGGAGCGATGAATGAATCTTGCTGTTGTGGGAACCGGTTATGTAGGACTTGTTTCCGGTACTTGTTTTGCAGAGATGGGAAACAATGTTATTTGTGTTGATAACCATCAGGAGAAACTTGAAAAATTAAAAAATGCCGAGGTAACAATCTATGAACCCGGTCTTGAAACTATATTCTATCGAAATATTGCTAAGAAGAGATTAGATTTTACCGATGATCTGAAAGAAGCGGTATTAAATTCTGAAATTATTTTTCTTTGTTTGCCTACTCCGCAAGATGGTAACGGTGCTGCCGATTTGCAATATGTTTTGGGAGTTGCGGAAAACATTGGGGAAATTTTAAAAGAAAATGACGATAAAGATTTTAAAATAATCGTGAATAAAAGTACCGTTCCCGTTGGAACCGCGAAAAGAGTTACTGACCAAATTGCCAAAGCCGGAGTTAAAAATTTTGATGTTGTCTCCAACCCGGAATTTTTACGTGAAGGTTTTGCCGTTGACGATTTTTTAAAACCGGATAGAATTGTTATCGGGACGAGCAACGAACATTCGATGCAAAGAATGAAAGAATTGTATGAACCGTTTGTTCGTCAGGGTAATCCGATTTTAGCGATGGATACCGCAAGCGCAGAAGTTACCAAGTATGCTGCAAATTCCTATTTAGCAATGCGCATTACATTTATGAATGAACTTGCAAACTTTTGTGAGAAAGTCGGCGCTAACGTTGATATGATTCGCCGCGGGATGGGGACTGATAACCGAATCGGGAAAAGATTTTTATTCCCGGGAATAGGCTATGGCGGTTCTTGTTTTCCGAAAGATGTAAATGCATTGATAAAAACTTCGGAAGAAAACGAATCTCCTTTAAAAATATTAACTGCGGTTGACCAGGTAAATAAAGCTCAGAAACTTGTATTGGTTGACAAAGTTCTCGCACATTTCAATAATAATATTAAAGGGAAACACTTTGCCGTTTGGGGTTTGGCATTTAAACCAAATACGGATGATATGCGCGAAGCTCCTTCCGTGGTAATTATAAATGAATTGTTAAAACACGGCGCAACTGTTTCGGCACACGATCCGGTTGCATCTGAAACCGCGAAGTTTTATTTGCAAGATCGAATTACCTATGCTGAAAGTGAATATGAAGCACTTAACAATGCAGATGCACTTTTCATTTTTACCGAATGGAACGAATTTAGAAATCCCGACTTCGCTGTGGTTTCATCTAAGTTGAAGAATAAAGTAATTTTCGATGGAAGAAATATTTTTGAACCATCAAAAATGAAAGAATTGCATTACACTTATTACAGTATCGGCCGGGAGGCTGTGAAAGGTTGATAAGTTGAAACGAAAAATATTTCTGCTTTTCATTTTCTTTTTTCTGCGGCAAAGTTTTGCGGAAAACATTCAACAGTTCGGTTCAGTCGGCGATCTGAAATTGCAAAGCGGGAAAATTCTTCATGATTGTAAAATAGGATATCGCACATTTGGCGCTCTTAACAACGAAAAATCAAACGCAATTCTTTATCCTACCTGGTTTGCCGGTGTAAGTAAAGATGTTATCGGTTTGTTAGGTGCGGATAAATTGATAGACACAACACATTACTTTATCATTGTTGTTGATGCGCTCGGAAACGGCGTTTCAACTTCTTCCACAAATTATAGTGATGAAATTCCTTTTCCGCAAATTACGATACGCGATATGGTTGAATCGGAATATAAATTAGTAAAGAATATTCTCAACATCAATCATTTGTTTGCGGTGATCGGCGGCTCGATGGGAAGTATGCAGGCATTTGAGTTTGTAGTTGCATATCCCGATTTTATTGATAAAGCAATTCCTTATTCAGCTTCTCCCAAAATCACTTCCAACGAAAAAATCATTTTTTCTTTGATGAAAGAAATAATCACATCAGGTAAGAAGTATGGTGAAGATGAGAATGAAATTATGAAGAAGTTAAATATTGTCATTCAACTTTTGGCAAGAACTCCGGCAAACATCAACAGAAATTATCCGGTTGATAAGTTTTCTGAAATAGAAAAAAAATTTGGAAGAACTTCTCCAATCTTCACTACCGCATGTTATCTCACTCAAATTGATGCGATGTTTGCACACGATATTACACGGAATTTTAATTCATCATTTACAGAAACCGCAAAACATATTAAAGCGAAGCTGTTCATTATCGTTTCGGAAACGGATTTGCTGCTAAACCCGAAACCGGCGCTTGAGATTGCAGCATCTGCAAAGGCAAAAACACTTGTACTTAAAAACGACTGTGGACATTTGGCGGTTAGTTGTGAAATGGATTTATGCAGAACCGAAATTCAAAAATTTCTTGAAGAAAAATAATAAGGATAAATATGAAAAATTTTCTTTCAGTAACAATTCTTTTTTTTATTTTGTTTGGAATAACTTTTATGAAAGCGCAAACGGCAAAACCAAATTGGATTGAAGGATTAACTCAAAAGTTGACACAACAACTCATTCAAAAATATGGTGAAACACAAAAGTTAAAAATTGAAAAGGGAGTTACTCAAGTTGCAGAATTCTGGCGCGAAAGCGACGGCAGCCAAAAAGATTTTGAAGATTTTGTAACAGCAAATTATGCCGGTGATCCCGACACGCACAATCAACTCTTTGAAAGATTTGAATATCTTTTAGAACAAACAGATGGGCATTTTAATAAATTGAATTTAGATTATCGCCGTCAGGCTGATTTGGAATTAGGTCCTATTCTTCCAGTTGATGAAATATTTGCCGGCTACGATCCTTCCGCACACATCAACGATGATTTCTTTCAAAACAAAATCGCTTTCGTTGTACTTCTCAATTTTCCATTAACAACTTTGGAAGATCGTTTATCGAAAGGTGAATCCTGGATGCGTAAAGATTGGGCGGAAACGCGGTTGGCTCATCGCTTTGCAAAAAGAATTCCTGCAGAAGTTAATTTGGCAATCGGTGAAGCTTCCGCAAAATCAGCCGCTTATATTGCCGGTTATAATGTTTGGATGCACCACGTGTTGAATGAAAAAGGAGAACGGCTTTTTCCTGAAAAAATGCGTTTGCTTTCTCATTGGAATTTACGCGATGAATTGAAAGCAAATTATCCTTTAGAAAAAGTTGGATTGGAGAAACAAAGAATCATTCAAAAAGTAATGGAAAGAATTGTTACGCAGACAATTCCCGAAATTGTTATAGATAATCCTGCGGTCGATTGGAATCCGTTTACTAATGAAGTAAAAATTTCTTCGATAAAAGATTATACAGAAAATCAAAAAGCCGGCAAAAGTTTTTCGGAAAAAGCCGAACCGAACACTCGCTATCAAATGCTGCTGGATGATTTCAAGGCTTCAAAGCAGGCTGATCCTTATTCGCCAACAGCTAAAACGATGATCGAAAGAAAATTTAACGAAAACCGGGAAATACCGGAAGTTCGTGTAAAGGAAATTCTGGAATCGGTTTTAACTTCTCCGCTTGTGAAAGAAACTGCTCTACTCATTGAAAAAAGATTAGGCAGACCACTTGAACCGTTTGACATTTGGTACAACGGATTCAAACCAAAGAGTAAATATTCTGAAGCCGACTTGGATAAAATTGTTGAAAAAAAATACCCGACTCCGCAAGCATATCAAAAAGATATTCCCAATCTTTTAATTAAACTGGGATTTACAAAAGAGAAGGCAAAATTTTTAGCAAGCAATATTGAAGTTGATCCCGCACGTGGTTCCGGTCATGCGTGGGGCGCGGGAATGCGTTCAGAAAAGGCTCATCTCCGTACACGCGTTGATAAATCGGGGATGAATTATAAAGGCTATAACATTGCGATTCATGAAATGGGGCATAATGTTGAACAAACTTTTTCTCTTAATTCGATCGATCATTTTATGCTGCAAGGTGTTCCGAACACTGCTTTCACTGAAGCGTTTGCATTTCTTTTTCAAAGCAGGGATTTAGCGTTATTAGGTTTACAATCGGAAGACGAAAATGCGGAAGCTTTACATGCTCTTCAAGATTTTTGGGCGGTATATGAAATTGCGGGCGTTTCTCTAGTTGATATTGAAGCATGGCATTGGATGTACGAGCATCCGGATGCGAATGCAGAGCAATTGAAGGAAGCTGTTCTCACTATCTCAAAAAATATTTGGAATAAATTTTACACTCCGGTTTTCAAAATAAAAGATGTGGTATTGCTCGGTATTTATTCGCACATGATCGATTCATTCCTTTATTTGCCGGATTATCCGCTTGGTCATATTATCTCTTTTCAAATTGATGAACATATTAAACAAACGGGAAATCTTGGAAAAGAATTTGAGAGAATGGCAACGTTCGGCAGCGTTTCACCCGATGTATGGATGAAACATGCAACCGGTTCGCCGGTAAGTGAAAAGTTTTTACTCGATGCTGCTAAAAAAGCATTGGAAAAAATTAAAAATTAATCCGGCAAATCGGATTTAGAACAGCAATAATTTCTTTACATTTAAAACGAATTTATTATTCGCGATTCCACAAAGAAGGAAAGCAACCGTTTGAATGCCGGTGTTGTTGTGCAGTTAAAGTTTACAGTTTTTAATTTCGCTTTTTGAAAAACAAAGAGGAATATGGTGCAAAAAATTTCTTTTGCCTTGGGAAAACAAGCGTTATTAAGTTATGGAAAATCCATTTCTGTTTTCTCTTTTGTATTCGAAATTATTTATGAAATAAAAAATTTTTTCCTTCAGAGAAAAATTACACGCCTTATTCTTATCCGTCAAATTCTGTTTACAGGTTTCGAAGCTTTGGGTTTGATCACTTTTGTTGCCATTGCTGTAGGCGGAATAATCATTCTTGAAGGAAGCGCAATTCTTCCTGATTTCGGGCAAAGCAAACTTCTTTACACCATTCTTGTAATAATAATTCTCCGTGAACTCGGTGGCTTGCTAACAGCTTTTATTATCATCGCACGATCAGGCACTGCCATTGCTGCTGAGCTTGGAAATATGGTAGTGAATCAAGAAGTAGAATCGCTTGTTTCTTTCGGTATATCGCCGGTTTTATATTTGGTTGTTCCTAGAGTGCTTGGCGTTGTACTTTCAATGATAGCTCTAAATATTTATTTCAATGTTGCTGCATTAGCCGGCGGTTGGTTTATGGCGTATCTTTTTGCTCCGATCCCGCTTCTCGATTTTCTCAACAAATTATTTTCTGAAATTTCAGTGAACGATATTGCTTCAAGTTTTATCAAATCACTTTTATTTGGATTTGTCATCGCAGTTGTTTCAAGTTATCAAGGGCTCCAAGTAAGCTTTGCCTCTACGGAAGTGCCGCAGAGAACTATTAAAGCCGTGGTTCTTTCTCTTATCTGGGTGATTTTGTTTGATATTATTATTACTGCAATAATGTATTTAGTATAATGCAAAAATTAGAAGCAAATAATGTTTTTTATAAAAAAGAAAATCAAATATTAAGTGATTTTTCTTTCTCTTTCGATGAACATCTTTACGGGATATTGTCAGATCAGCAGGAAGAGAATTCCAATGTTCTAAAAGTTCTTGCGGGATTACGTGAACCCGATCAAGGCAATATTTTGCTTGACGGGAAAAATGTGTACACAACATTTCAGAAAAAAGAAAGAGCGATCAGAAAACAAATAGGATTTGTTTTCCAGTACGGCGGGCTGCTCTCAAATTTAAGCGTTCTCGAAAATTTGTTGGTTCCATATGATTTCCATTTTCCGGAAATATCTCTTGGAGAGAAAAAGGGAAAAATTTCCGGTTTCATGGCATTGTTTGGATTATCAGAAAAAATATTAAACGAACGCCCGGCAAAGTTAACAATCTCAGCCCGGAAAGCGCTTTTGTTTATAAGAACGTATTTAACCGAACCGAAAATTATTTTTTACGATGACCCGTTTATTAATTGTAATTTGCAAATAAAAAAAACTATTCTTCAATTGATTTTAAAGTTGAAAGAAAAACAAATTATTCAAATATTTTGTGAAAGTATTGATGAACAATTGTACGAATTGGCTGACAAAGTAATTCTTTTGCAGCAAGGGAAATTGTATTCGTCAAATACATTTAAAGAGTTTAAAAAATCAAACTCTGAATTTGTCACCGGTCTAATTTCAAAATTATTAGCAGAGTAACTTATGAAATTTAAATTACGCTACTCGGAAAAAATTGTCGGCACCTTTTTAATAGTTGCGCTTATTATTATTGCAACTTCAACCGGGTATTTGCTTTTGCATAACAAAGTCTTTGAGAAGAAATTTCTGTTCAAAGCCAAATTTGGTGATGCAGTAGGATTATCGTCTTCAACTCCTGTTTACTTCAAAGGATTTAAAATAGGAGTTATAACGGATTTTAAATTAACGGACGATAATTTTATCATTGCCGATTTGAAGGTCTATGAAGAATTTAGAAAAAAGATTACAAGAAATTCGGCATTATTCAAAAGTGTTAATCCGGTTACTTCAACAAGCACGATTGAATTTCTTCAAGGACCGGAGAACTTATCGGAATTGGCTGAAGGAAGTATGATTCCTGCAATTGATATTCCCGAAGGTGAAATTCTTCTCGCAAAAAATATGGTGAAAAAAACCGGAGATCCGCTGAACACAGTAATTTATAACCTTGCAGCATTTTCCGAAAATATTAATAAAGATAATAATGTTGATAAAGGAGCATTCTTCCGAGCATTGGTAAATCTGGCTGATGCTGCCGAAGGGATGAAAAAAATTACCGACAACCTGAATGTCGATTTCGAAAGCATTTCCAAACCTGACAAATTCGGAAAACGTCCGCTCGCATCACTGGTTGTAAATGCCGCCAACATATCCGATTCTTTACGGGTAATGACAGGCTTGGTTAATCATTCGTTAATGCGTTTGGATAATGTGCTGACTGTTTACAGCCAACCTGAAGGTCTCGCTGCCAAAATGATTGATCCGGATGGAAAGCAAATTATTGAACCAATCCACAAAACGCTTACAAACTTAAATGAGGCTATTCTCAAATTGGAAAAGCTTTCTGATTTTCTGATTACTCAACAGGATCAATTTATAATTGTTCTAAAGAGAATTGTAGAAACCTTAGATGAAGTTCAAGTTACATTTGAAACGATAAATGGTGGTCCTTTTATCGGCAAGCCAAAGAGTGAAAGAAAAAAATAATTTCAAATAAAGGTGAAAGGGCAGTAATGTTATTTCATCTTTTATAATTTTATTTTTTTGAAGTCCAGCTATCTTTTAGAGTAACGGTTCTGTTAAACACTAATTTTTCTTGAGTCGAAAATTTAGGATCAACGCAAAAGTATCCATTCCTTTCAAATTGAATATGCTCTCCGATTTTTGCATCCCGTAAAGAAGGTTCAACAAGAGCATCAGTAATAATTTCAAGTGAATGAGGATTTAGAAAATTTAACCAGTTCTCATCCGAAGTCGGATTTTCAATAGTAAAAAGCCTATCATATAATCTAACCTCAACGGGAACCGCTTGCTTTGCCGAAACCCAATGAATTGTTCCTTTAACTTTTTTGGCGCTTGTTCCGGTTCCGCTTTTTGTTTCAGGATCAAATGAACAGCGCAATTCAACAACTTCGCCGTCTTCATTTTTTACAACTTCATCGCACTTTATTATGTAAGCGTAGCGCAGTCGCACTTCTCCACCGGGAACGAGACGGTGAAATCCTTTCGGCGGATTTCCCATAAAATCTGTTTGCTCTATAAAGAGTTCACGCGAAAAAGGAATATTTCTTTTTCCCATTAAAGCATCTTCGGGATTATTGATGGCTTCAAGTTCTTCAACTTTATCTTCCGGATAATTTGTTAAAACAATTTTTAACGGACGCAGTACTGCCATTGCCCGTTGAGCGCGTTTATTCAAATCATTTCTAATTGAAAATTCAAGCAATGAAATATCCGTCTGCGCGTCTCTTTTTGCAACGCCCACAGTTTCAGCAAAATCTCTCAACGCTTCCGAGGAATATCCTCTTCTACGCAAACCGGAAATGGTTGGCATCCGCGGATCATCCCAACCGTCAACATAATTTTCTTTTACAAGTTGAAGAAGTTTTCGCTTGCTCATAACCGTGTAATTCAAATTCAGCCGCGCAAACTCAATTTGCTGCGGATGATAAACTCCGAGTTCATTTAAAAACCAATCGTAGAGAGGGCGGTGGTTTTCAAACTCAAGCGTACAAATTGAATGGGTAATTTTTTCAAGCGAATCTTCCAATCCGTGCGCCCAATCATACGTTGGATAGATGCACCACTTATTTCCTTGGCGTTGGTGATCTTCATGAACGATGCGGTACATAATCGGATCGCGCATATTGATGTTGGGAGAAGTCATATCAATTTTTGCACGTAGAGTTTTTTCTCCGTTTTTAAATTCACCGCTGCGCATGCGTTTGAATAAATCAAGATTTTCTTCAACACTTCTATTTCGGTCGGCACAGTCTGTTCCCGGTTCAGTCAATGTTCCGCGCGTTGCACGGATCTCATCGGCATTTAGATCGCAAACGTAAGTTTTTCCTTTTTTGATCAACTCAACGGCAAATTGATACATCTGCTCGAAATAATCTGAAGCAAAAAATAATCTGTCTTCAAATTCAGCGCCGAGCCATTTAACATCTTCAATAATTGAATCGACGTATTCCTGTTCTTCTTTGCTGGGATTTGTGTCATCAAAACGGAGATTGAATTTCCCTTTGAAATCTCTTGCAATTCCGTAATTAAGACAAATTGATTTTGCATGTCCGATGTGAAGATAACCGTTTGGTTCCGGTGGGAAGCGGGTTTGAACGTTGCCGTTCCATTTATTTGTTTTTAAATCTTCATCGATAATTTCATAGATGAAATTCTTTTTCTTTGTTGATTCGGATAAAATTTCCGCGTTGTGTTGTTCGCTCATAAGCTCTCTAAATTATTTCTTGCAAATTTACAGAATTTTAAAATAAAAAAACCCGAAACGAAACTTCCGGGTCCTTTTAAAATTAATTATTTTTTATTTTGAAGGTTTGGCACGTTCAACAACTGTGCGGTCGCCCTTCTTTTTTGAATTTAATTTTTCTAAAACAACTTCGGCATCACGTGGGGAAACGGAAAAGAATGAATATGTGTCCATGACTTGTACCGCATCAATTCTGCGTGATTCGATATTAGTTTTTTGCATAAGCATGTCAACTAATTTTTTCGGACTTAAGCCGTCTTTTTTCCCAACGGCAATAAATAATCTTTCTTGCCCTTTGCCGCCTCTTTCTCTGCCTTCGCCTCTAAAACCACCTTCTTCTCTTCCTCTTCGTTCACCGCCACGGCTGTCCTCTCTTCTTCTGCCATCACGTGGTTTGTCTTCTCTTCCTCTTCCGCCTCGGCTGTCCTGTCTTCCTCTGGAACCTTTGTCTCTGGAGTCATAACTGCCGGATTGTCTCTTCGATTCAAAGAAGTCTTGCACATTTGCATAACTTCCTTCTTCAAGAGAATTTTGGAATGCATATTGAATCAATGCCGAAGTAATTTCTTCCGCGGAATTACCTTCAAGCAAATCTTTTGCAAGGGCAACGTA
Source organism: Ignavibacteriaceae bacterium (assembly GCA_023231105.1). Taxonomy (GTDB): domain Bacteria; phylum Bacteroidota; class Ignavibacteria; order Ignavibacteriales; family Ignavibacteriaceae; genus UBA1563. The sequence continues at coordinate 1,813 of JALNWB010000105.1, read as the reverse complement.
ATTCGAAGCCACCCCTTTAGTAATAAGATTTTTAATTTCAATTGCAATTTTTTCTTTTTTGAAATTAATTACTTCTTGTACTTGTGGAATGCGCCCTTTCCGAATATCTGTTTTTGTAATATTTTTAATGAACATTAATTTTCTATACTCTTCAGGCGAAACAAAAGTAATTGCAGTTCCTTCTTTTCCGGCTCTACCTGTTCTTCCGATACGGTGCAGGTAAGCTTCCGGATCCTGCGGCAAAGCAAAATTGATGACATGGGTAAGATCGTCAATATCCAAGCCGCGTGCGGCAACATCGGTTGCAACAAGAACGTTCGTCTTTTTCTTTTTAAATTTATTTAAGATTTTTTCCCGCTGGGCTTGAGAAATATCTCCGTGTAAACCTTCGGTATCATAATCACGGTCGTGTAATTTTGAGGTAATATAATCAACATCATTTTTGGTTCTGCAAAAAACGATTCCGTAAAACTCATTTGTTGTGTCAATAATGCGGCAGAGCGCTTCAAGTTTGTCTGATTCTCGAACTTCAAAATAAATTTGATCGGTTAATGTAATAGTTTGTCCCGCATTTTTTGCTTTCACAATTTCGCGGTTTTTCATGTATTTTTTGGCAAGCGTTGAAATTCGCTCCGGCATCGTTGCGGAAAATAAAAAGGTTCTTCGCTCCGGGTTAGCCCCGCTTAAAATTTCTTCGATGTCATCAACGAATCCCATATTGAGCATTTCATCGGCTTCATCTAAAACCACGAAAGAAAGTTTACCGAGAGAAAAAATCTTTCTCTTCAATAAATCCATAACTCTTCCCGGAGTTCCAACAATAACATCAACTCCTTTTTTCAATCTTCTTAATTGAATATCGTAAGATTGTCCGCCATAAATTGGGGCGACGTGAATATTTTTATGCCCGCGCAGCGAATTAAATTCTTCCGCAACCTGGATAGCAAGTTCACGCGTAGGAACGAGGACTAACACCTGGAGATGGCTGGATTTGGTTGCTAATTTATCGATGATGGGTAACGCAAACGCCGCAGTTTTTCCGGTGCCGGTTTGTGCTTGTCCTATTAAGTCGTTCTCAGATTGAAGTATTAACGGGATAATTTTGCTCTGAATTTCAGTCGGTTCTTCAAATCCCTTCATCTTAATAGCTTGAAGCATTTCGTCGGAGAGTCCTAATTCATTAAAGGAAGTGGTCATGTAGTGTTTACTTTCATGTGGTTGATATTGTCCGCGAATTAATTTTCAACTCGTAAGGAATAGTTCTTGCGATCTCTGATAACGGGGAAAGGGAGGAGAAAAAACAGATGATAAAACAAATCCTAATAAGTGGTAATAATTCTTTGCGCTAAAATAAATGAATTTTCTGTCATTTCATAATAATGGGAAAGGCGAAACGGCTCTAAAATCAGGCTTTAATTTTCTCTAACGCGATATTTATTCTCTTTATAGCTTCCTCTTTTCCAAGAATAACAAAAATATCGTATAATCCGGGACCACCGCTAACGCCGGAAATAGCTAATCTTAGCGGATGAATGATCGCCGCGTTTTTCACTGCGGACTCTTCAGCAACTTTGTGCAAAGCATTTTCATAATCTTCTTTTAAAGGATTATTAATTGATTGAATGACTTCCGCAAATTTTTGAAGAAGTTGATTGCTTTCAGACGTCCATCTTTTTTTAACGGCTTCTGGATCATATGTTTGAGGAGGAGCAAAGAAATAACCGGCGTTAAGAATAATTTCTTTTACAAAATTTATCCGCTCTTTCATAGCTTGAATTGTGAGTATCAATTTTTCGTCACTCAACAAATGGTT
>JALNWB010000104.1 GCA_023231105.1 Ignavibacteriaceae bacterium | reverse complement strand
AACATCAGCGGAAGTTCAATATTTTCATAAGCAGTTAAAACGGGGATGAGATTATAAAATTGAAAAACGAATCCGATGTTACTCGCTCGCCATTTTGCAAGCGAAGATTCATTCAACAAAGTAATATCTGTATCGTTCACAATTACATTTCCTTTTGTCGGTTTATCAATTCCCGCAATTAAATTTAAGAGCGTTGTTTTGCCGGAACCGGATGGTCCCATCAAACAAAAAAATTCTCCTTCTTCGATATCGAGAGTAATATCATTTAAAACAGGAATTGCAAAACTATCTCTGGTATATGATTTTGAAACATTTTTTACTTGAATAATCGCCGGCATAGTGTCTCCGTTTTTTTTAAGTCCTTAGTTATCAGTCCGCCGCGGCGGATCAGTATATTTTTCTCAATTATGGTCTTGTTCTTAATCATAATTTTGTTCTTAATCCTTTCACATCAACCATCCAACATCATCCATCAACCATGAATCATTTTTTTACGTTTACTTTCGTTCCGTCCTTAATTTCTTTCGAAGGATTATCAATAACTTTTTCGCCATCAACTAAACCGGAAAGAATTTCTACATAAGCTCCGAGTTTTTCGCCGATAGTAACTTTGGCTTGTTCTGCTTTTTCATTTGTTACTTTGTAAACAAAATACTCATTCTCATTCTGAACCAATGTTGAAGCGGGAATAACGAGTTTCGGTTTTTTGTTTAGCATTTCTTCGCTTACCGGTTCATTTAAAAAGAGAACTTTTGCGCGCATTTCAGGTAGGACTTTTTTATCGTAATTCTTAAATCCAACCTTCACCATTACGGTAGCTTTTGCTCTATCCGCTGTGGGAACAATTTTGGCAACGAAACCGGGATAACGGAAATCGGGATAAGCTTCAAGAGAAATTTCACAATCTTGATTGGGTTTTATTCTTTCGATATTCGATTCGGAAACATCGGCTTCAACTTGAAGCGAAGACATATCCGCCATAGTTACCACCGCTGCTTTTGAAGAAGCGCTTGCGGCAAAGGGAGCGACAATTTCGCCAACGTCTGCATTTTTTGTTAACACCGTTCCATCAAACGGAGCTCGGATAAGCATATTTTCCATCGCAACTTCCGCTCCCAATACTTGTGCTTTAGCTAATTCAATTGATGCGGTAGTTCGGTTAAATCTTGATTCTGCTGCATCAAGTTCAGATTGTGCAGCCGAACCGGAAGCAAAAAGTTTTTTAGTCCGCTTAAAACTATTTTCTGCATCGTTTAAGTCGGCTTCACTTAGTTTTAAATTTGCCTTTGCTTGCTCAAGTTGCGCTCTAATATCGTTGTCGTCAAGTCTTGCAATTATTTGATTTTTTTTTACGGCATCGCCTTCAACAACTCCAAGGAATTGCAGTCTTCCGGTTCCTTTTGAGGCAACAGCAGCTTTTCTTTGCGCAACAATATATCCGCTTGCAGTTAACACAGCATTTGATTGTGATGAAGAAACTTTAGAGGCGGTAACTACAGAAACATCAATGGTTGAAGCGAAAACGTAATCCCATAAAAAGTAAATAAGGAAGGATGCGGATAAAATTCCAAATCCCCATATAACCAAACTTTTTTTACCGGAGTATCCGTTAGAGGAAGAAGGAGAAGATCGGTTTATTTTTAACGAAGTAAGATCAGCATTCTTATTTTCCATTAGTCACCAGATGTTTTTACTTAGAAGTTTCGATTGCTAAAATAAGAATCGCGTATCATTTTAGAAAGAAAAATTTTAAATAGCCATAAAAAAGTAAACCTATTAACGGATTAAAAACCTAAGTTCGGATGGAATAATTTTTCACCGATTCTTCTCGTTTGCAGTCTTTTGTTTTGTAGTTCTTTTTCTCTAAATTTCTTGAAACGTTATTGTTGCTAATTTCTATTGATATTTCTAGAAATGTTGTATTTCTGTAAATTATAAAAAAAGGTTTTTGTGAAAAAGAAATCTTCAGAACCGTCTAACTCTACTAATAAGGTGAAAAAAAAAGAAGGAGAGATCCCTTCTGCTGTTCAAACTACCTCGTCAGCTAATAAACTTGCTGAACAAAGAGAATTATTAAGAGGAATTTTGGACGATAAAGAATTGCTTGAACTTGCTGTAGATGGAATCCTGATCGGTTCACACGATGGAATTATTATTGGTGCAAATTCTTATATGCAGCAATTGACCGGCAGAACACTGGACAAACTGATTGGCGCACATATTAGTACACTGTTCAATACTGAAGAGCTAACTAAAAATCCTTTAAGATTCGATTTGCTGCATAAAGGAGAGGTTGTTCTATCTGAGCGGAACATTGTTCGTCCTGACGGGAAAATTGTTCCAATTGAAATGCACACTAAAATGATGCCCAACGGCACCTATCAATCAATTTATCGAGATATTACAGAACGCAAAACAGCGGAAAAAGCATTAAAAGAAAGTGAAGAAAAATACCGCAAGACTTTTTATATAAGCCCTGACGCTGTAAACATTATTCGGCTTGAAGATGGAATGCGTGTTTCAATTAATAGTCACTTTACAAAAGTTATGGGATATACCGAAAGTGATATTATTGGCAAGACTACTCGGGAACTTGATATTTTAGTCAATCCTGAAGATAGGAAAAGACTTGTTGAAGGGTTGAAAAAAGACGGTATTGTTGAAAACCTTGAAGCGCAGTTCCGAAAAAAAAACGGCGAGATAGTTCTCGGGTCGATGTCCGCCTCTCTTTTGGAACTTGATGGAGTCCCACATATAATAAGCATTACCAGAGACATTACCGAACGCAAGCAAACCGAAGAAGCTTTGTGTAAATCAGAATCTAAATTGCGGGCAATCTTTGCTGCAATGACGGATGTAATTATGGTTGTTGATGCTGAAGGACGCTACCTTGAAATTGCTCCTTCAAATCCTTCTCTGCTTTACAAACCGTCAAACGAACTTTTAGGAAAGACAATGCACGAAGTCTTTCCGAAAGAACAAGCAGATTTCTTCCTTGCTCACGTCACTCAATCTTTAAATACTCAGCAACCCGTTGGAATGGAATATACTTTAGAAATTGAAAATAAGAAGATATGGTTTTCAGCTCTTCTTTCTCCGTTAACTTCTGATTCTGTTCTTCTTGTCGCTCGCGACGTAACAGAACAGAAAAAAGCGGAAGAAAAACTAAAAGAAAGTGACCAAACCTACCGGGGAATAATTAACTGCATTGATGAAGCCATTTATGTTCAAGATAAAGACGGGACATTTCTTGATGTAAATGACGGGGCGGTTAAAATGTACGGCTACACGCGCGAAGAACTAATCGGGAAAAATCCGCTTTTTGTTTCTGCCGAAGGGAAAAATGATATACAAAAAGTTGCTGAACAAGTTAAATTAGCTTTTGAAGGAATTCCCCAAGAATTTGAGTTTTGGGGGAAGAGAAAAAATGGTCAAATCTTTCCAAAGATTGTTAGAGTTTACAAAGGACTCTATTTTGGGAAAGACGTATGTATTGCGGTTGCACAGGATGTTACCGAGAAGAAACAAGTTGTACAAACTTTGAAAGCAAGTGAAGAACTTTTCCGCAATCTTGTAGAAAATATCTCCGATGTTTTTTACATATCAGATGCGAACGGGAGAATAAAATATTGTAGTCCAAACTTCTTTACAACTACAGGTTTTTCGTATGAGGAAATAATAAATAATCATTTTGTTCGTGTTTGTGCGCCTGTTGATAGAAGACGAGTTGTTGACCATTATGCAAAAGAAATCCAAAAAGGCGTGCTTGATACGAATCTGGAGTTCAGGATTCGAAGAAAAGACGGAACAATTGTTTGGATCGAACAAAATACACGCATTATTCGTGATGAGAAAGAAAATATTATTGAACATCGAAACATTGCCCATGATATTGACGACCGGAAAAAGGCGGAAGCTGCGATACGAAAAAGCGAGGAATGGTTCAGAAATCTTTTTGAAAAAGCGAGTGATGGAATATTTCACTCTTCTCTTAGCGGTAAGATTGTGTCGGTGAATAAGTCATTCGCCATGATGCATGGATACACCGTTGAGGAAATGCAGAAAATTAATATAAAAAACCTTGATACACCGGAATGTTCTCAACTATATCCAGAGCGGATTCGCAGGATTCTGGCAGGAGAAAACTTAACCTTTGAGGTTGAGCATTATCATAAAAACGGTCATACGTTTCCACTTGAAGTTTCGGCAAGTATGATTACGGTGGGTAATGAAAAATTTATCATAGCATTTCACCGCGACATTACCGCACGTAAAAAAGCCGAAGAAAAAATTAAAAAACTCAACCGTCTTTACACCGTTCTCAGCAATGTTAATCAAGCAATCGTTCGAATAAAAGATAGAGAACAGTTGTTTAACGAAACATGTAGAGTTGTTGTTGACGATGGAAAATTTGTGATGGTGTGGATTGGGATGGTTAATCCATCTACAAACAAAGTTGATGTGGTCGGTTCATCCGGAGTTATAAAAGATTATTTAGATAAAATAAACATTGACTTGAATGATAAAGACAGAAGCGGAGGAATTGTCGGGCAAGCAATAAAAAAACAAACTCATATCATTGCAAACGACATCAAGAATGATAACTCCATCTCTCAATGGAAAGAAGATATAATTAAGAACGACTTTAATTCAGCCGCCGCTTTTCCTTTAACAATAAATGGTAAAGTGGTAGGTTCTTTTGCTTTATATGCAAGTGAAGTTAATTTCTTTGATGAAGATGAAATTAAATTGCTTGATGAATTGACGATGGATATTTCTTTTGCTCTTGAAGTGAATCAACACGAAGCCGAACGGAAACAAGCTGAAGAAGAGTTAAGAAAAAAAGAAGATCAGATGAGGTTGCTTGTAGAGGGAACGCCTTATTTGTTTTTCTACACGCAAAACATCAATGCCGAGATTACTTATATTTCTCCGTCCGTCGAAAAAATAACAGGTCATCCAGTTGAAGAGTGGTATAACCAGACGCATTGGTTCGTTACGAATAATAAGATTAACGAAATTGCAAAAGAAAAAACACACGCTCACCTGCTCGGAGAATTCATTAATAGTTCAATATTGTTAGAAGTTAAACATGCAGACAATCACCCCATTCTTCTTGAAATATTTGAAAACCCCATAATCTTAAATGGAAAAGTTGTGGGGCTGCAAGGGGTAGCTCATAATATTACCGAACAAAAGTTCATAGAACAAAAACTGAAAGAAAGCGAAGAACTTTTCCGTAATCTTGTAGAAAACATCACAGATGTGTTCTATACTGTTGATGGACAAGGAATAATGAAATATTGTAGTCCAAACTTCTTTACGTTAACAGGTTTTTTGCCACAAGAAATTTTAGGACACCATTATGTCCGCATCATTGCCCCGATTGATCGAAGACAAGTTGTTGAACATTATTCAAATGAAATTAAAAGAGGCGTTCTTGATACGAATTTAGAGGTAAGAGTAGAAAGAAAAGACGGCAAAATTCATTGGATTGAGCAAAATACTCGCATTGTGCGTGATGAAAAAGGAAATGTTTTCGAATTTAGAAATGTTGCCCGCGATATTACCCAACGCAAGAATGCCGAAGAAGCTTTGCGAAACAGCGAAGAACGCTTTCGACTTATTTCTAATTTAACATCAGATTATATCTTTTCCACAAAAATAACTACTGACGGGAAGAGTGAACATGATTGGGTAATGGGCGCTTTTGAAAAAATAACCGGCTATACAATCGAAGAATATAAATCCATCGGCGGCTGGCAGGCTGTGCTGCATCCCGATGACCGTGAAAAAGATTTTCTTGACTTTCAAAAACTTTTGAACAACGAAAAAGTAATCAGCGAAGTGCGAACCTATCATAAAAACGGAAACATTGTCTGGAATAGAACTTATGCCAGTCCCATTTGGGATGATAAAGCGAAAAAACTTATCGGCATTTATGGTGCGGTACAAGATATTACGGAAAAATAATATGCCGAAGAGTTGATTAATGAATCAGAAAAGAAATTCCGTAAAATTGCTGAAGGAACAAAAGCTATTCTTTTCAACACGAGTGTACGCGGGAAGTTTATTTATGCAAATCAAGCTGCTTCCGAGGTACTCGGTTATGAGAATAAAGATCTTGTGGGGAAATTTTATCTCTCGTTTGTTCACCCTGATGATCGAACAAAAGTTCATTCATACTTTCTTAGTCAACTCAAAAAATATGAACGAGATCGCAGCATAGATTTTCGCTATTTGAACGCATCGGGCAAAGTTGGTTGGCTTAGCTTTTTAGTAAATCTGCTTTACATAGATGGGAAATTAGCTGGTTTTACTGGAGTTGCGCAAGAAATTACCGAACGGAAACAAACGGAAGAAGCATTGCGTAAATCGGAATTACATTTTCGTTCCGTTTGGGAGAACGCTGCCAGTGGAATGCGGCTTACAAATGAAGAGGGGATGATTATTGCAGTCAACAATGCTTTTTGCCAAATAGTTGGAAAAACGAAAGAAGAATTAGAAGGTTTTCACTTATCGGTAATTTATTCCTCACGAGATAGTCTAAGTATTCAACAGAAACATCAAGAACGATTTAAAACAAGAACTGTTTTGCCGCTCGTTGAAAAAGAATTTATCCTTTGGAATGATAAAAAAGTTTGGTTCCGGGTTGTAAATTCATTTATAGAAAGTGAATATGAAAAACCATTACTGCTTGGCGTATTCACCGATATAACCGAACAGAAACTTACGGAAGGAGAAATTAAAAAACTTTCACAGGCGGTAGAACAATCCGCAGGCGCTATTGTTATTACTGATCTTGTTGGAAATATCGAATACGTGAATAAGAAATTTGAAGAGACAACCGGTTATACTTTTGAAGAAGTAAAAGGACGAAATCCGCGAATCTTAAAATCCGGTGAAACACCGACTGAAGAGTATAAAAAAATGTGGGAATGCATTTTTGCAGGAAGTGAATGGAGAGGCACTTTTCATAATAAAAGAAAAGACGGCTCATTTTATTGGGAGGCTACAACAATTTCTCCTATTAAAAATAATGAAGGAAAAATCACAAACTTTCTTGCAATTAAGGATGATATTACTCAAGATAAATTAAAAGAAGAAATGCTGAAGCAATCAGAACTTCACTTCCGCACTGTTTGGGAAAGTTCGATAGACGGCATTCGGCTTACGGATGAACATGGAATGATCGTTTCGGTAAATAATGCCTTCGCAAAACTTTTTGAAAAAGACAAAAATGAAATTATCGGAAAAAGTTTTGCGGATGTTTATGGTCTTGACTCAGGCTTCAACGATGTGGCTTCTTTTGTGCACCATTTCAGAGAAAGAACCATTCAGCCTTTTATGGAAAGAGATATTACGCTGTGGAACGGCAAGCCGATGTCGATTGAACTTACCAATTCATTCGTTGAAATAGAAGGACAACCTCCGCTGCTGTTAAGCATTTTCCGGAACGTTACAGAAAAGAAGCAAGCGGAACGAGAAATAATTATTGCAAAAGAAAAAGCCGAAGAAGCGAACAAAGTTAAAACCAACTTTCTGGAAAACATGAGTCATGAACTTCGCACCCCGATGATTCCCATCCTCGGCTTTACCGAATTGATGATAGGAATGGATTTGCCCGATGAAGTAAAAAGTATGGCAGTAATGATGAACAAGGGGGGAAACCGGTTAATGGAGACGCTAAACATTATTTTAGACCTTGCACAAATTGAAAAAGAACGCGTTATTATTAAACCAACCAAATTCAATCTTCTACAGATTATCGATGAAGTCTGCGGTATGTTCCAACCGATAGCAAAGGGAAGAAATCTTTATCTGAAAAAAGAATTGCAAACCGATACGCTAATAATAGCCTCAGACGAACGGATGTTGCGTCACGCCATCAATAACTTAATAAACAACGGATTGAAGTTTACTAATAAAGGCGGTGTAACTGTAAAAGCCTCTTTGGAAAAAGCAGAGGACGGAAACTTCGCAGTAATTCAGATTTGCGATACAGGTATAGGCATTCCGAAAGACCAACAAGATATTATTTGGGAAGAATTCCGCCAGGCAAGTGAAGGAATCGGTAGAAGTTTTGAAGGAAACGGGCTCGGTTTAACTATTACTAAAAATTTCATTGAAAAATTAAACGGAAAAGTCTCGGTGGAAAGTGAAGTAGGGAAAGGTTCAACATTTACAATTAAACTGCCGATGGATAATAATTTTGACATAAAAGAAATTTTGGTGAAAAAAGAAAATGGTATTTCGGAACAATCTGCACAGCATCCTTTGGACTTTGGAGAAATTCAGAAAGCAACGGAGGAGCCGGTAAAACCGAATCAATTGAGAAAAGTGCTTTATGTAGAAGATGAAGAAATTTCATTTTCCGTGGTTAATCATTTTCTTAAAAATGTCGTTTCACTTGATTGGGCAAAGAGCGGGCAGGAAGGAGTTGTGATGGCGAGAGGAAATAAATACGAAGCTATCTTAATGGATATTAATCTTGCCAAAGGAATAGACGGTATGCAAACCACAAAACTTATCCGCGAGATGATGCAATATCAACAAACGCCGATTATAGCAATTACCGCGTATGCAATGCGCGGAGCTAAAGAAGAATTTTTAGGTGCAGGGTGTTCGCATTATATTTCTAAACCTTTTACAAAAACAGCCTTGCTGCAATTGATGGGAGAAGTGCTTGAAAAAAAAGTGAAATGAAGTCAGTAGGCAATTGGCAGTAAGCAGAAACCAATCACATTCTGTCTTCTTATTCATAATCTGGCAGAGCCAGAACTAAATAATTTGTAATCATCGAATGAATGATTGCATGAATGAATGAAAAACATTCATCCATTCATCTTCATTCAGTCATTCTCTCGCTTTATTGATTTTAGTTCATGTTTGTCATTTGCTTTTTGTTTTTCTGCCAAGCTATTTCAATCTTTGCTTTAAAAATTTTCCTGTTAACGAGCAGTCGTTGGCAGCAATCTCTTCCGGTGTCCCGGCTGCAACAATTTCACCGCCGTTTTCACCGGCTTCGGGACCCAGATCAATTACATGGTCGGCGCATTTGATCACGTCCAGGTTATGTTCAATTATTACAACCGAATTATTTTTCTCCAGCAGCATCTCAAAACATTTCAGCAATTTTGATATATCGTCAAAATGAAGCCCGGTGGTCGGTTCATCAAAAATAAATAGGGTATGCTTCCGGTCATGCTGTGCAGTTAGATGAAGCGCTAATTTTATTCGTTGGGCTTCTCCGCCGGAAAGTGTGTTTGACGGTTGACCAAGTTTTATATAGCCCAAACCAACATCGGCAAGAACTTTTAACGAACGAACAATTTTATCATTTCCATGAAAATGTTCTACCGCTTCATCAACAGTCATTTCCAAAACTTCAACAAGATTTTTCCCGCGGAAAGTTATTTCGCGGATTTCTTTTTTAAAGCGGGTTCCTTTGCAGTCTTCACATTCTAAATAAATATCGGCAAGGAACTGCATTTCAACTTTGATGAATCCGTCGCCGGAACAAGTTTCGCATCTTCCGCCGGGAACGTTGAAGGAAAAGAATCCGGGTTTGTATCCGCGCGCTCTTGCTTGATGTGTCGATGCAAAAAGTTCGCGGATCAATTCAAATGTTTTTATATAACTCACCGGGTTTGAGCGGGGAGATTTTCCTATCGGCGATTGATCAACAATTTCAATATGATCAATGTACTGCGTCCCTTTTATCTCATCGAAATTTCCGATTGAGGCGGGATTCATTCCAAGATATTTTGCGGTACCGCCGTAAAGAACATCGTGAATAAGCGTGCTTTTCCCGGAACCGCTTACGCCGGTAACAACAACTAATTTATGGAGCGGAATTTCAATATCAATATTTTTTAGATTATGTTCGCGCGCGCCAACAATCTTTAATGATGAAGTTTGTTCCGTTTTTCTTTTTTGAGGTAAAGGAATAGATAATTTCCCGGATAAATATTTTCCCGTTATCGATTTTTCATTCCTAATAATTTCTTCCGCGGTTCCTTGCGCAATAATTTCTCCACCGTGTTGACCTGCCTTTGGACCCATATCCACAACAAGATCAGCCGCGCGAATCATTTCTTCGTCATGTTCAACCACAAGAACGGAGTTGCCAATGTCGCGCAGGTTTTTCAAAATGCGGATAAGTTTTTCGTTATCGCGCGGATGCAGCCCGATGCTCGGCTCGTCTAAAACGTAAAGCGTCCCGACAAGCGCGGAACCGAGAGCCGTTGCTAAATTTATCCGTTGTGTTTCTCCGCCGGAAAGCGTTGAGCTTAAACGGTCAAGCGTTAAGTAGCTAAGTCCGACATCATTTAAAAAAGATAACCGTCTTTGCAATTCTTTTAAAATGCGTTCTGCAATTTTCGTTTCATATTCCGTTAACTTCAACTCTTTAAAGAAAGAAAGCGATTTATCTATTGGAAGTTTTACAATATCATAAATTGAGCGATCCTGCACTTTTACTTGAAGCGCTTCGCGCCGCAACCGGCTGCCTTTGCACGCTTGACATGTTGTATAACCGCGGTATTTACTAAGTAAAATGCGGATGTGCATTTTGTATGTTTTGCCTTCGAGCTTTTCAAAAAATTCAGTAATGCCGGTAAAGTCTTTTGTCCCGCTCCAGATAAGGTTTACCGTATCGGGTTTTATTTCTTTAAATGGAATGGTTAAAGGAATTTCATATTTTTTTGCATGCTGAACCAACTCGCGTAAATGCTGGCTGAACTTTGGAGTGCGCCACGGGGCAATTGCTCCTTCCAACAAAGTTAAATTTGGATTCGGAACCACCAGTTGCATATCAACGCCGATAATTTTGCTGAATCCCTGGCATACAGGGCAAGCGCCGAACGGATTGTTGAAAGAGAAAAACCGCGGCTCAGGTTCTTCATAACGGATGCCGCAACACTCGTAAAATTTGTTGAATTCGGTTTGCTCGTTTGTTTCCGCATTGATAATTACGAGTCTGTCTTCACCTTCTTTAAAAGTTGTTTCAATTGAATCGGCAAGTTTTTCGCGCAAATTTTCTTGAGAAACTTTTAACCGTTCAACAACAACGCGCACATCTTTTTTTAATTTCGGATTAACGGTTGTTTCATTTAAATCATACAATTCATTTTTGTAAAAGATTCTGAAAAATCCGCGCTTCTTCATCAAATCAATTTCTTCTTTTACATTTCTTCCTTCATGAGCGGTTAGCGGGAACGCGAGATAACATTTCGTTCCTTCATTCAGTGACGCTAAAAATTCAACAACGGTGGTTGTTGTATCTTTCTTCACTTCCTTTCCGCAGTTAAAGCAGATCGTTTTGCCGACGCGCGCAAATAAAAGGCGAAGATAATCATACACTTCGGTAGTTGTGCCAACCGTTGAGCGCGTATTTTTTGAACCGGTTTTTTGTTCGATGGCAACGGCAGGGCTGATTCCCGTGATTAGATCAACATCGGGTTTGTTAATGCGTTCTAAAAACTGCCGCGCGTAGGAAGATAAACTTTCAACATAACGCCGCTGCCCTTCGGCATAAATAGTATCGAACACAAGTGAAGATTTGCCGCTTCCGCTAACGCCGGTAAACACTACAAGTTTATTGCCCGGAATTTCAAGATCAACATTTTTTAAGTTATGCTGCCTTGCCCCTTTTACACGAATTATTTTTTCTGTCATATGCTCATTAAGTTCTTAAAATTCTACCGGAAATATAACAAACTTTCTGTGCGCTGAATTCCTTTGCCGCTTGAATTTATTTTTTTATTTTGTCATAAAATATTTCCTTAAAAATAAGAAACCACTCAAATGAAGATAAAAACAACAGCCATAATTAGCGGACTCTTTTTGCTTCTCGCCATTAATTCTACAATTATTGCCGGAGATGGCAAAAAAGAAAAATATCAACCTTCAAAAGATGAATTGTCTTTTCTCGATACGTTGCAGTATCGCTCATTTCTTTATTTTATAAATGAAACCAATCCTAAAAACGGTTTGGTGAAAGACCGCTCAACAACAGGTTCACCGGCGAGCATGGCGGCAACAGGCTTTGGCATTCCTATTTGGGCGCTTGGCGCAGAAAAAAGATGGATCACCCGCGATGAAGCCGCTCAGTTTACGCTTAATCTTTTCCGGTTTTTAATTAATTCCGAGCAAAGTACAAACAGTAAAGCTACGGGTTATCAAGGTTTTTATTATCATTTTTTAGATTTTAATACCGGCAAACGAGTTTGGAATTGCGAACTTTCTTCAATCGATACCGGACTGCTTCTTGCCGGTATCCGCTTTGCCGTACAATATTATAGCGAAGATAATTCAACTGAAAAAGAAATTAGAAGTCTTGCGGAAGCTTTAACCAAGCGGATGAACTGGTCTTTCTTCGAAATAAAAAAAGAGGGCGCATTTAACCACACCATTTCGTTAGGCTGGGACGAAAAAGGTTTTAACTCGCTCGGTTGGTGGGGTTATACTGAAGCATTGTTTCTATACATTCTCGCCGCCGGAGCCGATATGCCCGATGTTGAGAAAGGGTATCAGTCGTGGTTAAACTTTTATCAATGGCGCGAGCCGTACGGGAAAAATTCAGGACATGTTGTTTTTCCCGCATTATTCGTTCATCAGTTTTCTCTGTTATGGCTTGATATGCGTTGCCAAGAAGATTCTTATATGAAGAATAAGGGGATTGATTATTTTGAAAATTCTCGCCGCGCAACATACGTACAGCGGAAATATGCAATTGATAATCAAAACGGATGGAAAGGATACGATTCGTTAACGTGGGGTTTATCAGCCTGTGATGGTCCCGAGAGCAATAATAATTTTGACGGTAAAGTATTTTTCGGATATTCTGCGCGCGGAACATCCGGACCGGATTCAACTTTTGATGACGGAACTATTGCTCCGTATGCCGCCGGTTCGTCCATTCCTTTTGCGCCGGAGATTTGCATCCCGACATTAAAATCGATGTACGACCGCTTTGCCGACAAAGGTTTGTGGGGCAAATATGGTTTTATGGATTCATTTAACCTTACTTTAAATTGGATAGATAAAGACAACCTGGGAATCGATCAAGGTCCAATGTTGTTAATGATTGAAAACTACCGGAGCGGTTTTGTTTGGAAATACATGATGAAAGACGAATACGTAAAAAAAGGATTAATGAAGTTAGGATTTAATTAATAGTTTCTTTTCATCACTCGATAGTAAATTGAGATTGAATTCTCTATGAGGTGAATCCGTTTTTTCAATTAAATATTCGTAAACTTCCTTCGATAATACTAACAGAAAAAGGTAGAAGAAAAAACAAGAAGAAGTAAACTTTTTAAGGGAAAAATGTGTTGATCTAAGAAACACATCCAACTAATTGAGGATTTATATGAAAAAATTTATGGTAAGCATATCATTCCCCGGAGTAATTTCCGAGGAATATATTGAACAAATTCCATCGCAGAAGGAATATATCAGCAAACTTGTGAATCAAAAGAAAATAACTTCGTACGGATTATCAACCGACAGAACAAAACTTTGGTTAACTTTTTATGCGGAGTCGGAACCTGAAGTTTGGCGGCTGCTTGTAGGGTTTTCACTTTACAAATATATGGAAATTGAAATTGACGAAATGCTTTTTCACGAGAACACAAAACTTTTTTTCCCGCAACTCTCTTTAAATTAACGTAGAGATTTGCCATTGTAGAGACATGCCATGGCATGTCTCTACAATGCTTTTGGAAGAGTGAAATAAAATTTCGTTCCTTTTCCAAATTCACTTTCAACCCACATAGTTCCGCCGTGTTTTTCAACAAGTTCTTTGCACAATAAAAGCCCCAACCCTGTTCCCGATTCATCCTTCGTCCCTTTTGTTGAGAAGTGTTCCTCAATTTTAAATAATTTTGATAAATCTTTCTCTTTTATACCAACTCCGTTATCGGCAACGGTAATTTCCATATAGTCGTTTTTCTCGGCGGAAGAAATGGAGATGACCCCGAACTCATTTGTAAATTTTACAGCGTTAGAAACCAAATTTTGTAAAACCGAATTAAGCATATTCATATCGCCAAAAACATAACTTCTTTGCGGAACAAAACTAATTAACTGCAAATTTTTCTTTGTGGCGGCTGGATTTATTAAGTTT
>JALNWB010000103.1 GCA_023231105.1 Ignavibacteriaceae bacterium | reverse complement strand
TGACGGAAGGAAAAAACTTCGTGACGGGTTCTTAGACCCAAGGCACAAACCTTCTCTTCCGTAAAGGAAACTATTTTATTCAATATTTCAAAGAACTTTTTTTATAACATTTAACATACAAGGCACAGAGACACAAAGAATCACTTAGAAAACATACACTGAACAATTTATAATTCACATGAAAACGATATTATTTCTAATTTATTTATTCATCGGAACTTCAGTTCTTATTGCACAGGTAAATAAGTTTAATGTAAGCAGTGTAAAGAACGCTGCAATTACTTCAAAAGGAATTGTTTTTACCGATGCTAAAAATTCCTCTCTTTATGTTGAACAAAATGGTGAATCCATTCTTTTAACTTCTTCTCCGGGATGCGGTCTTTATTTTTCTCTTTCAAATGATAAACGAACTATCGGATACAAGCAGATTGATCAGAACGGAAATCAAATTCCTTCCTTAATCGATATTACTACAAAGAATATTACTCCTTTATACGCTCCGGTAGATTTAGCCGGACAGGTAAGTTTTGCTAATGACGGCACAATCGCGTTTACAATTAATAATGAATTGATCGTTCGGAAGAATGATGCTGAAACGAAATATGATCTTGGAACATATGCTAACATTGCTCCTATTTCTCCCGATGCAAAGTTTGTTGCATTCAATGATAACTACGATCAACTCTTTCTATTAAATTTAAGTAACGGAGAGAAGCAGAAGATAACAAACGGCAACGGAGGATACTTCAATCCAATCTGGTCGCCGGATGGGAAGAAATTATTATACTCGAGTTTAGCCGCAACGCTAAAAGTATATGACTTAGAGAAAAACGAATCGTACGTAATAGCAGAAGAAGGTTATTCACCGGCGTGGTCAAATGATTCCAAGCTAATCATCTTTTATAAAAAAGAAATAAAGAATTTAGAACTGCTAAACAGCGATCTATATTTCTCATCGTTTGATGGAACGAACCTAGCACAACTAACATTCACTAAAAATCAGTTTGAATGCGATCCTTCGTTTGGTTTAACTGATGATGAAGTAATTTATTCGAAGCTTGAGAAGGGAACAATTGTTAAAGCTGCTCTTTCTCTTCAAGATCATTCATTAAAAGTTAAATCAGAATTGAATTTAAAAGTGCAGCCGATTGAAACACATTCTTTTAATCTTTTAAAGAAGACGTTGGATGTTGACACACTTGATATTCCATACATCAATCAAGTGTATGATACACCCGATTATTATAACGGAAGCGCCGCGTGCGGACCAACTTCTGCAATGATGATTGTAGCGTATTACAAAATATTACCCGTATGGAATATTACTGCTTCATGGCCTTATAGTCATACCAGTCCGTATGGAAGATATATTTGTGACGCTTACCATTTTAGACAGATCAGTTATTTAATGACAGCGAATGATCCAAACGGGAAGCCGTTTCAAGGAGCTTACGGATTTATGTGGTCGGGGACGAGCCCCTATTCAAGCATGGTTGGTTTTTATAATAACCATGGGATAACCGCCGTTCGAGCCGATACTCCTTCGTATCAAACAACATTGGATGAAATAAACGCTGGAAGACCTTACACAGTCTGCAACGGATTGACAACTGCCGGACATATAATCGTGGCGCACGGAACTGCTACTCAATCGCATACGCTTATCTTTAACGATCCATACGGGAATAAGAATTCTCCCGGTTATCCAAATTACTTGGGTAAGAACGCTAAGTATGATTGGCCCGGATACAATAACGGCTACCAGAATTTGAATACTGTTTATTGGAGTGTATCGACAAATTATAAAATGCCGGAAACATCGGATACATTAATTGATGATCTCGATTTTGCGAATGGTTTTTACATGAATAATAAAGCGCCGGTTACTATGAACTCATGGAAGGATCTGAACCAGGGTTATAATGGACATCTGTGGTACTCGCTTACTACACTAAAACCAAATGATAGCTGCTACGCAACGTGGACACCCAATATTCCGCAAACCGGATATTATGAAGTCTCTGCATATATTCTTTATAGCCAAGCAGAAGCGGCAAAGTATAAAATTAATTCTTCCGGTGGATCAGATTCAGTTATAATTAATCAGAAGGAATATAAAGACGCGTGGGTCTCTCTTGGCAAATATCAATTTGAAAAAGGGAAGAGCGGGTATGTGCGTCTTGGAGATGCAAGTACAATTAAAGGAGAAGCGATTGTATTTGATGCGGTAAAATGGAGCTATATTGATTCGGTTGAAACTTCAATTGCGGAAAAAGATATTTCAAATCCTACTAAGTTTAGTCTTGAGCAGAATTATCCTAATCCGTTTAATCCGGTAACAGTAATCAGTTGGCATTTGGCAGTAAGCAATCATGTAACGTTAAAAATATATAATGTACTTGGAATAGAAATTGAAACGCTGGTAAATGAGTATCAAAATTCCGGAAGTCATATGATTAAATTTAATGCTACCCAGTTAGCATCGGGGATTTATATCTACAAGATAACGGCAAACAATTTTTCCGCTTCGCGTAAGTTGGTTTTGTTAAGGTAGTAAGTTTTTTGTAGGTCGATTCTCTGAATCGACCGCGCATTTTATTTAAATTTATTTATTCTTTGGTCGAAACGGAGTTTCGACTTACAAAAACAGCTTAATAAATATTTATTGTTAACGCTAAATAGTTCTTGCATAAATAATATTTCATATTTATGTTTACAACAGCAAAAGCTAATAACTCCCGACGTGTCGGGAAGTGTTCTTTGAATAGTTGAATCTTTCCCGGTTGTTTTTATTTAGATAATTGAATTTGTGGTGTTTTTTCTTTATATACCTTTTGGCAGAATCCTAAGGTGTGGAAAAAGCCTGATTGGGGCATTCTATTCTCTTACAACATTGGGGGCGCTAAGCTTATCTTTTGTTAGATCATTTTGCTTAAAGGAAAGATTTCTTCTATGATGGTTGCTGTATTATGTTTGATGGATAATGGTTGAGGTAAGGGGACTATTATTATTCATTCAGAATACAAAATACATCTCCCAGGTTTAGTTGGGTGTTTGTTGGATCAAATGTTTCAATCTTTACTTCTTCTTAAAATCACTTCTTTTTCTTTTCTATAAAAATATTCCCTTTATTATTTACTGATCAGTCAGTTACTTGTCATTTGTCAATGGTCATGATAAATCATCGAGTGTGGTTATGACGAAAGCTTGCAGATAGATTTTCCAGTATTTCCAACAGACTTTTTATACAAAAAAAGTACCTCTCAGGTTTTTCGGGTATGGGAAAGTGGAAAGTTCCCGTCAAAGGGGGATCAGCCTTCGAGTGAGAAAGTTGGAAGGTTGTCAGTTCGCCGCGAACTGAGCACTAAGAACTAAAAGGGGTGATGAACTGGACTTGAGGGCGGTTCATCATCCTGGTTTATTTGAGAGAATGAACAAATGGAATACATGAAGTAACTGCAAACGGATTGTATTTTTTAATTAAATTGAGCATAATAAATAAAAGTTCGGCATAAAGTTTTAAAGACAATTAGTAAGTGCATGACTTTGATTTATTTAACTTTACAGAACTAAAATTGAAAGTCAATTATGAAATGGATTTATAAGTGTCCAATGTGTAATCAATGGCGTTCAGTTGAGTGGACTGAACGAGGTAATATTTTGAATTGTCATGTTACTCAAGCAAGTTATATACCGCCTACACCTGCGCAGCAACACGATGCTTATGTTGATATACACGAATGGCCTGATGAAATGGAAAAAGTAGTTATTACTGCCAAAGGCAATAAATACATTGTACCTGGTTGCTCAAAAATTTATGAAACTCTAGATCACAGAATCCCTTGGTCTCAAGGTGGACATACATCTGTTAGTAATCTATTTCCAATGTGCGATAAACATAATCAATCAAAAGATGACACAAATTATTCAGAATGGCTTGCAACAAAACCATAATTAAAATGCTTAATCTGCGTCTCAATAGCGAACTTGTCTTCTAATTGTTTGTAGTTAGTTTTAAGGGTTTGTTTTTCAATGCAAGTTGCTAACTAAAGTGCTATTAGTAAACGAACTAATTTTATTAAATAAATTTGGACGGTTAAAACGAGTAAATCTTTTCAAATATTATCTCTTGATGGCGGTGGTATAAAAGGTGTATTTTCAGCTGCAATGTTAGCAAACCTTGAGGATGACTTAAATATTAATATAGCAGATCATTTTGATTTAATAGTTGGGACTTCAACTGGAGGTATCATTGCGATTGGTTTGAGTATTGGATACAGACCTAGCGAAATATTAGATTTTTATGTATCTAACAAAAGACAAATATTTAATAAAAATATTTTTACAGACATTAAGCATTTGTATAAAAACAAGTATTCCCCCGATATATTAGAACAATCATTAAAAAAATATTTCAAAGAAAATCGATTAGCCGATTGTAAAAATAGAATAGTTATCCCGGCATATAACATGTCCGATGACGAAGTATATATATTTAAAACGCCTCATCATGAAAGACTTAGAAGGGATTATAAAGTACCATTATGGAAGGTTGCAATGGCAACTAGTGCAGCTCCAACATATTTCCCATCATTTAACGACATTGACAATATAAGATTAATTGATGGTGGTGTTTGGGCAAATAATCCTACGCTTGTTGGTATTACAGAAGCTATTAGTATGCTCAATATCAATATTTCAGATATAAAAGTTCTTAGCCTTGGTACAACAACTAATCTTAAAGATCGATCCGCCAAGCTTAATAGAGGTGGTCTGTGGCAATGGAAATATGATGGAGTAAATTTATTGATGCATTGTCAAAGCATTGGTACCTTTAATACAGTAACCCATATTCTTGGTAAGGACAATATTTTAAGAATAGATCCTGTAGTCCCTGATGGCTTATTTAAATTGGATAAATTAAATACAAGTGAATTGATAGCGAAAGCATCATCTTCTAGCCGTAAACTAATGCCTAAAGTAAAAGAAAAATTCTTTTCTCATTTTGCAGAAAAATATGTACCACTTTATAAATAATGGAGCCGTAAATGTTAAACAATAATGAATTAGTACTAAATGAAAACTTACAAAATCTAGTAGATGAACTGGATTTGCCAGAATCAAAATATGAATTAGCTGTAAAAAGATACGAAACAATAGGAGAGTATTTAGGTAACGACAAATCTTCTTTGTCTGCATTTAATCCTAAAATCTATTCCCAAGGTTCATTCCGATTGGGTACTATAGTAAAACCTTACAAATCTGATGAATATGACATTGATTTAGTTTGTGAATTGGAATTAGAAAAGAATATTGGTCAAAAAAAATTATATGATTTATTAGGGACACGTCTTCAAGAGAATGAACAATATCGAAAAATATTAGAATCTAAAAGACGATGTTGGCGTTTAGAATATGCCAATGAATTTCATATGGATATTTTACCAGCCATACCAGATTTAGCAGAAGATAATAACTCAATCCTTATTCCTGACAATGAATTAAAAACATGGCATCACTCAAATCCAAAAGATTATGTTGATTGGTTTTATCAACAAATGTTACCTGTTAGGGAAGCCTTAATAAAAGAAGCTAGAGCTGAAATTGAGAAAGTACCATTTTATAAATATAAGACACCACTTCAAAGAGTCATACAAATATTAAAGCGACACCGGGATATTTTATTTGAAAAAGATTTAGATGATAAACCAGTTTCTATTATAATTACAACACTCGCTTCAAAAGCTTATCGTAATGAACCTAATCTATACGAAGCCTTATTAAACATTATTGATCGAATTCCTAACCAATTTGATAGTCTAAATGGTCAAGTCGCTGTTCTTAATCCAGTAAACAGTAAAGAAAATTTTGCTGATAAATGGGATAAATATCCTGAAAGAAAAACTAAATTCTTAAATTGGATTCATGGCTTATCATGTAGTTTATCTGAAGTATTAAAGCTGAATAAGAAAGAATTGTATATTGAAAAAATGGGTACTCTATTTGGCACAGATACTTTTTCTAAAATTGCTAGTAAACAAGACAAAATGCTTCAAGAACATTTTGGTGTTACAAAAGTATCCCCACTTATTATAATTGAACCTTCTAAACCATGGGAAAATTAGTATGTGGCATGTACAAGATTCTGATTTTTTTGAAAAAGAAAAAGAATCTATTCTAACTATGTATCCAAAACTAGAATATATTATTGAGGATGGTCTTGTTAATTTAAGTGGTGAACTTGATTTTAATGCTTCATTTGAAAATCAAGAAGTATTTGATACTTATTTAATTCTAATCGTTTTTCCAAAGGATTACCCAGATACAGTTCCGGAGTCGTTTGAAATTGGGAATAAAATCCCAGACAACTATCATAAAAATAAAGATAAATCCCTTTGTATAGCCCCTCCAGTTGATTTGAGTATGAAGTTTTCTTCGAATCCATGCATCTTAAACTATATCAATAATTTATTAATCCCATACTTATATAGATATTCATTCCTCCAAAAATATGGCAAAGCACCTTTCGAGGAATATTCACATGGTGCTTTGGGTTTAATAGAATATTATTTTGAGTTTTTACGTGTTGATTCAATTCCTTCTTTGGGTAAAATGCTTTTAATAGTATTAGAAAACAAATATCGTGGTCATTTACCATGCCCATGTGGTAGCAATAAAAAACTAAGACATTGTCATGGTTCTAAATTAAAAATACTTTCAGGATTACAGGGTCAACAACTTCAATTCGATTTCATTAATATCTCTAGATATTTAGAAGAAAATATTAAAAAAGATAAAGGAGTCAATGATGAGTCAAAAAGGATTATTTATAATAAGGGATAATATTGCTACCAAAAATTCACATTCTTTACAAAAAAGTGAGAACATGAAACAAATAACTCAATCATTTAATCATGGGAAAAAGGTATTTCAGAATTCTGAGTTATCCAAAATATCCTTAGAATTATTAAAGCATAAGATGGAAACGCATAACATCTTAAATAATTAAAATATCCACGCTAGGATGTGGCAGGCAAGCAAAAATATGACCTCTACGAGGTCAAAAAGTAAAACATCGTAGATGTTTAATTTTTGTAAAAAAATGTACTCATAAAAGAATGATACTCGTATAGGAACAAGAAAAAACTGAATGATATTGAAAGAAAAAATAATTAATGCGGCAGTGCTGGGTATTAACAAAACACAATTAAACTGCCACAAAAAGGAGAATGTATGACAGCAGAAGATTCAACCATCGCTTTAAACATGAAAACCAAAAGACCTATTGGAGTGTGGATACTTACAGTATGGTTTGCGGTTTCCGTCGGGATATTCCCGGTGGTCTCACGGTACATTGGCTCAGCACCTTATAAGTCAGATTGGTTTACGCTGTTCTTATTTGTAATACCACTCTGCGTTGTTAATGTTATTGCAGCGGTAGCTGCATGGCTTGGCAAACCTTGGGCGCGTAGAACAATGGTAATTCTTGTTATTGTTAACTATGGCTGGGTTGTTGCTCAAGTACTCTACCTTTTTATTAACGGTTACATTCCGGACGACAAAATAGTGATATTTGTCAGTCAGGTGGTAAGGGCAGTAGTAACCGCCTCTGTGTTCATTTGGTATTTTGGGTACAAAGTAAAGGCAACCGGGTTTTATCAAGAAAATAATTTAGATGACAAATAAACCGTTTTGCAGAAGTAAAATGTAAATGGAAGTTTTTTAATAAGTCACCTTACGCAAAAATTCATCTTAATATAGTACGCGTAACACAGAATATTATTCTGTGTTACAGTTTAATACACTTTTGATAAGATGTTAAACATCCTGCGTGAATTGACTAAAATAATTAATACGACAGTGTTGGGTTTAATAACATGAAATGGTTATCGAGTAAACATGTAGTTAGATTACATAAATAAGAAGGGATCAAAATGAAATACTTAATAATAATTGTCTTAGTCTTGTTTGTAGGCTGCAAAAAATCAGAAGAAGACCGCAATGATCATGTGGCTAAATACTCTAACCTTATGCCACCTCCGCCTGCGTACCATCTACCAGTCTCAGGGCTTTCACTGAATAAGAAAATCATCATAAAAAATGCAACGCTGATAATTATAGTTGAAAACTATGAGGAGTCTTTCAAAAAAGTTAAAAAAATAGTTGAAGAGAAGAATGGATTTATCAATAAAACAGATGTTTATTCTAATCCAGAAAATGCTAAAAGTGGTGAAATTGAAATAAAAATTCCAGTGGAAAGTTTAGAGACATTTATTGAGAAGGTAAAGGCGATTTCAGTTACGGTGAAAAGGGAAGGGATAACAAATGCAGATCGTACGGAAGAATATATAGATATTACCACCCGTTTGATAAATAAAAGGGCTCTGGAGATCAGATATAGAGAAATTCTTAAATCGGCAAACACTACTAAAGACATCTTAGATGTAGAATCTCAACTGTCAAATATTCGGGCTGACATAGAAAGTATTGAAAAACGTGTGAAATATTTAGAACAGTCGTCAGTTATGTCTGAAGTAATATTGGCGATGGATGAGCCGCAAATAGATAGCAGAAATGTTGAAAGCATTTCAGATAAAATCGGTAATGGATTTATCTTCGGTTATAGAGGATTTTTTACTGTTCTGGGCGAAACGATTACTTTTTTAATATCAGCACTTCCGCTTATTACAATCGTTTATTTACTATTTATTCTTATAAAAATATTTTGGAAGAAAAGAAAAACAAAAGTAAGTGTTAACAAAACTCTTTAAACCGTAAGAGATGGGTAAAAAATAAATGGAAGTTTTTAATGAGAAACCATACGTAAAAGTTCATCTTAACATTGTATTCGTAACACAGAATATTATTCTGTGTTACAATCTCATGTTACGCAAAAAAATATTTTGGAGTTAAATTCTGTAACGCAGACTTAAGTCTGCGCTACGGTTTTGAAGTTGTTTAGCAAAGAGTTAATAAACTCTGCGTAACGTGAATTAATAACTAATAGGGCAGTGTTGGGATTTAACAAAACAGACTGCTAAATATTATGAATTGAGGAAAATAGTATGACTGAAGAAAGAACTCGCGTTTGTCCGGTTGAACGGGCAAATTCGTTTGATAGTAAAATAAGAAGGTGGCTGCAAGACCCGCAAAAAATACTCTCTCCTTATATTAAAGAAGGGATGAAGGTTCTTGATGTAGGATGTGGTCCCGGTTACTTTTCTGTTGAATTAGCAAAACTGGTTGATAAAAATGGAAAAGTATTTTCGGTTGATATGCAGGAAGGGATGCTGCAAATAATTAGAAATAAAATTAACGGAACATCTCTTGAAGGAATAATCAAACTCATTAAATGTGAACAAGACGAGATTATTGTACCGGAGAAAGTAGATTTTATTTTAGCTTTTTATATGGTGCACGAAGTTCCTGATAAAGATAAATTCTTTAGCACAATGAAAAATATCCTTGATGAAAAAGGAGCGCTCCTAATTGTTGAACCGAAATTCTTTCATGTAACTAAAAAGGAATTTGCCGTTACGATCGGCAAAGCGGAGGCAGCAGGATTCAAAGTAACTCAAGGTCCAAAATTAGCTTTTAGTTTTTCAGCAATATTAAAAAATGCGTAACTTAACTCAAACCTTCGAGGTCTGAGACCAAAATGGATTAGACCTCGAAGGTTACGGCATGAAGTAATTATAAAAGGTTGAAAACATTGAATGAGCACAGCATCCCGTTTCAAATAATTGATTGGAATAAAGTCGAAACAACCGAACACAAAGGTGAGCAAGGTTCAGCGTATTGGAACACACTTCAGTTGCTCGGTTTAAGAATAAGAATCGTTACTTACTCCGCAGGCTATTTAGCTGACCATTGGTGCCAGAAAGGTCATATTGTTCACTGTCTTGAAGGAGAACTTATCACCGAGCACGAAAGTGGTGAAAGGTATCTCTTAAAAGAGGGAATGACGTATATTGTATCGAATAACTTAAGTTCGCATCGTTCTCTGACAGAAGGGAAAGTAAAGCTCTTGATTATTGACGGAGACTTCTTACTGCCAAAATGAAATTGAGATACTGAGTTGCACATTTTTTGGAACTTCAAAGAAATAGTTCAGAGAATGTAGATTATTTATTCATCTTACGCATAATGCTAGAATTCGTTGGGCGATTCTCTGAATCGCCCTTGTTAGTTATTGGTCGAAACGGAGTTTCGACCTACGAAGATGGGGATTAATTTATTTTGAATCTAAGGGGAGAAATATTACTTTTCCCGAAAGTTTTCGGGATCATTCCGGCATTACCATAATTTGAAATAAATACGGCAGAAACATGTTTGCAAAAATTGGTTTGGCAATTACTTTTTCACCCACGGGAAAAGCGTTGTTAAAAGAGGCGGTGAGACTTCAAAAACTATTTGATTCTCAATTAGTCTTAATCCACGTTGGTGAAAAAAACAGCGAAACGGAAAAGTTGTTGGATGAAACTATTGAAAATGCAGGGATATATAAAAATCAATTAGAAACCATTTGGGAACAAGGAGATCCAGCAAATACTATTATCAATTGCAGTAAAGATGCAAAGATTGATCTGTTAGTAGCCGGCGCTTTGGAAAAGGAAAGCCTCGTTAAATATTACCGTGATTCCATTTCACGAAAGATAATGCGTGAACTTCAAACATCTTCATTGATCTTAAAAAATCCTTCCGAACAACCGGTTAGTTTTAAAAAATTTTGCGTCTCGGCGGATTATTCTCCTCAATGTGAAAAAACAATAAGCGCCGCTTTTCATTTTGCGCTAAAAGAAAACGCTGAAGAATTTGTGATCATAAAAAATTTTTATGTTCCCGGAATAACTTTAACCATTCAAGAAGGAGGCTCGCCGAAAGAGATTGACTCCATGATCGAGCAATTGAAAAATGAAGAAGAAGAAAAAATGAAGTTGTTCGTTAATGAATTAAATCTGCAAGGGCTGGATATTAAAATTGTTTGCATTTATGGAAAAGAAGGATGGGAAGACAGTAACTATGCCCGTACAAATGCATCGGATATTTTTGCAGTTACCAGTCCTGAAAAAAAAATGAGATTTTTAGACAGACTATTTCCCCATGAAATTGAATATTCGTTCGAGACACTTCCCACAAATCTTCTGATAATTAAATGAGTATTCTATGCAGTTAGCTGCCGAACAAATAACTACATTTTTGCTTAGCATCAGCATCATGCTTTTTCTTGCTAAGTTATTGGGAGAACTTTTTAGCAAGTTCAATCAACCGGCAATTATTGGAGAAATATTAGCGGGTATTTTACTTGGACCAACCGTGTTTGGTATGATTTCTCCCGAATCATTCCAATGGCTTTTTCCCCAGCATGGTGAAGTTAAAATTGCGCTTGATAGTTTTACAACCGTGGCGGTGATATTATTGTTGCTTATCTCCGGACTTGAAGTTGATCTCTCAGTCGTTTTAAGTCAAGGAAAGAAAGCAATCTCCACAAGTTTTATGGGATTGGTTGTCCCATTTATTTTAGGATTCGGAGTTTCTTATTTCTTTCCTCAACTAATGGGAATTGGAGGCGACAGTTCTAAGTTCGTCTTCGCATTATTTATGGGAACGGCATTATCGATTTCGGCTTTGCCGGTAATTGCCAAGACATTAATGGACTTAAATATTTTTAAAACGCGAATAGGTTTTATCATCATTGCCGCCGCAATGCTAAACGATCTTTTCGGATGGCTGATCTTTTCAATCATCCTGGGATTAATGGGAACGAATAAACATGGTTTTTCTTTTGAGCAGACATTAGTTTTTACAATTACTTTTGTGCTTTTTGTTCTTTCGATAGGAAAGAAAATCATTAACAAAATTATTCCGTGGATTCAGACAAAAATATCTTTTCCCGGCGGCATTTTAAATTTCATTTTGATATTAGGTTTTCTAGGTGCAGCTTTTACGGAGTTTATCGGTATCCACGCAATATTCGGAGCGTTTATTGTGGGCATCGCTATTGGTGATTCGGTTCATTTAAAAGAAAACACACGCCAAATAATTCATCAATTCGTTTCAAATATTTTTGCGCCGTTATTCTTTGTCTCCATCGGATTGCGGGTAAACTTTATCGCTAATTTTGATATTGTAATTGTGCTTACAATTTTAATCTTGGCGTTTGCCGGTAAAGTTATTGGCTGCGGTTTCGGGGCATATTGGAGCGGGTTAAATAAAAACGAATCACTTGTGGTTGGATTTGGAATGAATTCCCGCGGAGCGATGGAAATTATTCTTGGCATCCTTGCGCTTCAAGCGGGGCTAATTCATGAAGAAGTTTTTGTCGGATTGGTAATAATGGCGTTGTTCACTTCAATTTCCAGCGCGCCGTTGATGAGCTACTTCCTGAAAGAAAAAGATAAAACAAAGTTTAAGAATCTGGTGAAAGAAAAATTTGTAATTTTTTCAAACGAAAGTGAAAAAGAAAAAGTTATCTCGCAGTTAGTTGAAGCCGCTTCAGTTGAACTAAAAATAAATAAAGAAAATATTTTAAATGAAGTAATGAAGCGTGAAAATATCCTTCCAACAGGAATAGCAAATTATCTTGCCGTACCACACGCAAAAATAAAAATTAAAGAACCGTTCATCGGCATTGCGATAAACAAGAACGGAATAAACTTTGAAGCATCCGACGGATTGCCAAGTAAAATAATTGTCTTGCTGCTAACACCGGAAAACAATAACGAACTTCAATTACAACTGCTTGCTGAAATAGTATTAAAGTTTAAAGAGAAAGATAAAGTTGAAAAACTTCTCATGTATGAAGAACGCAGTGAGTTTTGTGAAGAGTTAAAAAAAGTGTCATTATAAAAGGATCAAATCTATCCTCCATGTACTGATAAATTAAGGGATTGAGCATTTTTTCTTATTATATCCCAGATAGTTTTTCCGCCGAAGCTTTTAATACTTCTTCCGATTTCGCAAAACAAATTCTGATGTATTTGCTATTCGTTCCGTTGGAATAGAAAGGAGATAGGGGAATAACAGCGACGCCAATTTCTTTGGTTAACCATTTAGCAAATTCCATATCGGATAAATCGGAAATGTTAGAATAATCCAGCAATTGAAAATACGTTCCTTTCGATGGAGTTAAAGAAAATTTCGAATCTTTCATAAGTCCGTTAAAATAGTCTCTCTTTTGCTGGTAAAATTTTGGAAGCGCAAAATAATGTTCTTCATCCTTCATCATCTCTGCATAAGCTAACTGTATCGGTGTATTAACACAAAAGACATTAAACTGATGAACCTTTCTAAATTCGCTTGTTAACTGCGCCGGAGCTAATACATAACCCATTTTCCAGCCGGTTGTGTGATAGGTTTTCCCGAATGAAAAAACAATAAGTGAACGCGAAGCTAATTCCTCATATTTCGCAAATGAAAGATGTTCTTCACCGTCAAAAATTATATGCTCATAAACTTCATCGCTTAATAAAAGCAGATCATATTCAGCTACAATTTTTTTTAGTTCATCAATATCTTTTTGCTGTAAAACTGTTCCACTTGGATTATGCGGGGTATTGAGGATTATCATCTTTGTTTTTGAAGTTAAAACCGATCTTACTTTTATCCAATCAATTGAAAAATCTTTTTCATCTAATTTTATTGGAACTGGAATTCCTCCGTTTAACAAAATGGAAGGAAGATAAGAATCGTAAGCCGGTTCAAAAAGAATAACCTCATCACCTTTGTGAATAAAAGCTGAAATTGCCGTGAACAAAGCTTGAGTCCCTCCGGCTGTTATCGTTATTTCTGTTTCCGGATTGTAAAACTTTCCATAAAGTTTTTCCATTTTTTGTGAAATCGCATTACGTAAAACAGGAACTCCCGGCATTGGGGCATATTGGTTAAATCCCTCTTTCATATAGTGATGAACGTATTCAATAAGTTTTTCGGGACAATTAAAATCCGGAAAACCCTGTGAAAGATTTATTGCATCATACTCTTTTGCTAATGCAGACATAACTGCAAAGATGCTTGTACCGCTGTTGGGAAGTTTGCTGTTCATTTTTATTCCATATAAATTATTTGAGTTGTAAACATACAAAAATTCCCGAATCCGCATTCCGAGAATTGTTTTTTGATCGAAATATTTTTGAAATTCATTAACTAATTTCTTAGGTTTATATTAGTGGTATTCATAAATGCGGAATGT
>JALNWB010000102.1 GCA_023231105.1 Ignavibacteriaceae bacterium | reverse complement strand
AGGAAAGATCAACCGTTTGAATGAATCGGCAATTGTTTCTTCCAAAATTTCCATGAAGAAAGATTCGTGGTAAGCTAAAAATGTTCGTTTGATCTGGTTGTGAATTTCAATTTCATCGTGAACAAGAGCAATCTTTAAAAGCTTTTCCCGTTCGCCACGGTTAAGCGCAAGAATTTGGTATGGTTTAATTTTCTTAATATCAATTTGAAAATCAAAATAAACTTGATAAACTTCTTTTCGTTCTTTTTCTTTCAGTTTTTCGTTTGCGATATCGGCAGTTGCGTTCTCTTTTGTTTTTTCCGATTTGATAACCACGTTTTCCAAAAGAATTTCGCGGACAACTTTTCTAACTTCCGCGTGTTCGGAAATCATTTCAGCGATTATATCTTTTGCCCCTTGCAAAGCCTCGTAAATGGTTTTAACACCAAGTTCTTCATTTATAAATTCAGCAAGCTTCGCATCAAAGTCACCGCTAAAAAGTGGATTGTCCAGAATGAAAAGTGCGAGCGGTTCGAGTCCTTTTGCTTTTGCAATTGTTCCGCGTGTTTTTCTTTTTGGTTTGTACGGAAGATATAAATCTTCCAACTCCTGCAGTTTTGTACATGCGATAATTTTCGCTTTCAGTTCATCGGTTAGTTTACCTTGTTCCTCAATACTTTTTAGGATTGCTTCTTTCCGTTCTTCAAGCAGCGTTAGATAATTTAATCGGTCTTCAATCTGGCGAAGAAAATCTTCATCAAGTCCGCCGGTTTTTTCTTTTCTATACCGGGCGATGAAAGGGATTGTCGCTCCTTCTTTTAACATTTCAATAACGGTTTCTACCTGGCGGGAGGAAATAGTTAATTCTTTAGCGATAACTTCAGAAATGTGCATAAATGATCCTTGTACTATAAATGAAAGAGAAATTTTTCGGAGATGAAAGAAAGGTGAAAAATAGTTATTTATCAACTTGAAAAAGAAAAAAGATTTTCTATGCCTTTGGGAAATAATTGCCAATTTCTCAATGTTGCGGCAAGTTTCTCTAAATAGATAACGGAAGTTTGTCTTTTTTCAATTTTATAAAAAAAATGAACCCCGCCTTAAAAAACTTTGCGGCACTATTTTTGTTAAAGATAGCAGATTCTAAAAAAAATGGAGAAAAAACAGAATGGTAATTACCGACGATTGTATTAGCTGTAACGCTTGCATTGATGAATGTCCGAACAATGCGATCTACTACCCCGGAACCGAATATGAATTAGAAGGAAAGTCAAATCCGGCTTTATCCGAAGATCATCCTTATATCGTGCAGGAATTGTGTGATAATTGCAAAAACTGCAATGACGTTTGCCCGGTTGAGTCGATCACAGAATAAATAGTTTAAAATGAAAAGAGGCTGGAAACAGCCTCTTTTCTTAAAAAGTCTGGGCGGTAGAATTACTTAATAGTATTTATCTTGCTAATGTCGTCAAGTCTTACAAATTTTTCATTGAATTTGAACGTTCCCTTATCAGTCTTAACAGATTTAATAACTTTAACATTTACCGTTGGGTCTTTTTTCTTGCCTTTAGCTTTATCACCAAAGCTTTGTTGTTTAGCCATTTTTACTTCTCCTAATGTTTAGTGCAAAAATATCAATTTTTCCGCCGAAATAAAAACAAAATCACAATAAAAATTCCAACTTAGTCCATTGGTCAATGGTCATTTGTCATTTTTAGTCCAGCTATTGTCTTCTGACTACTGACTATTGACTTTTGACTTCTTTTTCAAGTTAAATCTGCAAACTTCGCTTCCGTTATTTTTTGCAAACCAAGCGGGGCAAGGCGGATTTGCATTCCGCGTACACCGGCGCTGACGAAAATTGTTTCGAAAAGCTGTGCGGTTTCATCAATAAAAGTCGGGAATTTCTTCTTCATTCCAACCGGCGAACAGCCTCCGCGGATGTATCCGGTTAACGGCAGCAATTCTTTTACTTGAATAAGCGCAATTGATTTGCTATCGGCGGCTTTGGCGGCTTTTTTCAAATGAAGTTCCGTTGTAACCGGGATGCAAAAGACGAACAATTCGTTCGCTTCATTTCTTGCAACTAATGTTTTAAAGACCGCATCGGCATCGGCATTAATTTTTTTTGCGACCGTTAAACCGGAAAGATCGTTTTCGTCAACTTCATACTCGTATGTTGAGAAAATAATTCCTGCGGCTTCTAATATTCTAACTGCATTCGTTTTAGACATCAAGTAAATTCCAATTCCCAAAAGACAAAAAACAAATAAATCACAATTCAAAACATCATATTTCGAAGAAAGAATATTGTTGTTCGTTTTATTGTTTGTTTTTTGTCTTTTGCTATTTGTTTTTTGTTTATTGCTAATAGAGTTTATTCATCAAAATATATTTGTTAATTTAGCTTATAAAATTCTGGGAGATAAAATAATGAAAATATCTTTTGTACAATACAATCCCGTTTGGGAAAACAAGGAGGAGAATCAAAAAAAATTGTTCAGAATTTTAAAAGAACAATACACCGATTCCGATCTTCTGATCTTTCCGGAAATGACGTTGACCGGCTTTTCAATGGATGCGGCGCAATTATGCGAAGCTATTGACGGCGATACGGTTTCCTTCTTTAAAAAATTCGCTCTTGTTTATCAAACGGATATTATCGGCGGATTTATTCAAGAAGAGAATCGGAAATTTTATAATTCGCTTGTGCATATCGATTACTTTGGAGAGTTGGTGAAAGAGTACAATAAAGTTCATCCCTTTTCTTTGGCAGGTGAACACAAATTCTATTCTGCCGGTGATTCGCCGGAGATTACAAAAATGAAGGATTGGAAAATCGGTTTATCCATCTGCTACGATTTACGGTTTCCCGAATTATTCAGAATGTATGCAAAAGAAAGAGTTCACTTAATTATCAACATCGCCAACTGGCCTGATACCCGCATTAATCAATGGCGCGCGCTGTTAAAAGCAAGGGCGATTGAAAATCAATGTTATGTAATCGGAGTGAACCGCGTTGGTTCAGATCCAAAAGCAAATTACGACGGGTACAGCAGTTTGTTCGATCCGATGGGAGAAGAGTTGCTGGCGGTAGAAAATGTCGAAGGATTTTATTCGGTTGAAATTGAAATTGATAAAGTTGAAAAAACGAGAATCCGGTTTCCATTTTTAGATGATATAAAATTAATATAAAGTGTTTTATTGATGCAAAAAAAAATTGTTGTTACCGGCGGCGCCGGATTTATCGGAAGTCATATTGTTGAATATTGGTCTAAACAGAACGCAGAAGTTTTTGTGCTTGATAATTTGAGAAGCGGTTTCAAAAAAAACTTGGACGGTTTTGAAAATGTTACTTTTATCAATGGAAGCATCACCGACAAAGATGTAGTTTTTTCAGTTTTAGAAAATGCTGATTACGTTCATCACCTGGCTGCAATGATCTCTGTACCGGAATCGGTTGAAAATCCGTTTGAATGTGTTTCCATCAATGTAAACGGACTGCTCAACATCCTTGAAGCGGCAGCGAAACACAAAATCAAAAAAATTGTGCACAGCAGTTCAGCTGCTGTTTATGGGGATAATCCGGTTTCTCCAAAAACCATTTCGATGAAACCGGAACCAAAATCTCCCTACGGAATTACGAAACTTGACGGTGAATATTATCTTCAATCATATTTAGAAAATTTTGGTCTGCAAACAATTTCACTTCGTTATTTTAATGTATTTGGTCCGCGGCAGGATCCTAAAAGTCAATATGCTGCGGCAATCCCAATTTTTGTGAACAATGCTTTGCAGAACAAAGAAATAATTATTTACGGCGATGGCGAACAGACTAGAGACTTTATTTTTGTAAAAGATGTTGTCGCGGCAAATGTTCTCGCAGTTACTACCGAAAATGTGAATGGTACTCTTAACGTTGCCAGTGGATCGTCTATTTCCATCAACCAACTTGTGCATCTTGTTTTAGAATTGACGAGCAGCAAAAGCAAAATTCGACATGAAAAAGAACGCGCCGGAGACATCAAGCATAGTCTGGCTTCAATTGAAGAAACACAACAACAACTCGGCTTTCAACCCCAACATAATTTGCTGGAAGGTTTGAAAGAAACGATACATTATTTCATTCAACTTTTTCAAAATAAAAATTGATTTGAGGAGTTTATGAAAACCAAAATATTTTCTCTCTTTTTCTTTCTGTTTTTTTTATGTCTGACGGTAAATGCACAGACAACCGGGAAATATGTTTTAGTAATTCACGGCGGTGCCGGCGGAATGGATGAGCAGATGCCCGATTCATTAAAACAATTATATCTCACCTCGCTTGATGAAGCTTTGGAAATCGGAAGTTTAATCATGGCAAGCGGCGGAAGCAGCATTGATGCGGTTGAAAAGGTGATCAACTATCTTGAGGATAATCCTTTATTCAACGCTGGGAAAGGCGCTGTGCTGACTTCAGAAGGAAAAGCTGAAATGGACGCAGCAATCATGAGTGGAAAAGATTTATCATGCGGTTCTGTTACAGGATTAAAAACAATAAAAAATCCTATTTCGCTTGCGCGCGCCGTAATGGAAAAATCACCTCATGTTTTTCTTGCCGGTTTAGGCGCTGAAAAATTTGCAAAAGAAGTTGGGATTAAGTCAGTTAATCCAAAATATTTTATTGAGAACAATCGATATGAGAAATGGATAAAAGAACGAAACGAAATCAAGAAAAAGAAAAAAGGAACCGTCGGCGCAGTTGCACTGGATAAATACGGAAACCTGGCAGCAGCAACATCCACCGGCGGAATGTCGATGAAAAAACCGGGTCGCGTTGGTGATGCGCCAATTATCGGAGCCGGCACGTATGCGAACAATAAAACGTGCGCGGTTTCTTGCACAGGCTGGGGAGAAAAATTTATCAAAAACACCGTTGCCTTTAATGTTTCTGCAATGATGGAATATAAAAATATGAGTTTGAATGATGCCGCAAACGAGATGATTCACAAAAGATTAAACCCGAACGACGGCGGCTTAATTGCAGTTGACAAAGACGGAAATTTTACGCTTCAGTTTAACACCCAAAGTATGCTGCGCGGATTTGCAACTTCCGACGGCAAAAGAGAAGTAAAAATTTGGGGAAAGTAATTTAGATTTAATTGAAAGGAATATTCAAAATGCAAAAACCGGAAGTAACCGAGTACGCCCCCTACCATCAACGTTATATTGATTTAATAAATACTGACGATATTTTTTCTTTCTTCAAACTTCAGTCGGAAGAAACAGTTTCTCTATTTAAAAATATCAACGAAGTTCAAGCTTCTTTCCGTTATGCCGAAGGGAAATGGATGATGAAGGAAGTACTTGCTCATATTGTTGACAGCGAAAGAATTTTTGGTTACAGGGCGCTGGCAATTTCTCACGGAGAGAAAAATCCGTTACCAGGCTTTGCTGAGAATGAATATGTTACGAATGGAAAATATCAAAACAGAAGTCTGCAAAGTTTGCTTAATGAATATGCTCACTTGAGTTCTGCTAATTTGGAACTGTTCAAAACGTTGGATGACGAAATGCTTTCACAAAAAGGAACCGCCAGCGGTAAGGAAATTACGGCAAAGGCAATAATTTTTGTTACAATCGGTCACGAGAAACATCATTTAGATATAATTAAAACTCGTTATCTAAAAAATTAGCACACGAAATTCCGGTTTTCTTTTCAGAGAACTTTGTACATTTCCTTCAGAATTTTGTCTGTAGCTCCGAGATTGCTTTGCACATATTCTTTGGAAATTCTTCCTTTAGCCTGGCGAATGTTTTCATCATTCGTTAACGATCTTAACGAATGATACGCTTCTTTTTTATTCTTGATAATTATTCCGCCGCCAAGTTCGGTGAGTTTAATCGCTTCCTGCGAATTGGTAATTTTCGGACCGAAGATTACCGGAACCCCGTAAACAGCGGCTTCAAGCACATTGTGAATATTGCTTTTAAAACTTCCGCCAACGAATGCAATATCGGCGTAATAATAAAGAGTTAATAAAATTCCGATTGAATCCACCAAGATAATTTTTTCATCTTTGTAATTATTTAAGGATGAAAAACGAATCGTTTTTACTTTTCCGGCAAATTCATTTTCCAATTTTTCAAGATGAACTATGGTTGGTTCGTGCGGCGCAATGATGAGCAGAACATTTTCATCGTATTCGGTCAACTTCATAAATGCCGGTAGAAGCGCATCCTCATCTTCATACCAGGTACTGCCGGCAACAATTACTTTTTTATCTTTAAGAATTTCTCCACGAATTAAATTTCTTTCTTTAGCAACCAGACTCCGTTGATACACGCGGTCAAACCGTGTATCACCAACAGAATCTATTTCGTGTATCGGCAGATCGAACGCTGTAAAATTAAACGCATCTGTTTCCGAGACGGTTAGAATTTTGGTCAATTTTCCGTAAAGATGTTTATGAAAATTTTTAGCAAAAATATTTTTTCTTGCAGAATCGCTCCGCATTGTCGCGTCAACTAAAAAGATTGGAATGTTTCTTTTCGCAAGTTCGTAAATATGATTTGGCCATAAGTCGTACCGCATCAACACCAGGAGTGACGGATTTACGAGTGAAATAAATCTTTCTGCGTTTGCCATTGTATCAAGCGGAAGATAAGAAACCAAATCTGCGTGCGGATATTTTTTCGAGTTTTCTAATCCCGAAGGAGAAAAAAAGGTTACAAGAATATTGATGTCTAAAGTTTGTTTTAGTTTTTCGATAATCGGTTTTGCCTGCTCAAATTCTCCAAGTGATGACGAGTGAAACCAGACAAGTTTTTTCTTTCTGTTCAAAGATGAAACGTTCACAACTAAATCTTCAAACAGACGCTTTCTACCCGTAACGCCAAGCCTCACTTTTTTGTTGAACCAGGGAGCGATCTTCATTGCAAAGAGCAACAACGGAACAATAAGAATATTATAAGCGGATTTCCAGAAAAAGTCCATTATTGTTTCAGTGCCTTAATTATTGATTCAAATGCCTGTCGCGGCGTCAGTTCAAGCATGCAGCGGAAATGTTTTTGCGGACATTTCTTTTTCCCGATGTGCGAACAGGGTCTGCAAGTTAAAGAATTATTTTCTAAAATGATATTTTTACATCCATACGGAGTAAAACCAAATTCTCTAACGGTTGATCCATAAATTGCAACAACCGGCGTCTTTACAGCACAAGCTGCGTGCATTAATCCGGAATCGTTACAGACAATTGCTTTGCATTGCTGCATATCTTTTGCAAGTTGGAGTATATCGTCATCGGTTGAAAGATCGATGCTTCCGGTAATTTCTTTAGAAATTTCTTCGCAAAGTTCCCTATCACTTTTTCCGCCGAATAGGGCAACGGAAAATCCTTCTTCATTAATAATTTTCCCGAGTTGAATGAAATTTTCTTTTTGCCACCGCTTTGTAAAATGGCGCGCGCCGGGACATAAACCGATGACGTTTTTCCCGGGTGGAATTCTCGAAGAAATATTTTCGGGGAGAAACAAATCAAGCCCTTCATTATCAAGCTGAAATGATGGAATCGTTTCTGCATACCGGACTGGAATTTGCGATGCATCTTTCAACAAATTAATTTTCATGTGCACCAACAGCACTTTTTCAAATCTTTTTTTATTGAATGAAATACTTTCGGCAGTAATACTGTTAAGAAAAAATTTTGATCGAAGGTTGTTTTGCAGATCAATAACACAGTCATATTTCATTTCCATCAACTCTAATTTCAGTTTCTTGTTCTCTTCATCATTGCGGCTAAACAGAAAAAGAGATGAAATATGAGGATTGAACTTTAAAAGATCGGAGTATTCCGAGCGCACCACAAAATCAATTTGTAGTGCGGGGTTCTGCTTTTTCAGCGACCGGATAAGCGGCGTTGTAAGCAGAATATCGCCCAAAGAGCTTAGTCGTACGATTAAAATATGTTTGCAGTTGGTGATGTTCAAAATAAACGTAAATCTTTTTACAAATTTAGAAAAAGAATTGCAATTGTAGATTAACTGAGTTGTGATTATTTTTAGTAAAAAGAAATAGGAAATTATCTAATGTCAACTTTACCTTCTCCGGCAACAAAAGAATTTGCTGCTTCAACAATTGAAAAACAAGTTTATACCTTAACTGAAAGTTTGCAAGAATTTTTACCGATCATGAACGATAGAAACCGCCTTGGATATGCTTTGTATAAGTTTATGACCGGTGAAGGGGATGAGCCTCTTATAACCGTAAAAAGCGCTAAATTGAAAATCATCGGCATTTCTGAGGTTGAGTTAGCGAAGAAAATTGAAGACGGCTTGAAAAAAGTTCATAAAAATTGATTAGTAAACCGTAGCGCTAACAATTGCAATTTTTTCAATTGTTAGCAAACACGAACAGTTTTACTTTAAAAGCATCATCTTTTTTGTCTCTCTAAATGCGCCGGCTGTCATCGTGTAATAATAAACTCCGCTTGGTAATGAGCTGGAGATATGCTTATTTCCACCGGAAGCAGTTGTATCAAATTTAACAGAATACTTTCCCGATTGTTTCTCTTCATTTACTAACGTCGCTACTTCTTTTCCCAAAAAATCATAAACTTTTAAGGATACTAAAACAGAAGTCTCCCCTTTGGTAAGATTTAGAGGAGCTATTTGATAGCTAATTTCTGTTTCCGGATTGAACGGATTTGGGAAGTTATTTTGAAGCATAAAACTTTCCGGTTCGTTACTTTCTTCTTCATCAATAGTAGTTGCTGCATCTTGATAAACGCGGACATAATCAATATACATTTTTTGAGGGAAGATGGTTGTCCCGTCTGGATTGCCGGGCCAGTTACCACCAACCGCAAGATTCAAGATGATGAAATTATTTTTATGAAATGCCGCTAAACCTGCGGGAGTAATATCTATCGTAACGTACTTGCTTCCATCAACAAACCATTGAATAGTTTTGGAATTCCACACGATAGAGAATACATGATAATCGTCTGCAAAAATTCCGGTACCGAGTGTATAATTTCCGCCGTACGAAGCATGCCCGTTGCTTTCCCAATGTGCGGTGCCATAGATTTTTTTATCATTTGCGCCGCCGCCTATCAATTCCATGATATCAATTTCTCCGCAAGCAGGCCACCCAATCGTTGAAATATTTTCGCCAAGCATCCAGAAGGCTGGCCAAATTCCTTTTCCGTAGGGAAGTTTTATTCTTGCTTCAATTTTTCCATAAGTAAAATATCTTTTCCCTTTTGTAATCATTCTTGCGGAAGTATAACTTTTCCCGCCATAGCTTTCTTTCTTTGCTTCGATAACTAAACTGCCGTTTTGGATGTAAGAGTTTACATTCCGATTGGTGTAATACTCCAATTCGTTATTTCCCCAACCGCTTCCCCCGGTTTCATGTGTCCAGTCTGAGGTGTTGATTGTAGAATCTGAAAATTCATCTGACCATATGAGCTGGTAGTTTTGCGCCTGACAAGAAACAGCGATTGAAATGAATAGAACAAAGAATAATTTTTTCATAGCATTTATCTTTTGTTTCTGTTATCTCTTCTAAAAGGATAAAGAATGATTTTTTTTAGGGAATAATAATTATCACAAATATAATAAAAAATATTTGGCTGACTAAGAGTAGAAAGCAATATGCACTGTCCAAAAATTATGAAAGAAATTTACAGTAGGAGAAAATAAATGCCGAGAGCAGGTGGAGTGCTATGCTTTCTCTCAATTATATATTAGAACATAACACTGCTTTAATTGTCATTCGTCCTGCGTTTACAACGAAATTACTCTTCATAAAATTTAGGAAATTTTATTCTTACACT
The DNA here is from genome assembly GCA_023231105.1 of Ignavibacteriaceae bacterium. GTDB lineage: Bacteria > Bacteroidota > Ignavibacteria > Ignavibacteriales > Ignavibacteriaceae > UBA1563. Next base: position 4,647 of record JALNWB010000102.1, on the reverse strand, counting down.
TTCTGCAATAATTTTCGCCACTTCATCCAACGAAAAAGAACCTGTATTTATAATAAAGTGATATAACAACGGGTCTTCAGTATTTTTGTTAAAATGATCTTTAATGAAAACGTTTCGTTTTGCATCTTCTTTTTTAACAAAGGCAACGGCTTCGGCTTTGGTATTTCCGTAAAACTCCTGCACATTCTTTATTCTTAATTCGAGCGGTGCAACTAAGCGGACATGATAAGCATTTTTTAATGAAGCGGTAATGATGTTTGCACCACGACCGATGATGATACAGTTTCCGATGTGTGCAAGATGAAGAATTGTTTCCGTCGTTTTGTGGTAAAGTTTCATTAAGGGAGGATGAACGCCAAGTAATTCATTCATTGTTTGGGTAAGTAACGACTTTTTTTCTTCTCCTAAAAATTTTGCAATTTGTTTTGGAAGATGATGATCTTCAAGTACCTTTTCAATTAAATTTTTATCGAAGACAGCCCACGTATCCTCAGGATTTTTACTCAATGGTTTTAAAAGTTGGATAAGTTTTTCTGCGATCAGTCCGGAGCCGGAACCTGCTTCCCGCGATATTGTAATACAAGGACCTATCGTTCCTTTTCGCAGTGCATCACTGTCGTGTAAGTGAGATTCAACATATTGTTTTGCTTTTACGAAAGCACTATTCTCTGACATACGACCTCCGTTTAAATAAATTATTAATCTTTACTGCAAAATTAGAGAATTAAATAGCAATAAAGAAGGAACACTTTTATGCTAAAAAAAATTCGAAAAAGACGTAAAGGAATTTGGAAAAATCTTGTATGGGAAAAATTTCATAGTGTCTTCTCACAAAAATCTCAAATAGAGGTGTTTTAAGAAGTTTTAGAAGGATTAGGGAGAAACAAAAATGCGAAAATCGCTTAAAATCGCAACTTTCGCATCTTGTTTTTTGTATGCGGAGAGTCAGGGATTCGAACCCCGGAAGGACTTACATCCTTAGCGGTTTTCAAGACCGTCGCATTCAACCACTCTGCCAACTCTCCGAAGACTTTCGAATTTCTTCGATTCAAAAATACTTAAAATTTCCTTTTGTAACAATTCCCGCGGGTGAAGATGCTCAAATTATTTGAGGTGTGGGGCTTATTTGTTCCCGTAAAGTTCTTCTTCAGTTAATTCGCAAATGATGTGGGCAACCGTGATGTGTCCCTCTTGTATTCTTTGCGTGTTGGCAGATGGAATAACAATTGACACATCTACACGTGATTTTAATTTTCCGCCGCTTCCGCCAAGAAATGCAATAACTTTCATCCCTTTGGAATGAGCCGTCTCAACAGCTTTTATAACGTTAAGAGAATTTCCGCTTGTAGAAATTGCCAATAAAACATCCCCGCTGTTTCCCAAGCCTTCAACATTGCGGGCAAAAACATTTTCATAACCGATGTCGTTTCCACCGGCAGTTAAATTTGATGTGTCGGTTGTTAACGCTATTGCAGGAAGCGCCGGTCTTTGAATGTGATGGCTAAGACGGATCATTAATTCAGTTGCAATGTGCTGACAATCTGCAGCGCTTCCGCCGTTTCCACAGAGCAAAAGTTTTTTCCCGTTTTTATACGCATCAACTAAAAGATCAGCTGCTTTTTCAATATCTCCGGTGCAGGTTTCTATTATTTTTAACTTTGTATCAGAACTTTCCGTTAGTGAATCGGAAATAAATTTTTGTTTATCCAATTTTGATTTTCCTAATTAAATAGCTAATATTTTTTAAAATGTATCGCTTCAGCAAATTCTTTCAGCAAGTCCCAATTATTTTCTTCCTCAAAAAAGTTTCCCGTTACAACAATCTTAGCGCCGTTTTCAATTTTTTCACGCGCTTCTTGCGGCGTGCGTATTCCGCCCCCAACCATTACCGGTATATCAACAGCAGTTGAAACCGCAAAAACCATTTTTTTCGGGACAGAAAATTGTGCGCCGGATCCACCTTCAAGATAAATAAATTTCATCCCTAAATACTGCCCGGCTAAAGCAGTAGCAACCGCTATTTCCGGTTTGTTGCGTGGTATCGGCAAACTGCCGCTGATGTATTCCGCGGTGGTTTTTGTACCTGATTCTATTAACATGTAACCGGTTGAAATTGCTTCAAGTTTCATTCGTTTAATAATCGGCGCAGCAATAATATGTTTGCCGATAATATGTTCGGCATTCCTTCCGCTGATTAACGAAATATACAAAACAGCATCTGCCCGGTCATATAATTGATGAACCGCACCGGGAAAAATGATAGCCGGAAGTTTGCTGCTTTTCTTAATCCTGTCAATTGCTGATTCAAGATTTCCACCCATCAGCAAACTGCCGCCAATGAGGAATCCGTCCGCTCCCGCTTTTTCACAAGCAGAAACAAAAGAGCTTAATCTTTCATCCGCAATTTTATCGGGATCAATAAGGATAAGATAAGCCGCTCCTTTTTTCTCGATAACATCTAACAAATATGAATATGTCTTCATAATCCCAAATATATTTTTTGCAATATATTTAATTCTAAAAAGATAGAAAAGCAAATCGAATGGTTATTGTTAAAATTTTTCCGATTTTTACGAAACAAATTTTCAATCTCCTGGAGTTTTTATGGCTGTTATCCGTCCTTTTAAAGCAATGAGACCAATTCCTGAAATGGTAACCAGAGTTGCCAGTGTTCCTTATGATGTTGTAAACACTGACGAAGCCCGCACTTTAGCAAAAGATAATCCCTTAAGTCTTTTAAATTGTACCCGTTCAGAAATTCATTTTCCCGATTCATTTGACCATTACGCAAAAGAAGTTTATCAAAAAGCTAAAGAGGTTTTGGAAGAAATTAAAAGAAGCGCTCCGCTGGTAATTGACGAAAAGCCTAATTTCTATTTATATAAACTGGTAATGAACGGGAGAGCGCAAACCGGGATTGCCGCTACTTTTTCGGTGAATGATTACGACAACGACGTTATTAAAAAACATGAGAAAACCCGTAAAGAAAAAGAAGACGACAGAACAAATCATATCGTTACAACCGAAGCGCAAACCGGTCCGGTTTTTTTAACTTACAAAGGTGTTGCAGCTATTGATCAGGTGGTTGAAAAAGTTACTTCGGAAGAAAAACCGTTGTACAACTTTACCGCTGCCGACGGCATTCAGCATACGGTTTGGAAGCTGCCGGCGGAGTACAATCAATTATTTGTTGATGAAATGGCAAAAGTAAAAAACTTTTATATAGCTGATGGACACCACCGGGCAGCAAGCGCAAGCCGTGCAAGAAAAGTAAAAATGGAAAAGAACACCGAACATACCGGCGCCGAAGAATACAATTTTTTTATCGCCGTACTTTTTCCGGCAGAACAATTACACATTCTTCCTTATTACCGCGTTGTTATGGACCTTAACGGAAATTCAAAAGAAGAATTTCTCAACACAGTTGCGGAAAAATTTTCAATTGAAAAAACTTTGTTGAAAGAACCGCGAGAAGCAAAATCATTTTGTATGTTTCTTGGCGGCGACTGGTACTTGCTGAAAGCTCTCGATGCTGTTTTAGCAAGTAATAGTCTTTCTTCGTCTGTCGGCGATCATTTGGATGTAAGCATTCTACAAAACTTTTTACTTCAACCGGTTTTGGGAATTGATGATCCGCGAACAAACAAACGGATTGATTTTGTCGGCGGAATTCGAGGAACAGGAGAATTGGAAAAACTTGTCAACAGCGGAAAATTTGCCGTAGCTTTTTCGCTTTTCCCGGTTACGGTAAATGATTTAATGAATATCTCCGATGCAAATGAAGTGATGCCTCCAAAATCAACCTGGTTTGAACCGAAATTGCGAGATGGATTGTTAATTCATACAATCTAATTTCTTCAAATATTTTTGTTTTGTATTTCAATTTAGTAAATTGATTTTGACCAAACTGCTTATGTTGCCGGTATGCTTAAATTAACGCAAATAACCACAAATAGTTTTTAACAGGGTATTGAAAACTGATGCCTATCATATTTTCTCTTTGAATAAACCAGGGAAATTTTTCCCTTATGCACTTCTTTTCGTTTTTCTCTCTTTTTCAACATTACATTCCCAACAAACCACTGATGAACTTGAAAAAAAGCTTAACACGGTTTCCGGGAAAGAAAAAGTGGATCTATTAAATCAACTTGCCGATGCAACTAATCGAAAATCTATTTTAGAATCTACCACGTATGCTGAACAGGCTTTGGAGGTTGCACGAAAAATCGGCTATCATTATGGCGAGGCTGTAGCTCTTCGGAACATTGGATTTAGCCTATATCGAAAAAACGAATTAGAAAAAGCCGAACCGCAATTCAAGAAAGCCCTGGAAATTTTTCTTCAACTAAAAGATAGTTTTCAATTGTGCGAAACACATAATCAAATTGGACTGCTTTATTGGAGAAAGGACCAATTCATTCCCGCTTATAAAAGTTTCAGAGTATCGCTGAAAATTGCCAGAGCCAATCATCTAAACAGGCAAGAAGCTCAAGCTTTAAATTACATCGGATTAATTTATTGGAAGTGGGGCGAATTTTCTTCCGCACTCGATTATTTTTTCCAAGCCATGCCAATAAAAGAATCCCTGCATGATGATTTTGAAACCGGGATTACCTTGAACAATATCGCAAATATTTATAACGAATT
>JALNWB010000101.1 GCA_023231105.1 Ignavibacteriaceae bacterium | reverse complement strand
TGAGTTCAAAAATGTACTCTACCAAATGCCCGTCCAAACGCTATTTCCCTTATATTTGCAGTGCAAATTTATGCTTAAAGTAAACGAAATATATTATTCCATTCAAGGCGAAAGCACCAAAGCCGGACTTCCGTGCGTTTTTATCCGCTTAACATACTGCAACTTGCGCTGCTCATACTGCGATACGGAATATGCGTTTTACGAAGGAAAAGATCTATCTCTTGAAGAAATTCTTTCCGAAGTAAAAAAGTACAAATGCAAATTAGTTGAACTTACCGGTGGCGAACCGCTGGTACAAAGCGAATCGCTTGAGTTGATGAAATTACTTTGCGATATCGGCTACGAGGTTCTTCTTGAAACCGGCGGAAGTCTGCCGATTGATAACGTTGATCCGCGGGTAAAAATAATTATGGATTTGAAATGTCCTTCAAGCAATATGGATAAGAAAAATCTTTATGAGAATATTCAATTCTTTAAAAAGAATGATGAAGTAAAATTCGTTCTCGGTTCGCGTGAAGATTACGAATGGACAAAAACCATCCTTCTTCAATATGATTTGCAAAACGAATGTGAAATTCTCTTCTCCGTAGTTTTCGGAAAAATTCAACCGGTTACCGTTGTAGAATGGATTTTAGAAGATAACTTACAAATAAGATTTCAACTGCAGATGCACAAATTTATTTGGCATCCGGAACAGAAAGGTGTTTAATGAAAATAGCTAAAGTATTCGATTGGGAAATGGGACACCGGCTTCCGTTTCATAAAGGAAAATGTAAAAATCTGCACGGACACTCCTACAAACTCCGCCTTGAAATTGACGGCGAACCGGATGAACAAGGAATGTTAATTGATTTTTACGATTTAAAAAAAATTGTCAATCCGATTATCGAAAATCTTGACCACGCATTTATGGTTTATAAAGAAGATAAAGAACTGATAGAAGCATTAGAAAAGCTGAATTCAAAAACTATTGTTGTTGATTTCCACTCAACCGCAGAAAATATTTGCAAATACTTTGTTGACGAAATAAAGAAAATCTCTCTTCCGGAAAATATTAGAAAAATTACTGCAAGAATTTATGAAACGGAAGACTCCTACGCTGAGGAGAATTACGAATTAGGTGATGGTGGAAACTGTTGAAACGGTTGAGAATAATCATTCTATTTCATTAACACCTCGATTAATCGAGGTGTTAATAAACGAATACTCCATCATTGAAACCGTTTTAACGGTTTACCTAATTTCAAATTAAACGGTTATAATTCTTAATCTGGCAAAACCAAAATTGATTTACGAATAAAGATTAACGATTTTAGAATTTAGAAGATTTTGTCACATCAAAAATCAAATATCGTTAATCGTTGTTCTTAAATTCTTTTTATTTTCTTAAAATTGTTCTCGTCATCTTGTGCAGAATTTTTTTGCTAACTATATAACTAGGAATTATTAAATAAATGTCAAAATTTAAAATGTTTATAGAGTACGACGGTACCCGCTACAGCGGCTGGCAAAAACAGCGCGACAGCAAGACCATCCAGGGAACGCTGCAACGAATTGCGGAAGATATTTTCAATACCCGCGAAGTTGATATTCAAGGGGCGGGAAGAACAGACGCGGGAGTGCATGCTCTTTGCCAGATTGCTTCACTCGATGTGCGAACCATGCTCGCGCCGGAAATTATTAGAATGAAGTTTAACGATCTTCTTCCCTATGACATTAATATTTTGGAAATTGAAAAAGCGCCAAATCAATTCCATGCCCGCAAAGATGTTGAGATGCGCAGTTATCTTTATCAAATTTCTAAACGGAGAACGGCGTTCGGTAAGCAATTCGTATGGTGGATAAAGGATAAACTCGATACAAAGAAAATGAAATCGGCTTTACAGTTTTTTATCGGTATGCACGACTTCGCTTCGTTCACCGATAAAAATATTGAAGAAAAATCGACCAAAGTTTTTATCAACAATATTACGTTAACCGAAGTTGATGATTTAATTCTCATCAGAATTATCGGCTCACATTTTTTGTGGAAGCAAGTCCGCAGAATGATTGGCGTAACGGCAGAAGTGGGGCGAAATCATTTAACCGAAACGGATTTGATAAAATATTTAACCTCATTAAGCAACGAACCTGCAAAGTTTACCGCTCCTCCTTCGGGATTATTTTTAGAACAAGTTATTTACAAAGGGGAAAAGTTTAATGAAGAATTTTCTCCGCTGATTAAAATATCTTAGTGTTTCTTTGTGTCCTTAGTGCCTCAGTGGTGAAAATGCCTTTACCACTTAGACACTAAGATCACTGAATTTCGCTAAGAAAAAAGGTTTATGGTAAAAAGATGAATCAAATTAAAATATCAATTGTAGTTGTAATGTTGTTTGCTTCTGTGGTTGCTGGGCAGCAGCCATTTGAGTATAAAGTATTTATGCAGAAAGACACTTTCTTGGTTGGTGAATTAGTTGACATTGGAGTAAACATAATAAACATTAGTAAGACTATTCAAAAATCTGGTTATGTCAATATAAAAATGTTAAATAGTGATGGTAAAGAGATACAATGTAGTCATAGATCGGGGGATTCGTTTTCCCCAATACACTCAACACTTAAGCCGAATGGGGAATCATATAAGATTCTTCAATTGAACACATTTTTTGGGATCACACATACCGCCTATTCTCATAACTTTTTTGAAAAGGGTACGTATAAAATAAAAGTGGACTTTTCTGTTTCTCTTTCTCATTTTTATGAAAACAAACGCTATTCGATCGAAAAAATAATTAAAATAGTGAAACCGGAAGGAAGTGAAGCAGTTGTTTATAACTCGTTTGTTGAAATAGAAGGCAGAAAACCATTCAACGCTGCAAAACAAATAAAGGAAATTGAGTCACTGATTGATGCACATCCTAATAGCGTCTATGCGCCACATATTTTATCAGTAATTTCTAGTTTTTATAGAATATTGCTACACGATGATACTCATAACGAGAAGATTGACAAAAAGTTAATGGAAGATTATTCCTGGTCATCTGCAGCCCGTTATTTTTTTGAAACTGATTTTTATAAAAAAGAGATTCCGAATAAAGTAAAGCGCACACAATTTCTGAAAAAACTTATATCTGGTGCAAAAAATTCACCTATGCAAAAACTTATAGAACTTAAATTAAAAGCTGAGCTGGAAAAATAATCTCATCGAGAAACCTTACATTTCTATATCTCATCCCTCATGGGATTTTGTTTGTTTTTATAATTTATAGTTCTACCAATATCAAATCTCTCAGGGATTAATCTTTCTTCATCCCGTAGGGATGAAATATTGGTAGAATTAAGAAGAACCAAACAATCAAAGTTCCGTAGGAACGATATAATTTCTTACGGCAGACAGATCTTCCCCAAAATAGTTGATCTTGATGCGCCGGTAACACGCGGAATATTTGCCGGATTTCCCGCCAATGTTTCGTTGGCAAGTACCGCAAAACAAATTGCTTCTTTCGCGTCTGATGATATACCAAGTTCTTTTACGTTTTTAACTTCAACCAGTTTGCCGAAATATTTTTTGAGCGAGTTCATTATAAATTTATTTCTCGCCCCGCCGCCGCTAACAAACAACTCTGAGATTTCCATTTCGCTTTTTATAAATTTTTCATAGTTGCGGTAAACGCTGTAAGCTGTAAAATGGGTAATGGTTGCAAGCAAATCCTCTTTCGGAATTTTGCGAAATTTTTTTAATAAGGGAGATAAAAAATCTGCTCCATAATATTCACGTCCCGTTGATTTGGGAATGTTCTTCTCGATAAAGTCATCATGTTTTTTTAGCCTGCTGAAAATCTCTTCATTAATCTTTCCGCCGGAGGCGATTTTCCCGTCCTCATCATATTCAACATTAAAATATTTTTTCGCGAGCAGATCAATCATCATGTTGCCGGGACCGGTATCAAAAGCGATGACTGAAGATGCATCACCTCTTTTATCAAGCACGGTGATGTTTGAAATTCCACCGATGTTGAGGAGAGCTCTACTTTTTTCATTTGAATGAAACATGATATAATCGAAATAAGGAACCAACGGCGCACCTTCTCCGCCAATCGCAACATCGCCGGTTCGAAAATCACCAATCGTGAGAACACCGGTTAACTTTGCGATGACACTTGGATCACCAATTTGCAACGTTGAACCGAAAGTATATCCGTAATAATTTTTCTTCTGCGGAAGGTGATGAATTGTTTGTCCGTGCGAACCAATCAAATCAACATCCGCTAAATTAAACTTGCTTTTTCTACAAAGTTTTTTTACTGCATCAGTATAAATGTGCGCGATCAAAAAATTAAGTTTACAAATGTCGGTAACATTGCCGGAGTTTGTGGTTGAGTTTTCAAGAATTTTCTTCTTTACTCCGTGCGGAAAAGGATAAGTAATAAAGCCAAGTTGCTTGATCTTCGTTTTTGTTCCGTTACCGGAAACTTCAACTAAAACAGCGTCAACTCCGTCAAGCGAAGTGCCGGACATAATTCCAATAATGTGTTTCTTCTTTTTAGAAGCAAGCTTTTGCAGTTGGTTAATATTCATAACACAAATATAGAGAATGCTGTGCAATGTTGCTGACTTAGGTTTTCCAATTCATCGGTTGTAATTTTGTAACAAATATTATTTACAATTATAATAAGGTTCGTCAATGGACATTCAAAACAAAAAAGTTTTAGTTCTCGGCGGCTGGGGTTTAGTCGGTAATGCAGTTACAAAAAAACTGATCTCCGAAAAACCGAAACAAATTATCGTCACTTCTCTCCGCAAAGAAGAAGCCTTCGAGGAAGTTAACAAGCTCAAAAAAGAGTATCCGCATCTGCCAAAAAATTATTTTGTGCCCTGGTGGGGAAATATTTTGGTTCGGGAAGAATTCAAGGATAAAGATAGAAATGAAATTCTTGCTGATCCTGTTAAGAGAAAAATTTTGATGCAAGATACGCTTGAAGAACTCGGCAGTGAAATTCTAAAAAGCGCATCGCTCTACAAACTTATCAACAAACATAAACCGCAAATTATTGTTGACTGCATAAACACCGCAACGGGTATTGCCTACCAGGACATTTACACAACGTACAAAAGGGTAAAGCATAAATTAAATAACAAACCAAAGCTGGAAGAAGTTATTGAAGAGACGGAAAAAATTCTCTGCACCATGTACATTCCGCAGTTGATAAGACACATCCAAATTCTTTACAACGCGATGCACGTGGCGAAAACAGAAATCTATTTTAAAATCGGGACAAGCGGAACCGGCGGAATGGGCTTGAACATTCCTTACACACACAGTGAAGAGAAACCTTCGCGCGTTTTGCTGAGTAAATCCGCCATTGCAGGCGCCCACACACTTTTGCTTTGGTTGATGGGAAGAACTCCCGATTCTGCAATTGCAAAAGAAATTAAACCAACGGCGGCAATTGCATGGAAGAAAATTGAATTCAACACGGTGAAGAAAAAAGGAAAACCGATTGAACTGTACGAAATTCCTTTTGAAGATCAAGTACCTTTAAATGGTAAATTAAGTTTTCAATTAGATAAAACTTATTCGCCAAGCGGAAAAGTTTTGAAATCGGTTTTTATTGATACCGGCGAGAACGGCATTTTTTCCCGCGGCGAGTTTGAAGTAATTACTGCGCAGAAGCAAATGGAATTTGTTACTCCCGAAGAAATTGCCGAGAACATTATCTATGAAATTAAAGGACGAAATACGGGCAGCGATATTATTAATGCGCTTGATAATGCAACTCTAAACCCCAGTTACCGTGCCGGTTATCTTCAACACTTTGCGGTTGATATTCTTTCTGATCTTGAAAAGAAACATGACATTCACAGCGTTGCGTTTGAAATGCTTGGTCCTCCGCGTCTTTCCAAGTTACTGTTTGAAATTCATTTGATAAAAACTATTGCCGGAACAATGAAAAATGTTCCGAATTTTTCTGCAAAAAAACTTTCGCAGCTTTGCACAGATTTGGTAAAAAATAATCACAACTTGCGGAACGAAATGCTTTCAATCGGAATCCCAATTTTGTTGCCCGACGGGAAAACGTTTTTACGCGGAAACGAAATGAAAATTCCCGTCTTCACCGGTGATAACGAAATTTCTCTTGACAAAGTAAAAATAAACCGCTTTGCTTACGAAGGCTGGCTTGATTTGCGCCCTGCAAATATGAGCGCATGGTTAAAACGGATAAAAGCAATTATGGATGAAGCCACAGCGATCAGTGAAAAAGATACAAGTTCGCTGCATGTGCGCACAAAACAATATTGGAATTATTTTGAAGAGATCAGCATCGGCAGAGTGGTAAGCTGGATTTTCATCCATGAAGAAAAAGGGACGAGGATGAAAGATTAGCAAAAGTGGAAAATGACAAGTAGAAAGTAAAAAGTAAAAAGGTTTTTCTATTCTACCCTTAATTCGCCGCGGCAGACTAATTATTATTTTGAATGTTGCGGCGGATTACTTTTTATTCGTCACTATCCGGTGCGGGCATTACAACCCAAAGAATGATGTAAACGAGTATTCCCGGAAATGCAATGCTAAAAATAGAGATGAGCACGTACCCAATCCGCACAATTGTCGGATCCCATCCAAGCCATTCTGCAAGACCACCGCAGACTCCGGCAATCATTTTATTTCTTGATTTTTTTAACGCTGCCATAAATTTTCCTTTTGTTAATCGAAAGTTATTTCAAAAATATCAGAACATCAACTACAGTTTAAAAGAGAAAGTTGCAAAACCTGTTCTACTTGACTAATTTTTGTACAGTTATTTATTTGATTTCCCATAACATAACCTGGTAAACCAGAACCAAATAATTTGTAATCATCGAATGAATGATTGCATGGTTGCATGACTGAATGAAAAACATTCATCCATTCATTTTCATTCATCCATGCGCTTAACTATTTTCTACTCACTAATGAGGTTTCATTTTGACGGCACAAGAAGAAATTTATCAAAAAGCGGAAGAACTCTCTTCCGAATTTAATTACAAGACAAAAGAAGTCTCAATTATTTTAGCGGCGGGGCACGGTAAAAGAATAAAATCACACCGTTCAAAAATGCTTCACGCAATTTGGGGCACTCCAACCGTCGAGCGCGTTTTCAATGCATCAAACCAAGGTATTCCTTCCGTTAATTCAATTTTGGTTGTAGGAATAAAAGCGATGGATGTTATGTCGGTTATCGGCAAACGTCCGCAAACGCTTTTCGCTTACCAGGCAGAACAAAAAGGAACCGGACACGCCGTACAAGTTGCACTTGAAAAAATTGAAGCGAAAAAATTTAACGGAAGTGTGTTTTTGTTCCCGGGGGATATGGGACTTATCAATAAAGAAACCGTTGCCATGTTCCGTGATGAATTTCTTAAATCGAAATCCGACATGATGGTGCTTACCGGAATTTATGAAGGTAATCCGGCAGATAACTCTTACGGAAGAATTATCCGGGCAAAAGAAAAAGATGTTAAAGGAAATCCTTGCGGGAGCGATTGCGGAAGAGTTATTGAAATTAAAGAACACAAAGATATTCTTTCACTGCCGGACGACAAGCCGTATCTCTTAAAATATAAGGGAAGAACTTTTTCCTACACTAAACAAGAACTTATCGAAAACCGGGAATTTAATTCCGGTGTTTATGCTTTCGATTTTAAAAAACTCGTCTCAGAAATCAAAAACCTGAGCAGCGAAAACGTTCAAAATGAAATTTACATAACCGATCTAATTGCTTTGTTTAATAAATCGGGTTACTCCGTTTCGGCAATTAGTCCCGACGACCATAATGTTGTGATGGGTTTTAATGATAAATCTGTTTTAAAAGAAATGGAAAACATTTTTCGGAAAAAAGTCTATGACAAGTTGAAGAATATTATCGAGATAGATGATAATGAAGATTTCTTTATTGATGAGTCGGTTGTTGACCATATTTTAGAATTGGACAAAGCCGGAACTCCGCTTGATATCCGGATCGGGAAAGGCGTTTATATCGGCAAAGGAGTTCAGCTCAATTATAATTTAGAATTGAAGAAGAATGTTTTTGTGGATGGAAATGTCATCTTCGGTAAAAATGTTCACGTGTGGGAGAATGTTCACCTTTCTACATTCATGCATCAAAAATTTGTGATTGGCGATGGCGTTGAAATTCTCTGGGGCGATATTATTAAAGGGAATATTGAAATAGGCGAAAACACAAAAATTGAATCAAGTGTTAACATGACCGGAAGCGATGCTTTTCCGTTGCGCATCGGCAAACATGTGCTTATCAAAGGAACAAGTTATATTTTCGGGTGTACAATCGAAGACGACATTTTTATAGAACACAGCGTATTGATCAAAAAGAAAATCAATAAACTTGTTAAACGGAACGGAGAAATTCAGAGAATCAGGTTCTTCCTTCCAATGCCTTCGGGAATTGATGCGATAGAGAATTTATAAAGAATTGAAAAAATCCCGCAGTAACAAACTTTACCTCGGGATTTTCATCTAAAAACTTTATTCTTTTGTTTCAACTTTTGGTGCGGATACAACAGAATTGAAATGTTTCGTTAAAGCGGCTTTTCTTCTGGCTGCGGTGTTTTTGTGGATTCTCCCCTTTGCTGATACTTTATCGGTATAAGCAACGGCTTCTTTGTAAGCTTTTTCAATTTCTTCTTTTTCTGACATTCCTAACGCTTTTTTCGTTAGCGTTTTTAATTTTGAAAGAGAAGTTTTGTTTTCCACTCTTCTTCTTTCAGTCACTTTTATTCTTTTCTTTGCGGACTTATGATTTGCCATTACGACCTTTTTTAATAATTCATTAAAATTTCGCTTCAAATATAGAGATTTCACCTTTCGTTGTCAAACTTTTCTTTTGGGGATCAATTTTAGTTGATTTAAGCCAAATTCTTTGTTAAGTCTTTACAAATGAACAGATTAAGGAAATCAGCTAAACAAAGAAGTAAAAAGAAGCCCAATTTTATATTGATTTCCCCCCCCTTTAAATCGTATATTTACATCTCCGATTATGATTATTTAAAGGATTATTGCTTTTGATGGCTCTGCACAAAAATTTCACGCTCTTTACAATTCTTTTGTTGCTTTTCATCTCGAAAATTATTCAACCGCAAATTGTTTTTAAAGAACTTCCGCATTATTCCGTTACCGAAAAATCCGCCGGAGGTGGATTAAATTTTATCGAAAGTTCGTCTATCCGGAAAACCATGCTTTTGGATGGTCTTTGGAAAGTTTATAACAGTAAAGATGAAGAAAAAAAGAAAACCGCAGTTGGCGTTCCTTCTCTTTTTGAGGGAAATGCCGAAGTTGTATATGAAAAATACTTCGAACTTTCAAAATCTGATCTTCAAGACAACAATTTTGAGCTTCATTTTCTGGGTGTAAGCTACACTGCGGAAATATCGATTAATAATTCGGTTATTTATTTGCATCCTGGCGGAGAATTCCCGTTTTCGGTTTTGCTTCCGAAAGATTTATTGAAAAGCGACAAGAAAAACGTCCTAACGGTAAAAGTAAACTCCAAACTTGACGCCACACACACCATTCCTTACAAAAATGAATTTTTAGCCCCGGAAAGATTTGGTGGAATTTTCAGAGACGTTTATTTGAAGTTTGTTCCAAACATTCATATTTCCAGGTTCAACTTTCATTACGAAGTTGTTCCAAATTCTTCACGGGCAAAAGTTTTTGTATCTGCAAATTTTGCAAATCACGAATTTCGCGGTAAAAGTGATTCAACATCAAATGAAAATTTTGAAGTGAAATTCTCCGTACAAAATCGAAACGATTTTTCTTCAAATGGTTCCGTAAGTGATCAAATTCAGTTGCGAAAAGGAAAAGAAAAAATTCTTTCTCAGTCGTTCGAAGCTTCAAATTTAATACTGTGGAATTGCAACACTCCCAATGCTTACGTTATCACTGCTCAAATTTTACAGAACGGAAATGTAATTGATGAAATTAAACAACCGGTTTCATTTTATAATTTTTCGATTCAAAAAGATTCTCCTTATTTAAACGGAGAGAAATTTCAATTGAATGGGGTGACTTATTTTGCTTCCAATAAAAGTTACGGACCCATGTTTACGTATGAGCAGATGAAAAATGATCTTACGCAAATTAAAGATTTAGGTTTCAATGCCGTCCGTTTTCCAAAACAGGCGCCGCATCCTTATTTGCTCGCTTTGTGCAGCGAACTTGGTCTGCTTGCATTTGTTGAGTCTCCGGTTTCTTCGCTTCCGGAAAGTTTAGTTGAAGATCAAAATTTCGTTTCTCTTTCAACTAATTATTTAAAAAGATTTCTTTCCGCTTACGGCAATTACAGTGCGGTAGCTGCCGTTGGGTTGGGCGGCGGATTTTTACCAAATTCCCCCAGCCATACTTTTTATTTAGAAACTCAAGCGGAAGAGATAAAAAAAATTATTTCCAAACCTGTTTATGCTTCATTTGTTGCTGGGCATTTTCGTGAAATTCCGAAGCTGGATTTCTACGGAATCGAGTTATTCGCAACTTCTCTTTCGGAGCTTAATACAATGTATAAACCGCTTCAAGACGAATTGGGAAAAGGAAAAGTTTTTCTAAGCGAAGCGACTTACATGGTAACGCAAGGAAGATCGAGCGGATATACAAATAAATCCACGTTTGAAGCGCAGGCAAAATTTTTCAGCGATCTTCTTTCTTATTCTGAAGAGAATGAGAACGCAGGATATTTTATTAATTCGATGTTCGATTACCGCTGCGATTATCATTCGGTACTTTCGCAATACAACAATGAAAAAATTCTGACACTTGGAATCTGCAACGAAGACAGAAATACCAATCGCCCCGGTTATAAAGTTCTTTACGCCAAACTTCACAACCTCGAACAGGTAACCG
This sequence comes from Ignavibacteriaceae bacterium, assembly GCA_023231105.1. Taxonomy (GTDB): domain Bacteria; phylum Bacteroidota; class Ignavibacteria; order Ignavibacteriales; family Ignavibacteriaceae; genus UBA1563. The sequence goes on along the minus strand of JALNWB010000101.1, from coordinate 3,836 downwards.
TTCCCATCGGTCTAAAAAAAGATCAGTCACCGATGGCTTTTATTATCAGCGGATTGCTGCTTGCACTGTTAACAGGATTTTTAATTAACTCAGGCAGAAAATTTAGAGAAGATACTTCGCGCGCACTGCTTCGTCCATATAATTTTTTCGCCGATATCAGGGATTTGCGGGTAATCTCCGGTGTGCATACGACTATTTTGGCATTCATTATTTCGGCAATTATCGGGTCTTTAACGGCAAGTCTTTTCTTTTTCTTTAAAGATAAAATTCTTTTCGAACGGTTTATTCTCTCTTTCGGAAGTGAAAATCTTAGTTCAGCGATGAGTTATCTTTCGTGGCATCCGGTGCAGGCAATAGTTAGTTTAACGGTAATTGTCTTTGTTAAACTGCTGTTCATTTCTTTGTTGGTGAAATTCTTTTCATTTTTTGTGATGAACAAAATCTTCCTTTCCAACGCATATTACACAGTGGTATGGTCGTTTCTCCCTTTTGTTTTGTTGATCCCGGGAGCAATAATTCTTTACCGTTTACTTGCAATGGATGCAATTAATCTCTATATCTATATCATTCTTTTACTGGTCTGCGTGTTGACTATTTACCGGTTAATAAAAGGCATTTATGTTATTTATGATGTCTCGCCGGGGAAAGTATATTTCTATTCAATCGTTTTTCTCGTCGGTGTTTCGGGCATCTTTTTGATCTATATGCAGACAACGAGCGCAACTTTTGATTTCCTTATGTTCGGTATAAAAGAATTTTTGGCAAGGATATAATTTTTGTATTTAAAGAAACTTGAAATATTAGGCTTTAAATCTTTCGCGCAAAAAACGGAAGTACATTTTCATAAAGGATTAACGGCAATCGTTGGTCCTAACGGATGCGGCAAAACCAATATTGTTGATGCGATCCGCTGGTGTTTGGGAGAGCAGAAAAGCAGCACGCTCCGTTCCGATAAAATGGAAAACGTTATCTTCAACGGAACAGCCACACGCAAGCCGATGGGAATGTCCGAAGTTTCTCTTACCATTGAAAATAATAAAGGCATTCTTCCAACCGAATATTCTGAAGTAACAATTTCAAGAAGAATTTTCCGTTCCGGCGAAAGCGAATATCTTCTTAATAAAAATCTTTGCCGGTTAAAAGATATTACCAATCTTTTTATGGATACGGGAATCGGTTCCAACGCTTATTCCGTTATCGAATTAAAAATGGTGGAAACCATTCTTAATAACAAAGCTGAAGAACGCCGCAATATGTTTGAAGAAGCCGCAGGCGTAAACAAGTACAAACTTCGCCGCAGGCTTACGCTGAAAAAACTTGACGAAGTTAAAAGCGATTTAACCCGCGTGAACGATATTGTTTCCGAAGTTGAAAAGAAAGTTTCTTCACTTGAGCGCCAGGCTAAGAAAGCTGACAAATACAACAAAATTTCTACAACACTGCGCGAACTTGAAATTGATCTGTGCGAACGCGAACTTGCGCTTTACACAACCCGCAAAGAAGAAGTTAAGTTGAAGAAAGAAGAATTTTTTGCAAAAAAAATTCAATTGGAATCAGAACTTGCTCAACTTGATGATAAGATTAAAGAAGTTAAAGAAGAACTTTATTCCATCGAAACTCAACTTGCCGCAAAGCGGAACGAAATAACAAAACAGACCGAGAAAATTTATTCCGTTCAACGCGCTATTTCGGTTGCAGAGGAAAGAAAAAAATCGTTAGAGAAGAACGTTGATAAATATTCGAAGGAAAAAGAAGAGCTTGCCGTTCAATTAGAAATTACGCTTGAACAGATTGAAGAGTTTAAAGAGAAAATTGAAGAGACGACTTCCTCCATTCTTGCAAAACAAAATGAACGCGAAGCGCTTTCCGTTCAAGTTGAAGAACAGAAAACTACGCTGGAAGAAAAACGGGTTGCGTTAAAAAGTTATTCGGAAACATTGCTTGATAAATTTAAAGAGATCACCACAAAAGAAAATGATCTTGCCAACGTTGAAGCTGCATTAAAGCGGACGAACGACGCTTTAAACAAAACCGATTTAAGAATTAAAACGTTAACCGATACCATCGCTAAACTTGTTGGATTTATCGGCGAACTTTCGGAAGATAAAACAGATGTTGAACAAAAATTAGCCGAAGCGGATTCCTTTTTTAATCAGAAGCAAAAAGAAAAAGACGAACTCGAACAAAAACTTTCGCAGTTCCGCACAAAAGAAGCGGAAGCCAAAACGGTAATTCATGCTTTAAAAGATAAGATCGGTTTTCTGCAAAATTTGATCAACAATCTTGATGGTTTCTCAAAAGGAGCGAAAGAATTAATTGCCAACCCGGAATGGAAAACCAAAGACAAAAACATTCTTGCTAACATCGGCAACGCAAATGATAAATTTCGTTTTGCCGTTGAAGCCGCACTAAAAAATAATTTGAACAATATCCTTGTTGAAACCATTGATGATGTTAAAAAAGGAATTGAGTATTTAAACACATACGATTACGGCAAAGCATCATTTTATGTTTTCGGATTTTCGGAAAGTGAAAAAAAATCTCTTCTCGAAAAAATCGAAAACTATTTTCTAACCCGGAAAAGTAAAAGACTTGAAAAAGAAAATTCCTTTTTAGGTTGGGCTGAAACCTTTGTTGAAACCGAAACCCGCTGGAAACCTTTCTTCCAAAAACTTTTGGTGAACACGGCGGTTATTGATTCACTTGACAATGCCTTTGCGCTTTCAAAACATTTTCCTCTCTTCAACTTTGCAACGCTCAACGGCGATTTCGTTCACAACTCAGGAGTTATTGAAGCTGGTTCTGCTCCTAAACTTGACGACACGCTTTTCGGCAGGAAGCAACTGCTTGAAAACCTGAAAAAAGAAATTCCCCAGCGCGATACGCAGTTAACAGAAATTAAACAGACAATTGAACAGCTTGAAAATGAGATCGGCTCGATCAATTTAAAAGTTCTTTCCGAAAACGGGAAAATTCTTTTAAATGATTTGCGCAACGTTGAAAAACAAATTGAAAAATTTGAATTTGAAAAAGGTAAAGCCTACGACGAATCGGAAAAAGCTCATCAAGAGATGCAATCGTTAGCTACGCAAGCAAATAAACTTGAAGAAGAACTTGAGTCTCTTTCAAATGTTTTGCGGAAACAAATTGAAGAAAAACAAAAAGCAGATGAACTGCTTCGCTCGCTTGAAACGGATTTTTCAACTTGCGAAAATGATTACAGGCAGCTTTCCACTCAGCAAAATCAAGTAAATCTAACGCTTGAACGAATGTCCGGCGAAAAAAGAAATTTTGAAAATGCGCTTCAGCGTTCACAAGAATCGGTTGAAACCATTCGCAAATCAATTGAAAAAAGAGAAGAAGATGTCGCTTCTGCAACCGAAGAGCTGCAAAGTCTTCATGCAATTTTGGAAGAAAAAAACGATGAGCTTTTTGAATTGAATGAAGTTCAAGGTTTATTGAAAAGCGAAGAAATGGCTATTGATGGGCAATTTAAACTTGTACGAACGAACATTTCAAATTTAGAACAGCAGCAAAAAAATATCCGCATTGAGCGGGAAGAAGACTTGAATGCAATTCATCAAGCAGATATCTCTTTAAAGGAAGCTGATTTTAAAATTGAAAACCTTCAACAGCATATTCAAGAAAAATATTCGCTTACGCTTACGCTGAAACCATTTGATGATCTTGATTCGTTCGATTTTATAACCCGCCAGGAAGAAGTTGCAAGTTTTAATCAGCAGATAAAAAATCTTGGGATGATCAATCCTCTTGCCTATTCGGAATATGAAGAAGAAAAGGAACGGTTTGATTTTCTTTCTAAACAAAGAAATGAT
>JALNWB010000100.1 GCA_023231105.1 Ignavibacteriaceae bacterium | reverse complement strand
TTCGTTAATTGCGAAAAGATTTTTGTTGAAGTTATAATATTTATCAACAATAATTACTTCAGTTTCTAAATCCGGGATTACACCTTTCATCATTCTGGAAGCACATTCAATCACGCACCCTTCTAAAGCAATTACTCTTGTAGCTGACCGTACCATATTTCTTTGCCCGGTATTTTTTGTAAATGCCCCGCCAAGACAAACACGCGCGGTTTTTTCCGGGTACTCTTCAAAGCATAAATTATTAGCAACTCTTCTTGAAACTTCTCCCCTCAAACAAGCTCCTTCGCAGCTCATAACAGCAATCATATCATCTTTTGCCGCTTTTGCCGAGGCAAAATCTTCACATAGGCTACAAGACTTTTTAGTTTTTTCGAGATGAATTATTTCAAATTCTTTTCCGTTTTCAGAAGTTGTTTGGTTTTGGTTGGTTGTTCCGGTGTTCATATAAATCTCCTATAAGTTTTTAATGTTGTTAAATACTTAGACGAGATTTTACATTTTTAGATACACTTATTACTTATCGCAGAAAAATTTTGAGCTATTATTTATTAATTCACGTTATGCTAGATTCTTTCACTTATTGTTAAAATAGTGCAAAATCGTAGCGCAGACTTAAGTCTGCGTTACAGAATTTAAAACCGAATTATTTTTTTGCGTAAAGTGACTTATGGAATAACCCACAACAGTAGATTCCCCTTACGTTAAAATCTCTTCCCGGTCTTGTTCCCGTAAAACAGACTTCAGTCTGTTATGCGATTTTAGAATATTTTAATGATGGTTAAACAAACAACGCGCAGAGAAACTTAATCAAGCTCCCTGCGTGTGCAGGGAGCTTAAATAATACTTGGGACTGGTTACTAATTGAAAAGATAGCGGATACCAACTTGCATTTGCCAGCGAGAAAGCACACCGGGATCGTCAATAAATGTTTTTTTCAAATTAGTATTGAATTTGAAAACCGGGGCGCCTTGAGCATCGGTTTTAACATACTGAAGCGGTGAAGTTGCTGCCGAGTTGGCAACTTGTCTTACACCCCAACTTGAGTTTAACAAATTGGCAACATTTAGAATATCGACACTCAACTGAATAGTATGTTTTTGGCTTCCCATAAAAAATGAAAAGTCTTGTAACAATCTTAAATCTACATTGCTGAACCACGGATTGATTGCTCCAAAACGATCGGCAATTTTACCGCGATTATTTTTTAAGTAATCATCTTGTTCGATGAAAGCATTAAAAGCATTCCATTGCTCTTGAGCCGAAATAGTATTGCCACTTGCATCAACATAAGGATCGAAAATAATTTCACTTTGATTTCGCGGAATATAAATTAAATCGTTTGATCCCGAACCATCACCATTAACGTCACCGGAATAGATATATGAATATCTATTTCCTCCAGCACCACTGAATCTATTTCCTTCGGCAAGTTCGGCAAAAACACCGATACTGGTAGCCCAACTTTCCGACCATTCGTGGCGATAGGTTGCAGATGCAACTATACGATTGCGGTTACCAAATTCGGAGTTACTTAAATATGGTTTATTCGGATTTGCTTGAATCGCATTTTCACCATACAAGACACTTGCAATCTCAGTAGATTTCATTAAGCTCTTCGCTTCAAGATATGTATAGGATAAACTTGTATTAAGACCAAAATCGAAATTCTTTCTCAATTGAGCAGTAATACTATAGTTATACCCTTCACTCGCATTATCAATTACATAAGCGCCGCCGATATTGTTATTTATAGGTCCGCTATAAACCGATCTTCCGTCAGGAGCCGGCAGGTAACCTTTTACTTTTCCTAAATTAGCATCTCTAACATAAATGGCATTTATATCTTTGCCATATACGAATTCAAGTGTACCCAAAATGTCTTCAGGAAGTTTTTGATCTACCGCAAAATTAGTTGTCCAGACTTGCGGCCATTTGAAATCAGGAGTCATTGCATTCAAATAAAACGATCTCATATTGGGTGGAAGATTTGGGTTAGCACCGGGATTAGAAATGTTATTTCCGATCCAGACGAAAGGAAGTCTTCCGGTAAAAATTCCAGTTCCTCCTCTAAGTTGTGTTGATCTATCTCCGGTTACATCCCAATTAAATCCCACACGTGGCGAGAAAAGTGGAGTAGCTTTCGGAAGTTTACTTTGATCAACTACTTCCGGATTTCCATCTGCATCAAGCAAGTTTAAAGATCTAGAAAATGGATTATCTACCATATCATTAAAGTACATCGGAATATCAACGCGTACTCCGTAGGTCAAAGTGAGTTTTTCAGAAACTAAAAATTCATCTTGTGCGTAGAAAGCTAACTGCCCAACTTTAATATCTTCACCTTTAAATGGATTCTTTGCAGCATCGGAAGCAATTTTATTGAAGTCAACAAAACTTGGATTAGCCGGATCTGTTAATTGGAAGAATTGATTTAAAGAAGAAAAAGTTGTTCCACCATATTCTACAGGAACCATAAATAATCCCGCAAAGAAAAGATTAAAGGAATTATAGAATTTGAAGGATTCAAAATTGACACCGGCTGTTATCACATGATTTCCGGCAAAATAACTGAAATTGTTTGTAAACTGCCAAACATCTTGATCAAGAATATTGTTGATGGAAAATGGTTCGTTACCTAATGTAGTATAAGTAATTCCATTTTCGGCAATTTCAATTGTTGGATAGAGTTTGCTGAAAGGTTTTCTGAAATCTCTGAATCTATTATAACTGGCAAAAAATCTATTTGCCCATTTATCACTTCTGCTATTCAATTCTGCTGCAAATGAACTTAACTGGTTGTTCATTCTGTACCCGGCATTTTGAAACGGCAGACTGTTTTCATTTGGTCCTCTTCCCGTTCCATTATAGCTAATTGCAAAAGGATGCGGCGGGAGATCTCGCCTTGCATTCAAGTAATTATATCTAAAAGTAAAGTTATTGCTTTCGTTAATATTCCAATCCAATTTGATGAGGAATTTTTCGTTATCCGTATGATTAGTATAATTTTCATAGGAACCCGGATCATATCCATAAACAGATATCATTCTTTCTCTAATTTTGTCCATGTCCGATGCTTTTACTCGTGAAATTCCGAATCCGGAAGTTCCGGTATTTGCAGCAAAATTAGTCCCGGGATCTTTTCTTCTTTCCACTTCACCATTCATAAAAATAAAGAATGTATTTGGAATAATAGGACCGCTTGCCGTAAATCCCGATTGGTTATAAAATAGACTCGGATTAGCTACTACTTTATTTCCACTAACTTTATTGCCAACTAAATTTTCGTTTCTCATAAAACTATATAATGAAGCTTTGTAATCATTTGTTCCGCTTTTTGTAACGGTGTTAATACCGGCGCCGGTAAATCCCCCTTCTCTTACATCAAACGGGGCGACCGATACTTGCACTTCTGCAACAGCATCAAAAGGAACAGGTTCGGCATTTGTTTGGCCACCCGGGGCTGGATCATCTAATCCAAATGAATTATTGAAATATGAACCATCGAGTGAAATATTGTTAAATAACCAGTTCTTTCCGCCAAAACTGAAATTACCATCGCTTCGCGGATCCAACCTTGTAATATCTCTTGTACTTCTTTTTATAGAGGGCATTTCAGCAACTTGCGCGGTTGAAATATATGTTGCCGCTCCAGTCCGGCTGCTATTCAAAGTATTATCTTTTTCAGCAAGAACAGTGATTTCCTTCAAGTTAACTGCTTCCCCTTGCAGAACAAATTCCACTCTGAAATTTTGACCGAGATTTAAGAAGATATTTTTTTGTTCTTCTTTTTTATAACCGACATAAGTAACCGTAACAGAATAAGGTCCACCAATTTTTAAATTCGGGAGACTAAATCTTCCGTCAATTGTAGTATATGCGCCGTACTTTGTACCTGTAGGTTCATGAATTGCCATTACACTTGCCGCAGGTAATAGTTCACCCGTAATATCCTTCACAATACCGTTCATCGAGGCGGTAGTTACGCCTTGAGAATGTAATTTTTGCGGAAGGAACAAGATGAATAATACTAAGAGAAATGAAATGGCTGCACTTTTGATTTTCATATATACTCCTATTTTGAATGTGAATATTCTTAGTTAGCAAATATTTTTTTCGAAATGTGGATACTATTGATCTTATGAAACTTTGAGCAACTGACCGTACAATACTTATCTTAAAACTAGTTGTGAAAATAAGGTGATTGTTATACGTTAGTGCAGTAATGATATTCTAGCAAAATAAAGTGTAAACTTTTTAGGCTTCATGAAATTACACCTCCTTCCTCGATAATTTTTTTAATTTTTTATTGTCTGCAATCAAGTTGTTGAATTTCTATAATATTTTTACCGACAGTAATATTAATAAATTAAATGAACGAATGAATTATACTTCCTATAATGGAAATTAGCAAAAAAATATCAGGATTTTTTCTTATTAAACCGAAAAAAAATGTCTATATATTTTGATATGAATTTTCTTTTTGCACTTTGATACTTATTTTAAATTACGCTAATCCAAAAACGCTACTGCTCTAATCGGCGAGCCATCTGCGTTTTCGATCTTTAATGGGAAACAACTAAATAAAAAAGTAGCCGTTCCAAGCTGTTCTAAATTTGCTAAGTTTTCAATTACGATTATTTCTTTTTTTAATATTGTGCGATGAACAGGAAAAATGCTGCTATTTTCCCGATCAACTGAAATAGCATCTATACCAAGACCTTTCAATTTAAAATTTGTCGTTATCCATTCCACTGATTTTATGCTGAGAACCGGATAGTTAATAAAATATTGCTTCTTCCCCCAAAAGCGGCTCCAACCTATATTTATTAATAAGAATTCAACACTTGCAATTATTTCTTCAAAGGGAAGTAGATCATTAATATTAATAATACTACCATTTATTTCGCAGAAATTAAGAACGGCTCCTCTTCCCGCAAAATATTTTACATCAAACGAATCAAGAGATTTTCCCGCTTTAATAATGTGAGCCGGTGAATCAATATGGGTTCCGGTGTGAGAAGACATATGGATAGTTTTTTCAATAAATCCATCTTTCTCCAAACTGGTTTCTTGTTTGATAATAGGTGATTCTGTCCCGGGATAAACGGGCATATCATTACAGATCGGATGACTTAGGTCAATTATTTGCATGTGGGAAATCCTTGATTGTATTATTTTTTTATGGATGAGTGTAGAATTAGTTTATTTATAATTCTATGACATAAATTATATTTAGTGACGGTGTTTTTTTTGAATCAATTCATGAATACCACAAAAACTTAATAGCTTTTGCATATATAATGGAACTGGTTTTCCTCTGAGAATACTTGTATAAACTATGGAGAGCTTGTAACTGTTGTAATGCTCCGATGATAATAAACTATCCGGTTATTTTAACTAAATTTTTATTTATATCTGTTTTTATCCTCATGTTTTATTTTACCGGTTAACTCTACTTCTTGAACTCTTAGTGAAATTTTTAAAGGCAGAAGATAAATAATTGTATTGTTCTTCATTTGTGTCGGAAAATGCTTCATCTCTCGAAGAAACCGTATCACAGTATTCTATTATGTTTTCAAACTGATCTTTGGTAAAATCTAAACGTTTCCCTTCGATCCGGTTGTAATAATGCCAGCTACCGTTATTAAGTTTTGTTTTTAATATCTCTCCGCCGAAGTTATCATTTATGACAAGCGCAGTTACACCACATTGGCCACGTGCAGGATTATCACTTGTCCAGAGACTACTCAATTGTAACGACCAACACTGCAAGAGGCAGTTTTTAATATCAGTTTCGTCAATCATAGTTCTTATAAAAAATATTGATCTTCTTTTAGCAGCTCTTTATTATTCTCATAACATATAAAGTCCGTCGGTTGCATCCATCCAATTTGCAATTTTGTCTACTGCCGCCGGAATATCATTATCGGATACATCCAGCCAAAGAGTTTGAAGCTGCGATTCGCTTACAAGTTTTTTCATCAACTCTTGCTCTTCAATAAAAAGATTTAGATTATCATATTGGGGAGGATATCCTGACACTTTTAATCTTTCAATGCGTGCAGATGAAAATGATTCCGCCGAACGATAACAAAAGACGAGTCGAAAATTCAATGCTTTTAATCTCTCCTCAAGCCAAGTAAAATCATAAATTTTATTTCTGGAAGAAAATTGAAATGTTTGTGTTGAAATATGAAAGCGATCAACAATCCATGAGTAATAACGCTGAAGCTCAAACAACCTCATCCATGTTTGGTAGGTTTCCATAGCTAATGTTTCTTCGTGAGGTTCAAAATTAATCATCCCGCGACCCCAGGGAAAGTTTGTAAACGCACACCACTCAGCAGAAATTAGCGGGGAATGATAACGATACTTACGCGAACCAACAATTCGCGGATGTTCGTTCAAGGCGAATGCGATCTCAGTTTTAAATGTAAGCCGCGTACCTTCTAAAATAATTTTTGGGCAAAGTTTTGATGCCCTAGATGTTTCGTCCATATTTTGTGCCTTTCACAATCTAATCTTTGATATTCTTGATTTTAATCCCGGAATATTTTTTATATAATTTTTTATCACAACGCGTGCGTCATGTTGCCTAAATTAATTTTTTCAACATGCGTGAATTCAATATCTCTCACAAATTCCATTTTACCCCATAAATAAGAATTCCCCTTCATTCCTTTAGTTTTACTAACTCGTCTCTTCAATCTTTCAATTTCAATTTTTGTTGCTTCTCGCTTGTTCCCAAGTTTACCATATAGTTTTAATGCGGGATAAGAATTGAATTTTCCCAGGAATAATGACTTTATCCAAAACCATGTGTTGCTGTTTACTCCTAGAATGCAAATGCTTTTATTATGTTCAGCGTTAAGAGGCAATTTTGTTGGATATTTTTCAAAGTAATAACCTGTGCAGTTATTATTTAAGAAGAGCGAACCAATTGGTGTTATCGTCGGGTTGTTGTCTTTATCAACAGAAGCAATAGCAACATGAAAATTAGTCCGGAAACATTTATCGAAGTGTTTTTTGATTTCTTTCCAATTTGATTTTAATTCCATTGTTATTTCCTTTTGTTTTGGCTGCAGATTATTTTGTTTTTGTTGAAGTTTTAGCAATGATTTAGCATCAGTAACATACTGTTTCATATAACCACAATCAGTACATTTTCAAGTTTATTGAATATTGTTTTCAATTCTTCTTGTTGAAGTAAATTTTTCCGGGAGGATAACCAACCTAATTTAACAAAATGATGTTGAAGAAAGGAACTGCCGTCAAGAAATCGCGTTTCAGTTAATTTGTTCTATTCATCCATCAATTTTTGAAATAATGTTAAGTGTTTTCCAACATGTAATCCATCTACTAATCCATGATGAGCATTTATTGATACAGGCATTATTTTTTTTTCTTCTCTCAAAAATATTTTACCAAATGTAATTTTGGGTACGCTATCAACAAACTTAAAATTTCGGGCGTGAGTTAATCCTGTAAATGTATTCCATGGAATTGAGGAGTAATGAATTGCATCTTTTCTGCTTGCATTTTCGGTCAGTCGCAAACCAACTGAATCTTGAACATTCTCAATTTCTTTTTTAAGAGAATCTTCAAACGTTAAAAAATCATCATTAAATTCTATAAATGAAAAAGCAAAAGTTCCATCGTCTCTTCCGATAGTTGGAGAAGCGTGTATTTTATCGTAAACAATTACTTTGTCTTCGTCAATTCTGTACTTAAATTCCTCAATTCCATTTACCGCAAGTAAAGATTTATGCAAATAATAGGCGAAGAATGAGTGACCTTTTTCCTTTGAGGTTCTATAAGCAATTGTACAATCAATCTCCGAAACAATTCCAAAGAAGGGTTCATCAAATTGTGAAAAAAAGTTAAAATGCTCTTTTCGATTCCAACTGTTTAGGTCAAGTGTTTTCATACTTAGCAAATCTTTATTAATTCGGAAATATGTTCGATCTCTCTAAAATTATTTTGTTTTTCAAATTCTTCTGTCTTTTCATGTTGCCAGGTTGTATGATATGGAACGTGAATGCCAAAACCGCCAATATTCAAAACCGGAATTATATCTGATTTAAGAGAATTACCTACCATTAAAAAGTTTTCCGGTTTAATATCCAGATGCGACAAAAGTTTTAAGTAGTCAGACTCTTTCTTATCGCTCATAATTTCTACATGGTGAAAGTATTTTTCAATATTGGATTTTTTAAGCTTTCTTTCCTGATCAAGCAAATCTCCTTTAGTCGCAACAATTAATTCTATTCCTTTTTTGTGCAGATTATCTAAAACTTCTTCCACACCATCAAGCAAAACTACCGGCTTATTCAAAAGTTCTTTTCCAAGTTGAATGATTTTATCAATCGTTGATTGTGGAACTTTATGATCACTTATCCGTAATGCGGTTTCAATCATAGAAAGCATAAATCCTTTTGCGCCGAAACCATATAAATTAAGATTTTGCATCTCGGTCTTGAACAACTCTTGAGAGATGATATCCGCAGTATAAAAAGCTGAAAGCATTTCACAAAATTGTTTTTCTGTTTCCTGAAAATACGGTTCATTAATCCAGAGTGTATCATCAGCGTCAAATCCAATAATTCTAAAATCTTTTTTCATATTAATTTCTTCTCTCTTACAATTAAACTTACCATTATGCTTCTATATCACATCATCTCTTCACTAATTGATTCTCCTGAAGAAAAATCTCCGGATGTCCATTTCCAGTCTTCATAGAATCTTATTCTCCCGTCAGGTAATATTTCAGAAATGGATTGGCATTCTCCGGTCATTATTTCAAACTTTTTATTTATATGATGATATTCCATGCTTAGAATTCCTTCATCATCCATCAGCTCAATTAAGTTTCCTTTAATAATCTAACCTCCCGAATAATCTGCCCAAACAATTTTACCATGTTGAAAATAATTAAAAATTGTGTCTTGTGAAACTTCACCAGTTTCAGAATTATTTATTAAGTAAAACTTTTTCTCGTTTAAATCTAACATTGTTCAGCTGAAACATAGTACGTGTGAAGCTGCGTTAATCATTGAATAGCCCGATCATAGCCTCGCTGGCTGTTAAAACTTCTTTAACTTCAATAGTCTCATAGAATTGTTTCCATAAGGAAAATTTCTTTTCAAATTCTTCCATATCATCAACTTTCCAATAACTTATCCCAATGGAAGGTTCATCTTTTTCGCAATATGTCTCACTTATTATAGCTGATCTATCTAATTGACCGGATATTAATTTTTCTGCAAAATTTTTTAGAGATGCAATCTTAACTTTTACTTTGATTTGAAGTATCAGATCAGTCATTAGTGATATTTTTTACGAAAGGGAGAAATAACGTCCATCCTTTTTCCATTAACCGCTTTGGACGTTTTGTTTTGGTATCTACAAAAACACATTTTTGCTGTGCGGAAGCAACAATATCTCCGCCAACTTTTCTAAATAAAAACTCAAACCATGAATATACCCCGTTCAATTCTGAAAGCCATAATTCTACTTCCACAGTTTCTCCAAGAAAAAGCTCGCGCTTATATTTGATATGAGTCTCAGCTAAAACTATGAAAAAGCCTGCTTTATCAATTTGTTCAATTGACAAACCGGCTTTGTGTAATAATTTCAATCGCCCGATTTCCATCCATTGAATATAAACGATGTTGCTAACATGATGGTTAAAATCTATTTGAAATGTATGAATTGATTCTTGAAAAATAATTTTCTCAAGCATTATTCTTTCCTTCTCGAAATTTAAAAGTTAATAACCGACGTATAAACTTCGCTGCATGTTTTTTGTAAGAGAAATTCATGGAATACTTTGCCGGAATCGAGCATTGAACGTTTACTTGTCACAACAGATAGTCCGACGGAGACTGCGCATGCTTCAAAATTTTCCGGCGAAACCAATTTTAAAAAACCGTTGAGTTTACTTAAGCTTGAATAAGGGCTTGGACTAACGGCTGATATTGTTTCGTTGGGCAGTTGTAAAATAACCGATAGAAATCCACCATGTTTAATAAATTTTTTTATAGAAGTAAGTCCTGTTATGTAATCTACATACTCGAAAATAAGAGCGGCAAAAACAAGATCTACCGGTTTAAAAGAACACGCTGAAGTTTGAAAATCCTGACAGATAAGTTCGAGTCGATTAAAATGATACATGTACCGTTCTCGCGCTATTTCTATATAGTGAGGATTTATCTCAACACCAACAACGCGCTTAACTATGTCGGTTGGTAATTGATCAAATCCATTCCCGCCGGAACATCCTATAATTGCAACTGATGATGGACGAACATCTTGAACAATCCCCGCAAGAACTCGTGAGATGTACTGCGCTTGGGCTATAGAAGCCATTGACATGTGGGCTTCGTAATCAGCTAACGGTATTTCTAACCAAGGATTCATAATCTATTTATTGAAATCATAGTTTGTTAATCTCCTGACAGCAATTCATCTAGTTTGAAAACAGCTTCGCCCCGTGAGTTACAATAAAGGAACTCAAAAGGTTGAGTCTAAGAATAATTCCAAGACTTAACAATTGCACTAAAACTTTCTGTTTAACCAAATCATTCAAAATTCGGAATCAAAAAATAATGTTCTATCGAGATGAAACTGTCCGAGAATATCCATCAGGACTACAAAATTTTTGTTGAAAGATGATCTCGGTTAATTCGTTTCAAATTCTAAAACGAGTTAGCCAAGATCACTTAACAACATCAATTATTTTACAAGGAGATAGATTTATTCAACTTCAAAACCACTGATTGATTGTTGTCCAAAAGCGATCTCGAAATCGTATTTGCTTTTTCCGAGTTTCTATACCGGTTGTAAACGAAGTACATAAAACTTCCAGGCAGATATTCCCATGCAAGCGTTAGATTGAATGAACTGAGATTGTTTCGATAATCATCTCTGTTCGGCAACCGGGCAATATTCGGCTGAATTATTCCACGAATATTTAACTTATCTGTAATGTTATATTCAACTTGCAACCTATTAATCACTTGTTCATACTTAGCCTGGTAATCCGAACCTTGGAGATTGATGTAACCCAAAGAATATTTAACGACGAAATCGGAACCAATCTTCCAATAGACTTCTGAATTAACATTATCTGCAACTGATTTACGGATATGATTATTGGTATAAGAAAGACTAAATCCAACTGTTTTTGAATAATCGGAATTTAATGTTGCGCTATAACTGCTTGCTTTATCTTCGATTAATACGAATTTGCTAAATGCATTTTCAAATATTTTATCATTAGGATAGTTTGCAACATTCCGGTAACGAAATTTTTGATTTGTTGAAGGAGTTTAAACTAAACTTAAATACCAATTACCCAGGTAGTCATTCAAATGTAGATCATATTCATTTGTAAATGTGAGTGTATAATATGAATTATTGCGCGGTGAGGTTAAATCATAATAATCAAAAGCTACTTGTAAACTCGAGGTCCTGAACAATCCCGTAGGTTCAATAATAGAATATTTAGTCGCAACCTCATTTACAAATTCATTTGATAAATAATTCCAACCTACAATATTTGGGTTGTAAAGTTTTGTTTTATAATGGCTCCAATACCGTAAAACGAAATCCCGAGTCGCCCAACGTATTCCATTAACTGTCTCCCATTCATTTTTATCTTTTCCGGGCATATTAATCGTGCCAATCCAATTGTAAGCCATAAGACGTTTATCAAACAACCATTTTAGCAAGTGCGTAGTTACATTGTAATCATTTCTAGATGGCTGACTTTTCAATCCGCCGGTAGCTTCAACAAGATAAGATTTATTATCACTCACTATCGAATGTCCCACTAACCAAAGATGATCATCTCCATCAACTACGCTCGTAATATCCGATTTCACGAGTTCACCAAGCTGCCGTATTTTCAATCCGGCTTTTATATCTACAATATTTCTAGAATTAAAGGCAGCATTTGTATAGAAATCACTTGATTCGGTAAAGAATGGGCGCTTCTCAGGATATTCGGTTGGTAAATCACTTACATTAATTATTTCTTTGTCGGTTTCTACTTGAGCATAGTCGGGATTAACTGTTGCAAGAATTGTCAGTGATGAATTAGGATTGTATCTTAATTCTCCACCCGCTTTTCCTTTAACGATTGAGGACTGCTTTAGAAAATCAGCTTCGTTGTGAGAATAAGCATAAGGAGTTAGAACAAAATTATTTTTTTTATTTAATCCTTCAAGACCAGTTAGTTTTTCTAAATTAATTAACTTAGCTGGACCATTAATATCAATTAGCCTACTAACTGCAATCTCTTGTTTTTGAGCATAGCTCCGAGCAAAACGAATTCCCCAATCTTGAACATCTTTATTTTGAAAGCTGATTGAATTCAGTGGAATCTGAATCTCTACGCTCCAGTAATCATCAGCTATTACTGTGGCAGAATTGAAGGAAGCGTCCCATGAAAGATTCTCTGTTCCATATTCATCAATAGTGCCATCCATAACGGCATTTTCCGGATTGACCGTAAAAAAGAAAGCTGTATTACCATTATTAAATGGATCTAACGCAAAACTTACGTAATCGCCACTACCAACTATTTCTGAATCCCTTCTGCCTTTGCTTGAATGAATCGTATTTTTCTTTTGATACAGCTTCATCGCCATATAAATATTTTCCTGATCATAAAAAAAGTAAGTTTCTGTTTTTACAGTTCCTTCTGCAAGTATGTCGGGTTTTATCTGTATGAAAGAATTAAACTTTGAGGCATTCTGCCATAAATCCTCGATTACCCCGTCAATAACCGGTTTCTCATTTGTTTTTACTGCTTTGGTTTGGGCAAAACTTACTATGCTCTGCAGCAGTAAAATTAAAATGATAAAAAAATATTTTTGTGTTACTTCTATTATCTTTTTCATTTAGTCGATACTCCTTCTATAAATCATTTATTTCTAATTTTATTTCTATTCTATATTTCCGATGTCAGCCATCGGTTTTTTCCCCATCGCAACAAAAATGCTGATTTCAACTTTTTCTCCTGAACTCTCTGAGGTCGGACAGCAATTTTCACCAACACAATCAACTTTAATGTCAGCCAATCCCGCATCACTAAACCACGATCGAATATCTTCTCTTTTAAACCCTAACCATACATCATGCTGCTCTGTCCTCAAAAATTCATAATTATGTTCATCCGCATCGGTGATAATTAATTTCCCACCAGGCTTTAAAATTCTTACCATTTCTTTGATTGCTTTCGCAGGAGTTTCAACATGATGCAAATACATGTTTGCAAAAACTAAATCGACAGACTCGTTATTAAGTGGAAGCGATTCTGATTCTCCTAGTCGAAATTCAGCATCTTTAGAATTGCTAAATCGTTTCTTCATCTCATTTACCATTTCCAGAGATTGGTCAACGGCTATCACATTTAGTCCATTACGAAGAAGTTCTTCTGTTATAAATCCTGCCCCTGCACCAATATCTGCAGCTACTAATCCACGTTTAACTTCTGCATATTTCACAGCAACTTTACGAACGTTTTCGGAAAAGAGAGTCGTTCTTACTTCGTCCCATTTTCCTGCAATTTGATTAAAGTATTCGGTGCTTCCCATTTGTAATTTTCCTTTTTTTATTTTTGAAATATTATTTGTATTATACAACTATATAGTAAATTTTTTTTATCGTTCCTTGCATTGTGATTCCCGGTTTCCAAAATCTTTATTAAGTTTCTGAAGAAATTCGACTTCAATTTCCTTTTGAACTTCTAGAAAATTTTCTCTTTCCGGAAAGAAAGTTTTTATTTTTTCGTCTGATTTTCTCCAACCAAACTGATTGAGGCATTCACTACTTTTCATTTGTAATTCTTCATTTTTTTGTTTTGAAGTTTTAGCTCAAAATTAAAAACACTTGTATCATACAACTATTTTGCCAAATTTTTTTTATTTTTTGCAACACGTCGTATTCCAGTTACCAAAAGCTTTATTTAGCTTTTGAAGGAACTCCACCAATATTTCTCTATTTTCCAAAGGAAAACTTTCAATAATCATCTTCTCTGATTCCATAATACTTTTCCACGAACTAACAAACATTTCATTACCGCTCTCGGTTAATTGAACTATTTTTATTCGGCGATCAGCCGGGTCTTCTTCCCGATTAATAAAATTCTGCGCAATTAACGGAGCAATTACCCTCGTCATAGTACTAATTGAAAGGTGCATTTTATCAGCCAATTGCTGCATAGACAGAGGTCCGAATCTATTTAGCGTCTCCAAAATATAACATTGGCTAACCGACATACCGCAAGAAGCCATTGTGTTCCGATCACGAAACTGGTATTTCTTGATTAAATCGATCATTTCACTATGAAATTTCTTTACTAAACTCGAAGTATCGCTCATTTTACAAATAATTCAATTTTTGTTACTTGTATGATACAAGTATTTTTATTTAAAGTCAAATTAAATTTTGCTATAATATTTTCCATCTTAAAATCCCCGTCAGTCAACCTATTTTGTTCCGAAGAGGAAATTGTTAGGGCAATGTTATTTAAAATCAATTTTGTAGTCTTGTTTGTACTTGGAGAATTCAAACTTAAGTTTAGAAAAATTTGGCAAACCGGAAAAGAGAGTTAGTTCCCACCCGTTTGAAAATCCTAATGGTTCAGCCGGAAATCCCAGAATGTTATGGTCAACTTTTCCGTTGCAATTCTTGTCATGACAAATGATGAAAGCATAATTTCCGAAAGGAATATTGGCAAAGCAAAGAACTGCTTTCCTATCTGCTATT
>JALNWB010000099.1 GCA_023231105.1 Ignavibacteriaceae bacterium | reverse complement strand
TTAGGAACGTGAATAACACGAATTCTTCCGGCAGCCATTTCTTCAACTTTCATTGCGCTATAAGCTGTATCATCACCGCCGATGGTTATAAGTTTATCAACGTTTAACCTTAATAAAGAAGTTACGGTGTTCTCTAAAAGTTTTTTATCTTTTGTGGGATTGCTTCTTGAAATACCGATGAACGAACCGCCGGTAAAGTGAATCCTACTAACGTTGTGAATATTTAACTGTTTAACATGGCTGATGTCGCCTTCCATAATCCATTTGAAGCCGTCTCTCATCCCAAGAACATCAATTCCTTCAACGGCAGCACGGATTGTTGCTGCACCGATAACGCTGTTAATCCCGGGCGCCGGTCCTCCGGCAACTAAAATTGCTAATTTTTTAGGGGCTATCATTTTATTAACTCCGATTCATTCAAAAATAATTGTGTTGCTGAAAAACAATCCTACTAACCGCAGGCAAGGTGATAAATTTTTATCATCAACTTTGTTGTCATTCTGATTTCAAATTTAATTGCCGGGTAGGTTTCAACCAAATTAAAATCAATTTAATATTTTTAATTTTGCAAACTTTAACATTAATTGTTTGAGATTATTCCCTTCGAAGGCAACACTTACTTTTTGTGTGTCGCCCGCGCCGATAACTTGAAGAACTTTGCCTAACCCAAACTTATCGTGCATAACTCTGCTGCCGACTTTTATATGGTTGGCTTTATCCTGACTGAAATCGACATAATCCACATTCTCAAAATATTCGTAATAAATTTCTTTTTTAGATTTCCGATTCGCTTTTCTTCCCGAACCGCTCGTTACTTCGGAAATTGTATCGGAACTGATTTCGTCAATAAATCTCGATCTGTTTTGATAAGCTACTTCACCAAATCTGTAACGCGATCTTGCATGGGAAACAAAAACTTTTAGTTCGGCTCTTGTCATTGCAACGTAGAATAGTCTTCTCTCTTCATCCATCGAAGCATCGGTACTGAAGCGGTTTGACAAGGGGAAAATGTCTTCTTCGCAGCCTGAAATAAATACTATCGGAAACTCCAAACCTTTCGCGCTGTGTACCGTCATCAAATTTACGTGCTGTTTTGTTTCATCCAACAAATCCAAATCTGATGCAAGTGAAACATCCTGCAAGTAATCATTTATTTTTACGTTGGGATGCTCGGCGGAATAATCAGTAATTGCAGAAAGAAGTTCTTGTACGTTATCCAGCCGCATTAACGATTCGTATGAACTTTCTTCTTTAAATAATTTAATAACGCCAAGTTCATCAATTAAAGCTCTGGTTAATTCGCCAACGGAAAGACGGTCGCTGAGAGTAATATATTTATCTAAAAGAATTCTAAAACCTTTTACATTTTTCTGGATGCGCTCTTTTATATCGATTACTTCAAAGACTCTTTGCATAGTATCAAATAAGGAAATTTCATGTCTTCGTGCAAACGCGGTCATTCGCTTGATTGTTGTCATTCCTATTCCGCGCTGCGGAAAATTCATAATGCGAAGAAGACTTTCTTCATCATTTTGATTTGCGATTACACGCAAATAAGCTACAATATCTTTAACTTCTTTACGTTTATAAAACTCAACTCCACCGATAATTAAATATGGGATTTTCTCACGGCGGAAAACATCTTCCAACACACGTGATTGCGCATTCGTGCGATAGAGAACGGCAAAGTCGTTCATACTTCGTTTGTAATTATGAATTTCGTCTTTTATAATTCTTGTAATATGGTATGCTTCATCTTTTTCGTCGGAACATTTTATCAACCCGACCAATTCACCTTCTTGATTATCCGTCCAAAGCGTTTTTTTAATTTGATCTTTATTATTTTTTATAACGCTATCGGCAGCGGCAAGAATAGTTTTTGTTGAACGGTAGTTTTGTTCAAGTCGAAAAACTTTAGCTTTATGATAATCTTTTTCATAATTAAGCATGTTGGTAAGATCGGCGCCGCGCCAGCTATAGATACTCTGGGCATCATCGCCAACAACACAAATTTTTTCTTCTTTGTTCACCAACATTTTTAACAGCTCGTACTGCGCTTTGTTGGTATCCTGAAATTCATCAACTAAGATGTATTGAAATTTCTTTTTATATTTTTGATGAATTTTCGGATTCTTTAAAAATAGTTCGATAGGTTTCAGTAAGAGATCGTCAAAGTCCATTGCGTTATGTTCTTGAATTCTCTTTTGATATTGCTCATAAACATCAGCAATCTTTTCATCGATAAATGAGGTCATCATTTTTTTTCTAAATTCAGCGGGAGTTATCATGTGGTTTTTTAGAAAACTTATGCGATGACGAACTGCGTTTGGATTTACCGTATCGGTAGAGATGTTCATTTCGCTCATCGTGTTTTGTACAAGGGACAAAGAATCTTCGGTATCATAAATGGAAAAATTTACAGAATAGTCGATCGATTCGGATTCAATACGTAAAATTTTTGCGAAAAGAGAATGGAACGTCCCCATCCATAAATATTGAGCTTTTGTTCCGATCAATTCTTTGATACGA
Source organism: Ignavibacteriaceae bacterium (assembly GCA_023231105.1). Taxonomy (GTDB): domain Bacteria; phylum Bacteroidota; class Ignavibacteria; order Ignavibacteriales; family Ignavibacteriaceae; genus UBA1563. The sequence continues at coordinate 12,259 of JALNWB010000099.1, read as the reverse complement.
TCTTTCATTTCACTTGCAGCTTTATTGGTAAAAGTAAGCGCAAGAATAGATTCCGGTTCGTATCCTTTATCAATCAAATAAGCAATTTTATAGGTGAGAACACGGGTCTTGCCCGAGCCTGCCCCTGCAACAATTAATGATGATCCGCCGTCATATTCAACAGCTTTTTTTTGTTCCGAATTCAATGATTTTAAGCTTACCATAAACCCTTTTCAATTTTGACTTGCAAATATAATGAAAATTACGCTTCTTTTGAAAAATAATTTAAGGTGAAATTAGTGGGCGAGTATAAAAAAGCCCCGCAGAAGCGAGGCTTTTTTAGGTTTTTATTTGATCTCTATCTTTCGGGGTTTGGCAAATTCCTGCTTCGGTAAATTAATGATCAACTGACCATTGGAATATTTTGCCACGATTTTATCGACATCTATCGAATTTACATCATCCATCAAACATTATCCGTCAAACATTTTTTTAACTTACTTCTTATCCTTATCATCAACTTCTTCATACGATGCGTCTTGAACTTCTTTCTCATCTTTCTTTTGTTCTTGATGAGGTTCATTCGGTTGTCCGCCCATATTTGCAAAATCCTGCGGATTAAATCCGCCACCCGGTTGCTGCTGCCCGGCATTAGCTTGTGAATAAAGAGTAGAAGCAATTTCGTTCCATACTTTGTTCAACGCTTCGGTTGCAACTTTTATTGTCTCCGTATTGTTGGATGCAATTGCGTCTTCAACTTTTTTAATTTCGGATTCAAGTTTTTCTTTTGCATCGGGTGTTAACTTTTCTTTCAACTCTTCAATTTGTTTTTTGGTTTGGAAGACTAAACTATCAGCCTGATTTTTAATTTCGATCGCTTCTTTTTTCTTTTTATCTTCAGCCGCATGTTCCTGTGCATCGCGTCTCATTTTTTCAACTTCATCTTTGCTTAAACCGCTGGAAGAGGTGATCTTAATGCTTTGTTCTTTGTTTGTGGCTTTATCTTTAGCCGCAACATGAAGAATTCCATTCGCATCAATATCAAAAGAAACTTCAACCTGGGGTATCCCTCTTGGCGCAGGTGGAATTCCATCTAAATGAAATCTTCCGAGAGTTCTGTTGTCTGTCGCCATCGGTCTTTCACCTTGAAGAATATGAATCTCAACCGAAGGCTGATTATCGCTCGCTGTAGAAAACACTTCACTCTTCTTGGTAGGAATAGTTGTATTAGCTTGAATTAATGTTGTCATTACTCCGCCAAGTGTTTCAATTCCTAATGAAAGAGGTGTAACGTCAAGCAACAATACGTCTTTTACTTCACCGGATAAAACAGCGCCTTGAATTGCCGCACCAACTGCAACAACTTCGTCAGGATTAACGCCTTTATGAGGTTCTTTTCCAAAAAGACTTTTTACTAATTCTTGAACCATCGGAATTCTTGTTGAACCACCAACCAAGATAACTTCATCAATTTGTGAAGCGGAAACTCCCGCGTCTTTAATTGCTTTTTCGCATGGAGTTTTTGTCCGTTCAACTAAATCGTCAACCAATTGTTCAAACTTTGCACGGGCAATATTGATATTCAAATGTTTAGGACCATCCTGGGTTGCAGTAATAAACGGCAAGTTCACATCGGTTTGCGCTGATGTCGAAAGTTCAATTTTTGCTTTCTCTGCGGCTTCTTTCAAACGCTGTAAAGCCATAGCGTCATTGCGTAGGTCAATTCCTTCTTGTTTTTTAAATTCATCGGCAAGAAAGTCAATTAGCCGTTGGTCAAAATCATCTCCGCCGAGATGTCCATCGCCGTTAGATGATTTTACTTCAAAGACTCCTTCGCCAATTTGCAGAATAGAAATATCAAACGTTCCGCCGCCTAAATCGTAAACAGCTACAAGTTGTTCTTTATGTTTTTTATCTAAACCATAAGCAAGCGCGGCTGCGGTCGGTTCATTGATTATTCTTCTAACTTTTAACCCGGCAATTTCACCGGCATCTTTTGTCGCCTGGCGTTGTGAGTCGTTAAAATAAGCCGGAACTGTAATGACGGCTTCGGTAACTTCCTGTCCGAGATATTCTTCTGCAGTCTTTTTCATTTTCTGGAGAATCATAGCGGAAATTTCTGGAGGCGAATAAAGGTTATCATTTATTTTTACACGCGCTGAACCATTTTCACCGCCTAAAACTTGATAAGGAACTTTTTTCATTTCCTCGGTAACTTCATTAACGTTGCGTCCCATAAATCTTTTAATTGAAAAGATGGTCTGCTTTGGATTTGTGATTGCCTGGCGCTTTGCCGGCTGACCGACTAAACGTTCTCCGTTTTTTGAAAATGCAACTACCGAAGGAGTCGTTCTTCCGCCTTCAGAATTTGGAATTACAACAGGATCGTTGCCTTCCATAACCGATACGCAAGAATTTGTTGTTCCTAAATCGATTCCAATTATTTTGCTCATATTATTTCCTGGGTTTTAATGAAAGTATAGGAAAGATTTTCCTTCCCTTATAATTAATTGATTGAAATAACTCTTTCTTCCGGTTTTTTCGGAATTGCTTTTTCAATTTCTATTTTCAAGATACCGTCAGTGAATTTCGCATCGATCTTATCGGCGTTTATTTCATCCGGTAATGTGAAACTTCTGGTGAAAGAACCGAAAGCTCTTTCCATTCTGAAGAAATTTTTTCCTTTTTCTTCATATTCCTTTTTCTTCTCGCCGGTAACTGTTAAAATGTTGTCATGAACCGAAATATTAAGATCTTTTTTGTTCATACCCGGAACTTCCGCTTCAAAGTAAATCTTCTTATCATCTTCATAAACATCAATTTTAGGATGATAAGTAGAACTAAATTCTTGAGCAGCAGTCGGGAAATCGTCAAAAAATCTTCTTATATTTGTGTTCAATAAATCTAAGTCTCTGAAAGGTTCAAATTTAATAAGTGTCATTTTAGTTTTCCTTTTATTGTTCATCTTTTGAATTACTTATAACAACCATTGTGCCAAATGCTATATTATAGCGTAATTTATTACATTATAATAAGTTGCGGCGAAAACAGATAAAATTTGGATTTATACACTTTTGTCAGAACTTCTGACATATTTAACAAATATGTGAAATATTTGTCATACTATCAGTCATTTTTTCATAACTAAGCGATTAAAATGGAAATACAGCCAAACTTCAACTTTAACCAATTCGATATCAAATTAGAAACCGAAACCATCGGAAGAAATTTTCTTTATTTCACTGAAATTAATTCTACCAATGCAGTTCTCCTGGATAAATCAAGTAAAAACCAAAACGGAACTGTTGTTTTTGCCGAGAGACAAACTGCAGGAAAAGGAAGGTTTAAAAATACCTGGGAGAGCGCGAAGGGACAAAATCTTACTTTTTCAATCTTACTGAATATCGACAAATACCTGAAAGATAAACTTAACATTTTGAACTTGGGAACTGCACAAGTTCTTGCTTCAACAATAGAAACCCTCTTTCAATTACAAGTTGAAGTTAAATGGCCGAATGATATTCTTATCAAAAGGAAAAAAACAGCCGGAATTCTTGTTGAGACCGTTTCTTTAGGCGCGAATATAAAAAGAGCTGCTATCGGGATCGGATTAAATGTAAACCAAACTCAATTTACAGGAGAATTTAATTATCCGCCAACCTCGCTAAAATTAGAATTGAACCAGGATGTTGATAGAGAAAAAATTTTGGCGGAATTCCTAAATAATTTTGAAGAACTTTTGTGGAAAGTAAAAAACAAACCGGCAGCTGTTTTACAAGCCTATCGCGATAAGTGCGGAATGATCGGTGAGAAAATCTATCTTAACCAGGATGGGAAAATGAAGCACGGAACTTTTGATGACATTGATGAGACCGGACAGCTTCTGCTAAGAACAGAAAAAGGAATTGAAGTAATTAATTACGGCAATGTGGCGTTTGTACATTAGCGCGGTTCTAAGCATTTAAAAGAATAACGAATAATGATTACGGAATAATGAATGATGAGTTTTCACCCTTCGATATTCTACATTTCTTGTTCGATATTCATTATTCCTTTTTGTTTCTTGTTTAGTCCCTTAACAAAAAAGTTCGAGTAATTCGCCGCGGCGAATTGGCAGAATATTAATGAGACAAATAAAACGATAGAATGACTGAATGAAGATGAATGGATGAATGTTTTTCATTCAAACATACAACCATTCAATCATTCTAATGTGATAATTTGGTTCTGGTTTCCCCGACAGCTTATTGGCGGGCTTGTCCAGGTTAGGCATTCCCCATTACATTTTATCTGCTAACTCTGTTCTTGAATTCACTATATCATTGATTAATATTTTATTCATTTTTATAGGTTCTTCGAATATCGGACTATGTGCTGATTGATAAAATGTATAAAATCCTTTTATTGGAGCTTTGATTTTTGTAAAATATTCTTTTGCCAATTCATAAGAACAAGTATAATCATCAATACCGTGAAAAAAATAAACCGGAACTCGAAAAGAATTCTTACTTTCCATTAAGTTTGTATTTATCATACTTTTCCAGTTTTGGCTGATACCCGATTGTGATTTATTAGCCCATAAATTGTACTTCTCTGATAATGTGTATTCACTAAACAACAATGACGGAAGAATAAGATCTGTGATTAGATTTTTCATTTTTCTCATTGTTCCAATACCAAGTTCGTGCATTGCAACGTCTCTAATTTTTACATATTCCTCTGGTAATTCCCCACTATATCCGAGAGATATACGCTGTAAAACTTCAACCATTTTTCGATTCCCTAATTCTTGGTATTTACTAAGCATATAGTTGTAGGCAATCTTTTCCGATTTGCGTTGATCGGACATCTGAGCGATGCCGATGTATGCATAATATAATTCCGGAACTTTATCAATAACATAAACACCAATAAAAGTACCGCCGGAATGACCCATTAAATAAATTTTCTTCTTATTAAAGCGTTTTAACAGGTATTCAGTTAATGTAATGGAGTCATCAACAAGTTGATCTAAAGTTGTATAATTATTTGTTGAATTCGAATTATGCGATATACCGCAACCCCGTTGTTCCCACCACACTACCGTAAAGTTCTTTTCTAGATGAGTCGGAAATTTTTCTGTTAAAAAATAATCCGGCATTCCGCCGTGCAAATAAAGAATGATAGGATTATCTAAATTCTCTCCCTTTATAAACATCCCTTGCCTTGTGCCGTTTATTTCTAGAAACACTTTTTCTGATATGCTGTTTTTAAACACTTTCCCATTCTTATCAAGAAATTGTTTGGGTTTTCCGGAACTCATAAAAATCAATACTAAAAGGAAACTAATAATTGTTAAAAAAATAACTCCACCTATGATTAACATAAACTTCTTTATTCCTTTTAATTCAATCATCACTTATGCTTAACAACATGTTATGTTAAAACCCAACACTGCCGAATTAATTATTAAAACTTTTCTATTAACCCACGACTTTAGTCGTTGGGATTTTCACTATACCTTATTCCGCAACCGATTTATCGGTTTGTGCTTTATAAATTGTAGAAACAAAGAACATTTTATTTAAGCACCCGCATCTGCGGAATGTCAGTGATATTTATTTTTCTCTTGTTTACCCGCCTCAGGCGTGGACTCTTTACTTATTAAAGATGTTATACGTTTATTTCATCAAAACTAACTTTTTTGTCTCTGTAAAACTTCCAGCTTGCAACCTATAAAAATACACACTGCTTGGTAAATCTTTTCCATCAAACAAAACTTCATAATTGCCAAATGGTTTTTCTTCACTAACTAATGTTGCTACTTCTCTCCCGATGATATCAATAATTTTTATTGTAACAAGACTAGTTTTAGGGATTGAATAACTTATTGTTGTTGATGGATTAAATGGGTTGGGATAATTTTGATTAAGTGTAAAATTATTTAACGAAGAAGTAATATAATTTTCTACATCAACTGTAAGAGTGTCAAGAACATCAAAAGTTACAAGTTTTCGTTTGAATTTCGAAACGCTTTTCTTAACTAAGGCATAATTATTAGTAGGTGGTTTAATAAATGGAAATAATGAAGCAGAATAATAATTATAACATGTTACTGTTGTATCGGGCCATTCTATCACTTTTCCAACAATACGTTTATCTGTTCCAAGAAATCTAATGTAAGCTTCCGGTATTTTAATATTTGGATTTCGTGAATACGAATATAGATTTATTTCCGGACCAGTATATGAGTGTCCTGTAGAATCGCAAACAATTCCGGAATACGATGCGGAAATTGGGTCACAGACTAACAATTCAAGTGACTTAAGACTATCAGCTTTCACATATTTCGTTATATCCGTGAAAACAGAATAATCATTATTAGTATTGTACGGTAAGAATAGAAGGTTATGCGTAGTATAACCATTCAGTTGTGCAGGAATTGTCTTTCCATTAATCTTTCTTAATTGTAAAAATTTTGATAGATACCCTGCTGCAAAGTCTTGGTAATGATTTCCTTGATTATCAAAATAAGATGTATAATCCTCAAATCTTTGTCCGTCCCTATTGACAAAAATTGTATCAGTTATGATATATTTTGTTCTCTCCTCGGAATTAAGTGCCGACTTCAACGATAGATTAAGAGTTAGTTCTGGCTTATAATAAAAGTCTTCTTCTATGAAAGTACAGAAAAAATAAATTTTGGAATAGAAGAACCAATTATAATCTAAATAGAATTTTGGATAGTCCAGATTAGAATTTATCGCAAGGAAAGCACCTCGTCCTTCTGCTGTTCTGATGGTGTCATTATAACCAATTATACATACTTCGTGTCCAAATCTTACACTGTCATAACTTATTCCTTTATAACAATTATAAATATTATTCTCTTTTGTCATATTAAAAAAATAATTATATAATTTTAGCCCGATAGAGAAACAATGCCCTTGTTTTAATGAGTCTTTAAGTGCTGATAATTGTTGACTTATTAATATAGAATCCCCTTCAATAGCACCCCGAATAATAGTAGTAGAAAAATTTTTAGTTTTATAACGTAATGCCTTCTCTCTTATATCCATAGATGGTATTCTTTCTGAAGTTTGTTCATTAATTGGGAAATCGGACACACTCACACAACCTTGATGCATCATAAATGATGCTGCAGCTCCAGTAGCCATAAAGCCGCCATCCTGGTTCCAAACAAAATTATGATTGAATTGATTTATTTCAAGCAAAGGGTCACGATTGAAATTGCGATTCCATATAGAGGATTTTAAATAGTATATTAAAGAAAAATGTGTACAATCAGGTAAAACTTGTTGACTTCTTACAGGTGGGAACCACGCAGAATTATCAACTACAAGTGGTAAGTTTTGACTTAATGTAACAGACGAAAGAATGAGTAAAAGAATTATCGTTACTTTTAATCGTTCGGTTATTTTTTTCATGATGTTTTGTCTCTATTATAACGGTCTCGCCAATAAGCAGCGACCCAAAACAGCAAGGCCACTGAATTAGCAACTACCAATAATTATTATAAAATTTATTTAAAAGAACTACTTTACTAAGGAACAGTGCTCTGAAGAACAAAGCAAATAATTACACAAATGATGAAAGTGAATACGCCGACCCCTTGATTGATGGGTCATATGCGTTTTAAGTTCATGTTTTCAAACAGAAAAACATTTGGTAAAAAAAAACAGTTAGTTTATTCCAATGAACGTAATGTAATATGAGTCACCTTTTTTTATGACATTTAATTCTTCGTTTACTATACCACCTTTTTCATATTCTGTCTGCAATGAGAAAGAACCATAATTTTCATTAATACTTTTGTTAATTATTTGGGACGATTTGATTTTACCGTTTTGTAATATCCAATTGTCGAATCCATTAGTTAAAGAGCTCCATTCATTGTCATCAAATTTATTACCATCGGGTCTAACATAAATCTGACGAACTTTCTCATAATTCTTGTTATTAAAATATTCATTTATTTTTTTAAGCAATTCTGTAGCATTAGATAAAAAGGCGTTTTCATTTTTTCTAACAACTTCTTCATATGGTTGATAATCCTCTCCATTTGTCCCAATAACAAAATCATAAGCAACTTTATTTAAAGCGGAATAAGTATTTTGGTTTGTTAAACTCCCGAAGTGAATTGCATAGAACCCTTTGTCTAATGGCTGAGTTGTAGTTACTTTGTATATGTCCTTTTTCCCTTCTACTGGTGCAATATTAATTGTTAGTTCCCTTTCCGAAGTCCATAAGTTTACTTCTGTATACGATTCACCAAATAAATTTCTAACATAACCACCTCTATTGAACCTCAATTTCGAGATTTTTATATCATCTGGTTTTATATTCTGTTCAAAAATTATTAGGTAATCCATCTTTTCATAAATAGCGCCGGATGTGCCTTTTATTCCACTTATCGATTGAAGTAGATTGCCGCTGATAAAAGTGTTTTGTGGTTTTAGTTGATGATAATCATTGATTGAATAGACATAAATTCCGTAGTTTTCGGGCAACTTCTTACCGCATGAACATATTAAAAATACGATAAATAATAAGTAAATAGATTTTTTCATATTAAACTCAATTAGTAATTGATTTCCAGTCATTTTGTTTTTTCTAAAAATATAAAATTACTACCTAACAACGCTATAAGACCCTTTAATTTATTATACTCAACAAAGTCATACTTAATCCCATTTACATATAATATATTACCCGAAAGAAATATGTTGGATCCTGCATTTTTTTTACTTCCAGATCGTCCTTTATATTCAATAGAATTAACTTCTAATTTATTGGTTGATGGGTTTTTTGAAATAATAAGATCAACTTTTTTAATTGAGGGGTATTTGTTATACAACGTGTATGTCCCAGAATAATCTTCTGTCATATTTGTATTCAAATATTCGTCACGCCCTACTGATATATTCATTGAATTAATTAGCACACGATTATTGATTCTCCCTAATGGAGTCTTATCAGTTGACTCTAAAATTAAAGTATATATTGGGTTGCCAATAAACCTATTTTTTTTATATGACCATTGACTCATCTTGTAAAAATTTTTCTTAATCTTTAGGACTTCATAATTCAATACATGCATCGTCCATCCGATGTTAATAGCTTTATAACCCTCTAATGGCATTACGGTCACAATTGATTCATAAAAACAAGGTTCATTATCTCCAAATAATTGCTTCGCAACAGAAATGGGTACATTCATCTCAAGGTCATTTGAAAAATTGACTTCTTTTGAATCCCTTAAATAACCGGCATATTGATATCCCCACTTACCATCAAAAGTACTTATTTTTAGTTTTTCTTGATCAAAGTTATATGCAGTTTTATCCATTTTAAAATAGTAAGACCAATAAAAATACTTTTCATCTGTCTTCATTTTAAAAAACAGCCTTTTATCATCTTCATTTGCATATGAATTTTCGTTTAGCTCGGGGAAAATATATGTTCCGTTTATACCTTTCAAATAAGTCCCCATGTATTCGTTTTTATATTGGATCCAACAACTTGTTAATTTGTTAATATAGAATTGCTGCTTCTCTTTTAATAAGAATTCGTCAGCTGAAGCAATTTCGTCGTCATATAATTCAAATCCTTTAATATGGTTAAACTTAATGTTGCTGCTATTACTCAGGCTATAAAGTTCTCGTTTTTTTAAATCTTCTATTTTCATTCTTGATATTTTCGAATCATCTTGAGAATTAACAAAATTAAAGGCGGTGATTGGATAATAATTTAGATAATTAAACATATTAGAATCCGGCAAAATTAAGAACGTTTGATGATAACGTTCACTATTTTGATAAGGACTATCAATATAGATATGAGCATTTGTTTCTTTTTTTAATAAAATTGATTCATCAGCAATATTATTTAGTAATGACTCTATATCAGAATTTTGAGGGAATAAATTGTTCATTAGAATAAAAAAGGTGAACAAAAGAATTAGCTTTGCAAATAAAGTTTTCATAATTAAACCTTTACACCTTTAAATTATAAGTTGTATGAAAATAATTGATTATAATTCCACTATTTCTATTGGCAATATTATATTGCTAATAATTATCATGCTATAATTCCGTATAATCTACATGGCAGTCCGCTTACTATATTTCATTAAAAACTTTCTTTTCATTTTAATTTCCAATTTTCCCGCAGCCTAATACTCCTCCTAACAAGGAATGTTAGACCGCAGATTTTTTTCATTTCACTTCTTCAGAGATGCCAAACAAACCTCATCTCTTCCAGTCATTGGTCATTAGAAATTGGTCATCAGTCATCGGTCATTAGTCATTAGATTTAACTGCCGACTGCCAACCGCTGACTGCCGACTGACTTCTGCTTTCCACTTTATACTTTCAACTACTCCCTAACTCGCCGGTGGCGGAGGCGGCTCCTTACCATTTCCACCTCTCGGTTTTGGCCAGGGGGACTTGAACAACTTTTTAACAGCCGGGTTTTTCTTATACGCAAGATTTCCCGCTTCGTTTATTTTATTCACCTTGTAATAAACTACATACTCAGCCGCATGGCGAGCTGCCGTATATTCAGTATCCTCCTTCATTTTAGCTCCCTGCAAAGCGTCCCGCTCATTTAAGTTCTGCAAACACAATTCACCCTCGGCGATAAAATCACTCTGCATATCGGTCAAGTCGGTTTTGTATTTATTAAGGAGTGTAATGATGTTTGGAAGCAGATCGATCATTTCCGCTTCATTTTTGGAATATTGAGAGATTTTTTCGGGGAACTCTTTGTATTGAGGATCGCTTTTCTTAAACTTCCCCGTGTAAATAAATTGTGCCGCTTGCAGCCATGTGTAACTTAACTCAAGTTGCACATTTTTTTCTTTAGTCGCCCCTTTGGTTTCATTTGATAAAGCTTCGTCATTCTTAAACGACTTTGCTTTTTCAATATCGGCAAAAAAAGTTGTTAAGTACGTTTCGTTAATACCGAATTTTAGTAATTCCGGTTTGTTCTGCGCTACCTTGTAAGTAGCTTCTGCTGTCTGAAGGATTACTTCCCTCGGTACGTTCACTGATGGACTCTTATCTGACATAAAATTACCCTTAGATTATGAATTAATAAGTTAAGTTACCAGTACACCTGAACTATTAGAACGAACGCCCCATCTACCCGGAACAAGAATAGTAAACCATCAGATGGTGAAAATTAAAGAGGGAATTATTCTGTTTCTTTGAAGCGGGATAATAACCCCTATAAGATTCACTCCAAACTTATAAAAATATTTTTTAAATATCCAATACTCCGTAAAAAAATATTTAACCACCAGGGGCACAAAGTTTTTTCACAAAGTCTACAAGGATTTTTTCTTTGCGTTCCTTGTGCTTCCTTTGTGAACTTTGTGGTAAAAAAAATATCCGGACACAAAGCTCACAAGGGGTTTTCTTCGTTTTTAAGCTAAAAAGCGGCTTTCTGCTACTTTGGAGTAATTTTCCATTACTTTGGAGTGATTTTCTACAACTTTGGATTCTTTTTCCATGGCTTTGGTCTTAATTTCCAAAGCTTTGGTTTTGATTTCTATCACTTTGGTCTTCATTTCCACAGCTTTGCAGTAATTTTCCACGGCTTTTGGCTTTCTTTCCAATACTTGGGAATGATTTTCTACAACTTTGGTTCAAATTCCCATAGCTTTGATCTTTATTTCCACCACTTTTGAACTTCTTTCCAATGCTTTGGAGCAATTTTTTTTTACTTTTGAGTTCCTTGTCTATGCTTGGGAGCGATTTTTTTTCGCTTTGGGGTTCTTTGTCTATGCTTTGGTTTATCTTTCCAACGCATGAAGATTGATTATGCGAGGTATCCTTTAGAAATGAATGCGAAAAATGTTCCCCTTGTTTATTGCTTCGCCGAAGAAGAACTTCCAACTTGTCTCTTGGACTTCCCCGTTACTCTTCTATTTCATCCCCTTTTAGTAATGCGTTACACACTTGCTTGGTGGCATCAAAATCATATCCTTTTGTTACAAGAAAAGCAAAGAGTTTTAGTCTTATCCTCTTATCGTCAAATCCCCTTTTTGCAAGAGATGTCATTTTCTTTTTCCCCAAAGCTAAAGCGTTTTCGTAAGATTCATTTTCATCGATTACCAACTTTAACTTTTCTTCAATGAGCGCTATTGGAATACCTTTTTTCAGCAGTTCGGATTTTATTTTTTGTTTACCGCTTTTCTTAAAGTATATCCGCTCGGTAATAAAACGCTCGGTAAAGTCGGCATCATTTAAATATTTTTTTTCTTGAAGTTCATCCA
>JALNWB010000098.1 GCA_023231105.1 Ignavibacteriaceae bacterium | reverse complement strand
ATTTATTTGTTTGTTTTTTGTTTTTGTTCATTGCCGGATCTTTGCATGCCCAATGGAGCCAAACCAACGGACCATACGGCGGCAACGTCCATTCCTTAGCCGTTTCCGGCACGAATCTCTTTGCCGGGACTGATTTCGGCGTATATCATTCCACCAACAACGGCACAAGCTGGACTGAAGCGAGCCCCGGCTTGACGAATACTTCTAATGCTAATCCCTGGGATGTCTATGCTCTTGCCTTCTCCGGCACAAATCTCTTTGCAGGGATTGGTTATAGAGGTGTTTTTCTTTCCACCGACAACGGCACAAGTTGGACTGCCGCGAGTACCGGTTTGTGGAATACTTCAATCAGGTCTCTTGCCGTCTCCGGTACGAATCTTTTTGCTGGTACCGATGACAACGGCGTATTTCTTTCCACCGACAACGGCTCAAGCTGGACTGCGGCGAGTACCGGCTTGACGAACAATCGTATCTATGTTCTTGCAGTCTCGGGTACGAATCTCTTTGTCGGGACTGGGGGTGGCGTATTTCTTTCCACCGACAACGGCACAAGCTGGACTGCGGCGAGTACCGGCTTGACGAACACTCAGGTCATGTCTCTTGCCGTCAGCGGTACGAATCTCTTTGCTGGAACTAATGGCGGTGGTGTCTTTCTTTCAACCAACAACGGTATAAGCTGGACTGCGGCGAGTACCGGCTTGACGAACACTCAGGTCATGTCTCTTGCCGTCAGCGGTACGAATCTCATTGCCGGGACTTGGAAAGGTGGTTCCTTTCTTTCCACCGACAACGGTACAAGTTGGACTGCAGACAATACCGGCTTAACTGCACCTACTGTCATGTCTCTTGCCGTCAGCGGCACCAATGTCTTTGCCGGGACTTTCTTTGGCGGTGGTGTCTTTCTGTCGACCAACAGCGGCACAAGTTGGACTCAATTTAATTCAGGATTGACAGACACTCATATCTGGTCTCTTGCCGTCAGCGGCACGAATCTCTTTGCAGGGACTGTGTTCAACGGCCTCTTTCTTTCCACCGACATCGGCACAAGCTGGACTGCGGTGAGTACAGGCTTGACGGATCCTGCTGATAATATGGTCATGTCTCTTGCGTTTTCCGGCACGAATCTCTTTGCGGGGACTGATTTCGGCGTCTATTTTTCCACCAACAACGGCACAAGCTGGACTGCGGCGAGTACCGGCTTGACGAACACTCAGGTCATGTCTCTTGCCGTCAGCGAGACGAATCTCTTTGCCGGTACTTATGGCGGTGGTGTTTTTCTTTCCACTAACTGCGGTACAAGTTGGACTGCAGTCAATAACGGCTTGACGCCCATTTTTATCAATGTTCTTGCCGTTTCCTCTGACGGGGCAGGCGGCACGAATCTCTTTGCGGGGACTGATTTCGGCGTCTATTTTTCCACCAACAACGGCACAAGCTGGACTGCGGCGAGTACCGGCTTGACGAGCAATCGTGTCTATTCTCTTATCGCCTCCTCCAATGGGGCAGGCGGCACGAATCTCTTTGCCGGGACTGCGGGTGGCGTTTTTCTTTCCACCGACAACGGCACAAGCTGGACTGCGGCGAGTACCGGCTTGACGGCCTATTCTGTCTTTGCACTTGCTATCTCAGGCACGAATCTCTTTGCCGGAACTGGGCGTGATGTCTTTCTTTCAACCGACAACGGTACAAGCTGGACTGCGGCGAGTACCGGCTTGACGAACACTCAGGTCATGTCTCTTGCCGTCAGCGAGACGAATCTCTTTGCCGGTACTTATGGCTTCGGCGTTTGGAGACTACCGTTGTCAGATGTGAATTTGCCAGTAGAGTTGGTCTCCTTCACTGCTACTATTAAAAACAAAACAGTAAATCTTATCTGGCAAACAGCTACGGAACTTAACAACTCTGGTTTTGAAATAGAAAGATTACAAGATAACAAAATTACCAGCTTGCAAAATTCAAATTGGGAAAAAGTTGGATTTGTGCAAGGTAAGAGTAATAGCACCTCGACTAAAGAGTACAGTTTTAGTGATGTAACGGTTTCTACTGGTAAATATCTTTACCGTCTAAAACAAATTGATTTTGGCGGCAAGTATGAATACAGCAAAGAAGTAGAAGTTAATTTAGGTATGCCTATGGCGTATTCGTTAGAGCAGAATTATCCGAATCCGTTTAATCCAACAACAACGATCAGCTATCAAATTCCTTCTGCAGGGTATGTATCTTTAAAAGTCTATGATATTCTAGGGAGAAACATTTCAACATTGGTAAATAGAGAATTAGAAGCTGGGTACCATGAAGTAGATTTTGATGCATCAAAACTCTCAAGCGGAATTTATTTCTACCAGTTGCAAGCGGGTAATTTCACAGACTCTAAAAAAATGTTGTTTATAAAATAATTTTATTGCCGTTCTTCTTTCAAATAGGGACGGAATTAATTCCGTCTCTATTCTTCCTAAATTTTATTTCCCATCAAGAACATAAGCCCTTTTTTGAATTCATAATTAATGACTCTACAAAAGGGTTTTCATGACATTTTCTGACAATAAATTGATAAAGATTTACATCATTCCGACAATGACAGATTAGCCAGAAAGTATATTGTGATGAAATTAATTCACCAACAAAGGAGATTTAACAAAATGAAAAATTTATTTGTTTGTTTTTTGTTTTTGTTCATTGCCGGATCTTTGAATGCTCAATGGCAGCCGGAAGTTCGGATGACCAATGACCCTACTAATTCTTATACATCTTTCGGTAACGCACGGTGTATTGCCGCTGACGGCAATGTTATCCACGTTGTTTGGTATGATGGTGTTACTATAGGTGAAGGTAACTGGAAGATTTACTACAAACGTTCTACGGATAAAGGATTAACATGGAGCGAGAATGTAAATTTGTCGAACAATGTATCTATTGCATATAATCCCGCAATCGCCGTATCGGGGTCTTATGTCCATGTAGTTTGGTATGACAACCGCGATGCGATAGTCGACGCCGACGGGAACGTCGAAGAATATTACAAACGCTCTAGCGACGGAGGAATTACGTGGGGACAGGAAATTAGACTCACAAATAATATTTACAAATCCTTACACCCATCGATTTTTGTATCCGGACTTAATGTTCACCTTGTATGGAATGATAATCGTGATGGGAACTATGAAGTATATTATAAAAATTCCTTAGACGGTGGTGATACTTGGTCGGGAGATCTACGTTTGAGTAATACTACGGGTAAATCTTGGGCACCCACAGTAGCAGTCTCCGGTTCGGTTGTTCACGTTGCATGGTATGATTCAACGGCCGGCAATTGGGAGATATATTACAAGCGTTCAACAGATGGTGGTATAAACTGGGGAACTGATACACGGCTGACAAATAATTCAGCTAGTTCAGAATTTCCTACTTTAGCCGTTTCAGGTTCAATAGTTCATATTGCATGGACTGACGGTCGTAATGGGGCAATCCCTAATTTGTACTATAAGCGATCGACGAACGGAGGTATAAGCTGGGGCGCAGATACAAAGCTGACTTCGAAAAATAATTACAATGATTCATATCCGTCTTTAGCAGTGAATGGATCAACTGTGCATCTTGTATATCACAGTTATCGTTTAAAAAATTGGGATATATATTACAGAACATCTAATAACGACGGTATAAAATGGGGAAGTGACGTTCAGTTGACTAGTAATCATGGTGCTGTAAACGTTTCTTCGATTGCTGTCTCGGGCTCTAATGTTCATGTTTTATTTCGTGATTACCGCAATGGCGCAAATTCCGAGATATATTATAAACGGTATTTAGGTACTTCTCTTAAAAAAGATTTAGCAGCCTTTGAACAAGAAGAAGGACTGCCAACTTCATTTCAGCTGATGCAAAATTATCCTAATCCATTCAATCCAACAACCACAATTCAGGTTGCAATACCGGAAGCCGGTTACTATGCACTAAAAGTATATAATACACTAGGACAAGAAGTTGCAGAATTAGTTAACGGACAATTGGGAGTAGGAGATTATAATTTCAATTTTGATGCATCAAAACTTTCATCTGGGCTTTACATTTACAGCATAAAAGGAAGTAATGTAAATATTTCTAAGAAGATGATTTTAATGAAATAATTTTAATAATGTAATTAATTGGATTAACAGAATTTAATGGAGAATCATTATGAAAAACGAATCTTTAAAAAGAACTGATAGAATTAAAGTGATAAGCAATGGCTTCCTCGCCATCTTGTTGGTAGTTTTTTTCTTCGGCAACGTCAGTTTGGCTCACTCTACAAAACTGGTATCTGCTATTACAGTAAGATACGAATGCAATATGGAATTAGAGATACTAGGAAGTAGGTTTAATCCTACAGCGGATTATGTTGAATTGAGAGGTTCCTCGTTTGGCTGGACTCAAGGAGTTCAAATGCAGCGAGATCTAGCTAATCCGAATATATATTACCATGAAACAGTACAGGGATTAAATGTTGGCGAAAATATACCGGAATATAAATTTTGGTATTCTACTAATAATAATTGGGAAGATGGTTCAAACAAAACTTATCAAGTAACTCAACAAGATATTGCAAATTCTAATATTGTTATTCATAGAATGTTTAATGACTTAACATATACAAGTATTACAGTAAGATACGAATGCAGTATGGAGATAGAGATACTAGGTAATAGATTTAATCCTTCTACGGATTATGTTGAGTTGAGAAGTTCCGCGTTTGGCTGGAGTCAAGGAGTTCAAATGCAGCGAGATCTAGCTAATCCGAATATATATTACCATGAAACAATACAGGAATTAGTCTCTGGTAATAATATACCGGAATATAAATATTGGTATTCCACATCTTCTGGGATTTACGAATCTGAAAGTTGGGAATATGTTCCTAACAGAACTTATCAAGTAACTGAACAAGATTTTGAAAATCCTAATTTTGTTATTAGAAAAATGTTTAATGACTTAACGTATAATGATGTTACTCTCTTTCCAACTGAAATATTATTTACCATTGACACAAATAATGGACGTGATGCAGATGGTAATCTATTAACAGCTTCAGTTCAGACTCTTCATATAACAGGATCAAACTTGCCATTGAGCTGGAGTGGTTGGAATAACAATACAAGTAATGAAATGAGCCCTATGTATGACGATGGTACACACGGCGATGAAGTTGCTGGAGATAAAATATATTCCAACACTTTTGTTTTTCATGCTTATTCACACCGCCACATAGAATACGTGTATGTAATTAATTTTGTTTCGAATACTTCTCATATATCTGAGAATCTTGAAGGAGATAATCACATAATAAATATTGAGCAAAATCTGTTGAGTGCAAAAGTATCTAACGTCTATGGATATATGGGTATAACCGCTGCAATTCCTTTTTTCATCGATAATGACAAGGACGGAATAGCTGATAATATAGATACACAACCCGGTGCCTTTTCAAATGACTTTTCCAATATTGCAGTAGGTGGTACGACTACAGGTACAATAATTGATCGTGGAGGCAGAACCTGGAAATTATATAAAGAACCAAATTCAAATGGTATTCATATAATTGCCGGGACTGGAACGTTACATGCTACTGTTGTTGGTACATGTTCTCCAATTGTAACCAATGAAATCCTTGCCAACACTCCTGCTGAATATGTTCTCACCAGTGGCTCCGCAACCCTCAACGTAATTACGGGGCGAATAATAACAAGAATTGCCGAAGGTGATCTAAGAATGAGCGCTGAAATTGGCGCAGGTAATGCTATCACTTTCTCTACTGAGGAAAATGGGATCATAATTGCAACGGCATCTTCATCTACTACTAACATATTGCTTACCGTAAATGGTGAGACGTTCACGCTTGAAGCAGGTCAAACCAGTGTGTGTCAACGGACACCAAAGGGAACGATGCGAAATGTGTTGACAGATATTACTGAGTTGCGTGGTAGTGTGACAGATAACAAAGATTTGAATAAACTTGATGAAGTAATCGAGTATGTGACCGCGTCGATTAATTCTGAATTCTGGAAAGACGATGTACATCTGCTGACAAAACACGGTGAGGAAGTTTTCAATAAAGGAAAAGACGCTGTTAACATCCTACGAAATTTGGTGAAGGATGATAAGAGTACAATTACAGATGCTCTTCTGAATGATTTCATAGACCGAATTGTTGCATCCGAGCATGAACTTGCACAGATTGCTGTGAAAGACGTGACTGAAGCCGGTGGGGACATGAAGAAAATTAGCAAAGCCAACGAAGAAATATCAAAGGGGAATAGTGATGTGTCAGAAGGTAAATTTGACAGCGGTATAGAACACTATCGCAATGCCTGGACTCATGCGCTGAGTGCGGTACCCAATTTAAAAAATGCGGATCAATCCCTTCTGAAGTTTGGCGTTGCTGAAGAGAATATTATTCCAACAGAGTTCAAACTATTTGGCAATTATCCGAATCCGTTTAACCCTACTACTACGATACGATACTCAGTACCGGAAAAGGCTGTAGTAAGGCTAACGATTTACAATCAACTCGGGCAACGGATAGCGAATCTGGTGAATGAAGAAAAAGAAGCTGGATATCATACTGTAGAATGGAATGCTGGCAACATAGCGTCCGGGCTTTATTTTTATGAATTGAATACAGAAAAGTTTAGATCTGTTAAGAAACTACTTTTGATGAAATAGAGAAATATTTAGGAGCCGTTCTGACAAGGGCGGCTCAACTAAAGTGCTAAAAATTTTCAAGAGCCGTCAGCAACACTGGCGGCTTTAGATAAGTAAGTAAAAAATCCTAAATAAAAATTTTATTTTAGCTTTTCTGCTGGGAATCAAATCGAGACTTTTTGATCAGGCGTTACTGTTAGGCCGGGTACCATCTATATTTTCAGCCCGTGAAAAGTTTGCCTTGCAGAAAAGCCGACCGTAACGATCGGCTTTTTATTTACCACTTACCAAAGAAGTCCATAATGTCGAACCAAATCTCACCAACGTTTCCATCTTCGTCCTTCAAAACAAGCCTATCATAACTGTGCTTGTCGTCGGAGATGAGTTCTTGGAAAAGCAGTTCCCACTTTTTATGAAGTATCTGGAAGACACTTCTAATGAGAGCATACTCTGCATCAACCCCCTCAACATTTATTCTTGCACCAGTGATTTTAATCGTATTGCTTTTGCATGTGCCGTCGCCTCCAGAATATCTTATCATTTCTCTTCCCCCTTGATAGCTATTTTATTCACCTTGCTGACGAGCTCATTAAATGGTGTCTTCGCTGGACGCTTAGCGAGCGTTTGTAAGTAAACTTGTTCAGCTTTACTAAGCGGTTTTGGCTTAAAGATTTTCTTTTTCATTTATTCTATCCCCAAGTTTATATCTTTTTCTTGCGTGCCTAACGACATAAGGTGTCGCTTCATATCCAAGTTCGGCAAGCCACTTGGAAACGGTGTACATCCCCGCCTTACTAAATAAATCTCTAAGCTTCTCTTCCCCAATTTGTTGAACCAGTTTGTAAGACTTTGAATAACTCACATCTCGTGGTTTTCGGTTTTTCGGATAGTTGTGTTTCATATTTATTCCCCTTAAAAGTGGCGTACGGGCTGTACGCTGCGTACACCTATTTTTATATTAATTGGTTCCCGTGATCGATTCATATCCATAGACTTTCCGTAATTGTCCATTACCAGATTCATTACGGTCTTCCGCGCATATTATTCTTATCGCAGTTTGTTTTGTTTTGCCATCTGCGTCATTAATTCCTCCGTTCAAGTTTATGTTGGGCCATGTTGGTTGTGTACTGATGATTCATTTCCCCATGATATAGTATAAGCTAATTAATCGGTCGAGTCAAGTGGTTTGCTTTGCTTGTATGAACAAATAAAAAATCTTTTAAGAGGAACAATATTTAGTTAATTTTGAACATCAACTGGAGAATAAAATGGCACATTTCAAATGGAATGATAATTATAACATCGGTTTCAAACTAATTGATGATCAACATAAAATACTCATTAGTATTATCAATGATCTCTACGATGCACAACGTCACGGTCTGCTTCAATCTACTATTAGTGAGACATTAGATAAGCTTTCTGATTATACTGTATATCACTTCTCTTATGAAAAGGAATTATTTGCTCAACATGCATATCCAAAAGCCGCGGAACATCTTGAAGAACATGATTATTTTGTTGATAAAGTAAAAGACCTCCAGTTGGAATTGAGTAAAGGAAGCATAGTGCTCTCACTAAAGACAATGGATTTTTTGAAAGATTGGACAATCACACATATTCTTGGTTCCGATAAAGAATTTGGCGAATTTGTTAAACAGCGAGAGCTGGGTCTTGAGTGAAAAGTATCATACTACGAAAGTATTTGTGCGTATCTACACGCCCTATTTAACTCTATCCAAATAAATAATTCCATTCAGATGATCTATTTCATGCTGTAAAATAATAGCCGTGAACCCTTCGATCATTTCAAGTTGATGAGAGTTATCGGGTTTCATATAATCTAGAAGAATTGCATAAGATCGAGTCGTCGTCGTATCTCTTCTGCCTGGCACAGAAAGACATCCCTCAACCCAGTTTAATTTCTTTTTTGTATACTGTTTGATTTTTGGATTAAGGTATACTTCGAAAGGATAACCAGTTTTATCATACCGCTGTACCCAGATAATATTTTTTAGTATTCCAACTTGTGGGGCGGCAATACCAACTCCCTCAGTGAGACTATCGTTAACTGTCGTATACATTCTTCTTATAAGATTGTTAAGTATAATATCATTTGAATCGGGGATAACATCTACTGACTTACTTCGAAGCAAGAGAGAATCTTGTTTATTGTAAACACTCAGTACACGCATCGGAGCTGAGGAATCAGCTGTCATAATCAATTCAGTTTGTGCAGAAGTGAACTGACCCTCTTTATTGATTTGCTTAGTGCCAGCACATCCAGCAATAAAAAGAAGAGTAATGGATAAGATAAATAAATGTTTCATGTACAATAATGCGAGAATTTTTTAATAATTCAAAAGAGGGTAGGTTGGTTGTTTATCCTACGCCAGAGTCACCGGGGGTAGATTGGTTGTGTATCCCATTTTTCCCTTGTACACCCGGCACAACTTACACGCCCCGATTCTGTAACTTCTTGTAACCTCTCTGTAACCTGTAATTCTTCGTTTTTACTTCATAACCTCAATTTGTAACCTGTAACCTTGTAACCCGTAAATATTACTCCCAGACTTTTTTACATCGCTACGATAGCTATAACCTCTAATCTCTATCATGTATTCTTTTTTTATAAACTATCAATAATAGAGGTTACAAGGTTACATGCTTGTAAAATAAGGGTTTAACAGGTTACAAGCAGGTTACAAATAAGTTACAAAGTTACAGATACGCTTTAATCACCTCATCCTTGGATAATCTGAGAGCGTTATTAGCTAACCCTTTGGATTTCAGTTTATCCAGTGACTTTTTATATGTCTCCAATCCGAAATGATATTTAACAACTCTGTTCATATACTTGGCTGGAATGGTACTCTGCTTGGTTACCATCTTTTCAGCATCTAATGCTTCCCTCGATTTTGCATTCTTATCAAGTAATGTCTCAGAGAAATCGGGTTTGAAAATCTCCTCAAAAAGAAAATAATCTGCATCCCCAGACTTTACCGCTTTAACAAAATCGTCATACGGATTACTCGACATTGCTACTAGGTTTTGCTTTGCCTCTGAATCCAATGGCGTGTTTGCAAGGTCAACATCATAGTCTATCGTGAAAATGATTTCTGCAAAATCAGCAAGTTCTTTTGCAAGATCATCTTCCAGAAACTTCTGCCCTCTAAAAAAACTTAAAGCCCTAACTTTTTTTGCTTTTAGATTTATTATAACATTGAATCTTCTATCTTTATCATTAAGAAGGATTGGACTCTCGTTGTTGGAGAACAATATGAAATTCATAAAGTTATCTGCTTCAAAAGTGTCCTTACATTTATATTCAATGGTTTGTTTTCGTGAAGTGATCGCATCCTTTAGCCATTCTTTTCTCGAAATGTTTCCAGTTTTATCTCCAGACGAAAAGACTTCGTTATATCCGCGGAGAAAACAGTTCATATCTTGATTATTAAAATCCTTGGCAATCCTTTTTCCATTTACTAGCTGGCTCTGCTTTTCACCGAACAAAGGTTTTAGGATCCTGTTGAACATAAGGTCTTTACCAACTCCTTCTTCCTCCGAAGTGATCATCCATGCTGTATCTGCCTTTCCTCTTTCTTTAAGTAAAAAAGCAATCCAGTTTAGGAATCTCTCGACGTACTCCTCTTCACCGAAAATATTTAGTAAAAGTTCTGCGATTAGCGGAGTGCGGTTGCTCAGCAAACCAACCAACCCAACCAAACCGACCCTCGGAAGAGTCGAATAATCTTTCTTCATATATTTTGTCTCTACGAAGAGATTGTAATACTTTTCGGTCAATCCCGAAGGTAATCCTGGATTAAAAATAATTTCCCTTCTTGGGAGATAGTCTTTGATCGAGGGGTTGATTTGGTTTTGACAGCAGTAGTTCTTGAAATCACCGTCGTTCTTAAAAACATAATAAACACTGTCATCGGTTTTCGACATGGACTCATACCCAACCATTGAAGGACAGCCTAAGGAAGCGTTCCAGAAGAGCTTACATTTTTCTAAATCAACATCAGAAGCTTCTTGCCAGTAAGTCTTCTGTTCACTTGAGCAGAAGATGTATTTTGTTCCCGCTGGATTAACATCAATGAAAGCATTAGCATCATTGGGATGAGTTCGTTTAGTTACGTCACAGAATGGGCAGAAGATCCTTTCTTTCTGTTTTACGTCAGCAACCTTAATTTCTGTCAGATCGTGTTTTCTTAAAATATCGTTGTTGCCAAATTTTGTTTTCTTGGATGGTCCGCGGCTCACTTTCTTTTTCTGTTCAATGTTCTCTAAAAGATAATCCGTGTTTAAGAGGTCTTCTTTTTTATGAAAGTAAACTTTGGCATCTGGATTTTGTTTGAAGTATCTATTACTGTCAATGAAACTCATATCGATATCATCAACATTCATGGAAAAGAGGGTCTGTATAAGACCAGAACTTTTCAAAGACTCGGCTTGTGAATTTGTTATTGATCCAGACAAGGGAATGATAACTCTGAACTTGTCTCTCGGTGGATAGATAACTTCTTCACCATCTACAATTTCCTTAAGTTCTTTCTGATGGTTGACAGTTGTGTGCATAAAAGCAGTAAACTCGAATGTTGAAAGTTTATCGCTTTTATACTTTTCAAAAGTTGTCTCTCCTTTATCAAAATCTACTGCAAAGAAGTGCATATCAGTTACGCTGTTTTTAACTTTTTCTTCATTAATGAAGACAGACTGACAATAAGCTTCACTTCTTACCATGTTTGTTAAAGCTTCTTCGTTCCAAAGAATTGTCTTTTTTTGCCACCCCCTCGTTTGCGTTGCACCTTCATGTTTTGTCATCTCCGGAGTGACGGCGGGATTTGTTGAATATACTAAAGTATCATTTTGTGCCTTTGTTATTATTGAATGCATTGTTGTTTACCGGTTTAGAAGTTGATAATGAAATGCTGTGAATAAGCGATTTCAAATTTTTAATAGCTCTCCCGAATTTTGTAGGTTCGATAAGAGCTTTTTCTGAGTAGTATTTTTGATATAATTATTAAGGTCGGGTGTTTCGTTGAACAGAAAGGTTGTGAAACCACCTAGTCTGTAATAATCGACAAGCTCATAATTTTCTGCCACGAGCGCAGCTGCCGCATAAAAATCAATTGTTGAAAATTGTTTTTCCATAAATAGTACCTTTGTTTAGAAGTTAATAAACCTGTTAAGGTTGTTGTCGGTTGTCGAGTTGCAGTTTTAATTTCCCCATAACATAATATCGGATTTAAGAGTCCAGAAGTCAAGGTCTGGACCAATAAATCTTTCATCTTTTTTCAAATTGTCGCTCGGGGTGGGTTTTGTTGTGTATTAATTTCACCTTAAAAATGAAATTTGGTAACTTTTCGGTAACGTAACTTAAAATGCTTTGTTTTTTCGCTAAAATCGAAAGATTTAGAGCGGGGGTAATAGTCCCTGTCTCTCCGCCCCTAAAAAATAAGCCTGAAAACATTGTTTTCGGGCTTTTTCATTTATCATAAACGCAACGTAAAAACAGTTCCTTTATTTGGTTTGGATTGTACCCAAATACTTCCCCCATGAGCGCGGATTATACTTTGAGATATACTTAATCCGATACCCGAACCTTCCTGCTTTGTTGTAAAGAACGGAACAAATACTTTATCAAGCACATCTTCAGAAATACCACAGCCGTTGTCGATAACCTTCAGTACGGCTCTTCCTCTTTCGTTTATTTCAGCCGTTAGTTGAATAATACCGCTCTCTGTTTCTCTTAAAGCATGAACAGCATTGTTGACCAGATTGATCAATACATGCTCGATCAAGTCGGGATCAGCTATTATTTCGAGGTTTTCAGGCTTTACTGAAACAGATAATTGAATATTGGATGACGAAATTAATTGTCCTGTTAAAAGGCGTACGCGGTAAAATAATTCCGGTACAGAGATCGTTTGAAAATTTGGTTTCGGAATTTTTGAAAGATCTCTGAACTTGTTTATGAATAAAGTCAGTCCATCGCTGCGGCGGTGGATGGTGGTTAACGCATTCTCAATATCTTCGAGCGATTCTTTATTTATCTTCTCTTGATCCGAATTCTTGATTAGTCCCGCTGCTGTTGAAGCCAGTGATGAGATCGGAGTAATTGAATTCATTATCTCGTGTGTAAGAACGCGGATAAGTTTTTGCCATGCTTCAATTTCTTTTTCTTCTAGTTCCGATTGAATATTGTAGAAAGAAATTAGTCTTAGATTCTGATCTTTCATTCTAAACCAGGTGCTTTGAACCATGAGCTGAATTGTTTCTCCATTATTAAATAATTTAAATGTAGTATGCTTTTTGGCATTTAATTGAAAAAGAAATTGTCCAAAGCCGTTATGTTTTTCATCAAGGGTAGAAATGTTTTGAAGGTGTGTGAGTTTAAGAATCTTTTTTGCGGCTTTGTTTAATAATTCTACGGAACCTTTCGCATCAAAAACAATTAGACCAATTCCCACATGCTCAACAATGGTTTGCAGATAGCGCAAATTTTCTTCTTTTTCGAATCGAATATCTTTATACTTATTTAGAAGCTTGTTCATTTCTTCGGCAAGTTCAACAAATGTTCCGCCAAGTTTTCCAAGCCGAACATTTTGTGTGAAGTCAGAGTAATTAATACCGCGTAAAAAATCCGTTACTTTTCTATTGGTATGGTTGATAAATCTAATTAATGAGTAGCCCTGATATAATGCGGCGAGAGTGAGCATGCCGGATACACTATAGTTTTTGAGAAATATAAAATATGCCGCAAAGAAAATTATTGCGGATAAAAATATAATTCTTAGCGTAACTCGTAGATTAAAATTCTTCACATTAAAGTCCGTGTTTTTCCATTCTGCGGTAGAGAGACGTCCTGGTAAGTCCAAGTTCTTTCGCGGCTTTCGAAACGTTGCCGTCGAACTTGAGGAGCGCTTTCTGAATTATCAATTTCTCAATCTCTTCCAGATTCATCGTATTAAACGATTCATCATTGCCGGTGTTTGAACTTGGGAGTAAAGAAATATCCGCGAGCTTTAGTGTATGCGAATCGCAAAGAATCACGCTTCTTTCAATCGCGTGTTGAAGTTCTCGGATATTGCCTGGCCATTCATAGTTTTCAAAATATCTTATGGTTACCGGATCAATTGTCAAATCCGGTTTATTATATTTTCTT
Source organism: Ignavibacteriaceae bacterium (assembly GCA_023231105.1). GTDB lineage: Bacteria > Bacteroidota > Ignavibacteria > Ignavibacteriales > Ignavibacteriaceae > UBA1563. The sequence goes on along the minus strand of JALNWB010000098.1, from coordinate 1,020 downwards.
TTGTAGATCGACAAAAAATATTCTGTTAGAAGAGGAATATCTCCTTTCCGTTCTCTTAAAGGAGGAAGGTGAATTTCAACTGTGTTGATCCGGTAAAGTAGATCTTGTCTGAATTTATTTGCCGCAACCTGTTCATATACAGGAGCATTTGTAGCGCAAATCATCCGGCTATCAATTGGAATCGGCTTGGATGACCCGACACGAAAAACTTCCTTATTCTGAATAACCGTTAAAAGTTTCGACTGCATTTCCGGCGGTAGATTTCCTATCTCGTCTAAAAAAAGAGTTCCGCCGCTTGATAACTCAAACCTTCCGATATGATCCTCTTTCGCGTCAGTGAACGCTCCTTTAGTGTAACCAAAGAGTTCACTTTCAAAAAGCGACTGGGTAAGTGAACCGATATCCACGCTTATAAAAATTTCTTTTGCTCTTTTAGAGTGTTTATGAATTGCGCGAGCCGCTAATTCTTTACCCGTTCCGTTTTCTCCAAGTATCAAAACGTTTGCATCAGTCTCAGCCACTTTTTGAATAGTATTGAATACTTTTTGCATTGGCTCGGAAATTCCAATAATTTCATCTAAACCGTTACCCGATATTTGATTTATGAAACTCTGCTTTGTTTTCATCTTTTCCAATTCATCTCGGGATTCGCGAAGTTTTAACGCGGAATTAAACGTGGCAATAAATTTTTCGTTTTGCCAGGGTTTAAGAACAAAATCAGTTGCCCCTTCTTTTATAGCTCTCACCGCCGTATCAACATCGCCATAGGCTGTTATAAGAACAACAACCGCCTTATAATCGAGTTTCATAATTTCTTTTAACCAGAAGAAACCTTCATGTCCGCTGGTAGTGTCTTTTGAATAATTCATATCCAGGAAGATCACATCAAATGTTTGATCCTGCAGAATCGAATAAATTTTGTTCGGATTATTTTCAGTAAGAATTACTGAAGCGTAGGGTTTTAAAAGTAATTTTACAGCAAGTAAGATATCTTCGTTATCATCAACAACTAATACTTTT
>JALNWB010000097.1 GCA_023231105.1 Ignavibacteriaceae bacterium | reverse complement strand
TGTTCATTGCCGGAGCAATCAAATATGGTTTATTACGGTCATGAGCAAGAAACAAAGATGTTAGCAGATTGTCCGCAATTCCGGCGGCAAGTTTATTTATTGTGTTTGCGGTTGCGGGGCAAATGATAGTCAGATCAGCCCATTTGTTGAGATTGATATGACTCATCATCTCTCCCTCTTCAAACGAATCGGTAAAAACTTTATTCCCGGTTAATCCTTCGAGTGTTGCTTTGCCGATAAACTTGAGTGCGTAATCGGTTGCAACAACTTTAACTTCAAAACCATTTTGAACAAGTATTGAAATTAGATAAGCGCTTTTGTAGGCAGCAATTGAACCGGTGATCTTAAAAAGAATTTTATAATTTGACATTATCAATCAACCTCACCTTTCCGGCATAAACAGCGCCAAGACGTCTGCCGTCGTATTCTTCAATATAATCAACCGTGAAGCCGAGTTGCTTCAATTCAGATTTTATTTCATCGCAAGATTTATCTGCTTTTAACAACTTTGGAAAATTGAGAGCAAATTTTCTTTCTTCCGGAGAGAGAAGCAAATTGCGTGAACTCAATGCAAGTCCGTCTTCATCCCGCATAGTTGGGCATGCGATTATTTCCGTTTGCAAGAAAAAAGCTTCAGCCATTCCCTTTATCAATTTGTACTGTTGATAATCCTTCTCTCCGAAATAAGCGCGCGCCGGTTTTATAATGTTTAATAATTTCAACACAATGGTCAACACACCGTCAAAGTGTCCGCTGCGGAAGGCGCCGCATAAAATTTTGCTTAACGAATTTTCATGAACTTGATAAATGAAATTGTCCGCATAAAGTTCCTCATACTGTGGAAAGAAAAGAAAATCCACATCCAATTCTTCCATCATTCTAAAATCTTGTTCAAACGTTTTTGGATATTTTTGAAGATCGTTTGAATCGTTGAATTGTGTTGGATTCACAAATATCGAGACGGCAGTTTTGCGATTATCAGCAACAGATTTTTCAATTAATGAAGCATGTCCTCTATGCAGCGCTCCCATTGTAGGCACAAAGCCAAGTTGAGACGCGGATAAATTTTCTGATTTATAAAGTTCATTCCACTCTTTAACTGTTTTGATAACTCGCGTCATTAGTAACTCTCCTTTTCCGAAGGAAATTTTTGCTCTCTAACATCCGAGCTATAAGCGTTCAAAGCTGATTTAATCAGAGAAAAACCATCTAAATATTTGCGTAGGAATTTCGGATTAAATTCTTTCGAGCATCCTAATAAATCTTGAAGCACTAAAACTTGTCCGCTTGTATGAACGCCTGCACCAATACCAATTGTGGGAATAGACAAAGTTTCAGTAATTGTTTTTGCCAATGTTGTCGGAACCATCTCTAGAACGATCGAAAAACAACCGGACTCTTCAAGTAATTTTGCATCTCTTAAAATTCTCTCGGAAGAGGTTTCATCATTTCCCTGTAATTTATTTCCACCGAGTTTGTTAATTGATTGCGGTGTTAAACCAAGATGTCCCATTACCGGAACCCCTGCAGAAACTAAATGTTTAATGCTCTCGATGTTTTGCTCCGCGCCTTCAAGTTTTACTGCTTGCGCTCCGGCTTTCATCAAAACATCAACAGCATTAGTTAAAAATGCCAAACCTTTTTTATGAGCTAAGAATGGAAGATCAGCTATGAGAAATTTATTTCTCAATCCTCTTTTTACGGCGGCAACATGATAACGCATCATTTCAAGTTCTGCGTTGATGGTGGTTTCAAAGCCGTGCATCACCATTGCGGCGCTATCGCCAACCAATACCGCATCAACATCGCTTTCTTCAAGTATCAAAGCTGACCAATGGTCGTAACAAGTAACGATGGAAATTTTTTTGCCGGCAAGCTTCATGGATGAAAATTCTTGCACGGTTTTCATTTTTGCCTCAAGCTTGAAACGATTTGAAATTTCAAATGATCGATTTGATAGAATGAAGTTGAAGTAGTTTGGATTCCGGTTGAGAAATCAAACGGAAAAACGGGGAAATGTTTTCTTGTTTGCATAGATATCTGCTCCGATGCCGGAGTCAAGTCCTAAATTATTAATTTGTGAAAACCGTAGTTGTCTTTTAAGGGATCAACTCGATAAATATTTTCAGTTCAAAAATACACTTCATTTTCATTTCTGCAAAGAGAAAAAGCGATGGGTAATTCTTGGTCATTAATCAATGGTCATTTACATTGGTCAATTGCCGGAGATGAAGAATTTCTATGAAAATGGTTTGAACTTTATGACTTAACCCTGTGTTTGATTTAATAGGAAATATTTTAAGAGGAAATACGGTGAACTGAGTTATTAATCAAGTTCGATTGTATTTTTATATTAACAGCTTTACGATTATTTTTACACTACGAGTTAACTATGAAAACAAAAAAGACAAATAAAGAAGAAAAACCGGATTTATCCCTTGAATTCTGTACAGAGTGTGATAACGCATTGGAAAGTTTTGTATTTACACCAAAAAGTAAAAACAAGAAAAAAATACAGGCCAATTTTGACAACTGCAAAAAAACCGGCAAGTTTAACGGAGAACTTTGTTCCAAAGTATTCATCTCCGAAGACCAAATATTTCTCAATCCATCCGAAGACGAAGATTAAACCATCTCTTAGCGATTCTCTTTTCTCTTAAAATTCATTTCAATTCTATTTGATTTTTTCATTTCAATTTCTATTTTACAAGCGTAATTCATTTATTTCAAAGAGGAGCCGGAATGAAGAATAGTTCTCAGACGCAGTCCCAGGAAAATATAACATCGGTGATGGACGAAAAACGTGTGTTTCATCCTGATAAAGAATTTACGAAAAGCGCTAACATCAAATCGATGGCGCTTTATAAAAAGATGTACAAGGAATCGATCCTCAACCCGGAAAAATTTTGGGGAGAAGTTGCAGGTGAATTCCATTGGTTTAAGTATTGGACGAAAGTAAAGCAATGGAATCCGCCGCATGCAAAATGGTATATCGGCGGCAAAACTAATTTAAGTTATAACTGTCTTGACCGCCATTTAAACACCTGGCGGAGAAATAAAGCCGCAATTATTTGGGAAGGTGAACCGGGCGAAACCCGCATCCTTACATATCAGGTTATGTTCCGCGAGGTGTGCAAGTTTGCGAATGTTTTAAAACAATTAGGCGTAACCAAAGGAGACCGCGTAGCTGTTTATATGGGAATGGTGCCGGAACTTGCAATTGCTATATTGGCTTGTGCACGTGTCGGCGCTGTGCATACGGTTGTCTTCGGTGGTTTTAGTGCCGAAGCATTAAAAGATAGAATTAATGATGCGCAAGCAAAACTTGTAATTACACAAGATGCTGCACTACGCCGGGGAAATTTAGTTTATTTAAAACCCGCTGTTGACAAAGCTTTGGAAGGAACTTCAACTGTAGAAAATGTTGTTGTTTACCGGAGAATTCCCGATTCAAATATTTCGATGTCACCTGGACGGGATCACTGGTGGCATGAAATCATGCAATCGGTGAATGATCAGAACGAAGCTACTCAAGTGGATTCCGAACACCCTCTTTTTATTCTCTATACTTCAGGCACAACCGGCAAGCCGAAGGGAATTCTACATACAACCGCCGGTTACATGGTTAATGCTTATTTAACAACTAAAACGGTTTTCGATTTAAAAGATGAAGACATCTTTTGGTGTACCGCAGATATTGGCTGGGTAACGGGTCATACATATGTAGTATATGGACCAATGCTTAATGGTGCAACTTCGGTTATGTATGAAGGAGCGCCCAATCATCCGGAGCCTGATAGATATTGGCGAATCATCGATAAATATAAAATCAATATTTTTTACACTGCGCCGACCGCTATTCGCGCGTTTATCCGCTGGGGTGAGCAATGGGTGTTGAAACATAATTTATCAAGTTTACGTTTGTTAGGAACAGTTGGTGAACCGATAAATCCTGAAGCGTGGATGTGGTATCATAAAATTATTGGTAAAAGTAAATGTCCGATTGTAGATACCTGGTGGCAAACGGAAACCGGTTCTATTATGATTTCGCCCCTTCCGGGAATAACACCCACTAAACCTGGTTCTTGTACACTGCCGATGTTCGGTGTTCTTCCGGAGGTAGTTGATAGAAAAGGAAAACCGGTACCTGCGGGTTCAGGAGGATTTCTCATCATTAAAGATACATGGCCCTCAATGCTAAGAACAATTTATGGTGATAATCAAAGATTCAAAAAACAATACTTCGGCGATTATAAAGGATATTACTTTACCGGTGACGGCGCGCGAAAAGATAGTGACGGTTATTTCTGGGTAATGGGAAGAGTTGATGATGTTATTAACGTAGCCGGACATCGTTTGGGAACGGCTGAAATAGAAAGCGCTCTTGTCAGTCATCGTGATGTTGCGGAAGCGGCTGTTGTTGCTCGCCCAGATGAAATAAAAGGAAGCGCCATCGTTGCATTTGTTACGCTTGAAAACACAAAAATTCCATCTCTTCTTTTAAAAGAAGAATTGCGAAATCATGTCGCTCAAGAAATTGGACATATTGCCAAACCCGATGAAATAAGATTCTCCGAAGGATTACCGAAAACAAGAAGCGGAAAAATTATGCGCCGGTTGTTAAGAGAAATTGCCACAAGCGGAACTGTTGTTGGCGATACAACAACTCTTGAAGATTTTAGCGTCCTTGAAAAATTACGAAGCGATGAAGAATAGGTAAGGAGTAGTATGAAGACTGAAATAAAATTTGGTCTGCTTTTCTCTGCAGCCCAACTGTTTTGGTTAGTGTTTGAATTTGTGTTCGGTCTGCAGACGACTTTTATCAATCTGTATGCTGTAATATCAAATTTCTTTGCAGTACCGGCAATCGTTATTATGGCATACGCCATTCTTACCAAAAGAAGTGAACTTGGCGGAGAGATAACTTTCTTGAAGGCGCTTTTAACCGGTGTTCTCGTTTCGGTTGTTGTTGCGGTAATTAGTCCGCTGGTGATTTTAATTTTTCACTATCTCATCAATCCTCATTTCTTCACCGACTTTCAAAATTATTCTGTAAAGATGGGGAAGATGCAGCCGCAGGAAGCAAAGGATTATTTCAACTTAAAGAGTTATATCCTTCAGGGAATATTTGGAGCGTTGGCGATGGGAACAGTAACCTCGCTTGTTGTTGCCGCAGTTATAAAGAAGAAGGTTAGTGTTTGAAAAAGGGATGAAATTTTGGAGATGCGCGATCGAATGGAACCAGTATTCCCAATTAAATTTCATGCATGCCGGCAAGTGGATTGTTTGTGGAGTAACATTATTCAGGACACGACAAAATTCAATAACGGGGTTTCCGGAAACTTAATTCAACTGGAAAATATTTGCTGAAGCATTTCTATCCAATACCGATTCGTTTAGCATTTTCATCGTTTCCTTCAGCACGCCGAGCGAGCGCTGGCTCAGTAAATCTATTTTTATCAACCCAATATCTTCAATGGAATACATATCGGGCTGTGTAACGATCAATCCGAGCCCTTTATTCTTAGCGTATTCCAGCGCTACGTAATCTGTCATTTTGTTTTTCGTTATAATTATTCCGCTCGGGTGAATACTAATGTGCCGCGGAAATTCCGCCAGTTTAGAAGCGATGGAAACAATTGATTTCCACGGTTCGTGTGTAAAATCAAGCGAGCGTGTTTCAGGAAACTTCTCCGCAATGTTCGGCAAACTGTGCGCCGTTGACCAGGGAATAAATTTACTGTACTTAGAAATTTCCGAATTTGAAATACCGAAAGCTTTTGCAACTTCGCGGAATGCTGACCTTGCCCTGAATGTTACCGTTGTGGAGATCATCGCAACTTTATCATACCCGTATCTTTCAAAAACATATTTGATAATGGAATCGCGCTCCTTCCATGAAAAATCAAGGTCCACATCGGGCGGTGAAGTTCTTCCTCTGTTTAAGAATCGTTCGAAGTATAAATTTTGTTCTATCGGATCAACTTCAGTAAATCCGAGGCAAAATGAGACGAGACTATTTGCAGCCGAACCTCTTCCGATGTGCATAATGCCTCTGTTCTTCGCTTCGCGGATAATGTCCCACACAATTAAAAAGTAATCGCTAAAACCAAGTTCATCAATCACTTCAAGCTCATATTGGAGCCGTTTAATTGCCTGCTCCGTAATAGGTTGATAACGGTTTGACAAACCTTCGAAAGCGATTTTCCATAAATATGAGAATGCGCTTTCGTCAGCTGGCAAAGTGTACGTAGGAAATTTATATTCTCCAAACTTCAAATCAACATTACATGTTTGCGCGATACGGTCGGCATTCCAAACCGCTTCCGGCAAGGCTTTCCACGTTTGCGCAAAATCATCGGGAGTGAGCAAGTGGAATTCTTCATCGACTACAGCATCTTCCGGCAAATTTGTTATCCCGGAATTTAGCCTGATTGCAGTTACCACTTTGTGCAGAAGAAAATCCTCACGGCTTAAAAAATAAGCGGGATGCGAAGCAACAATTTGAAGTTTGTTTGCCTTTGCAAATTCATAAAGCTCGCGCGTTTTACTTTTGGTTTTTCGGGTAACGATCAACTCAACAAAAAGATTTTGTCTTAGCGGCAGATCAATCCGTATTTTTTTTAGGAGATCGAGTGAGGAAGTAAGAACATAAAGATTATTAAGCGGTTCATTGAGCAGATCAATTAAAGAGAAATCTTCTTTCAATTTCCGCGAAGTGATAATTCTGCAAAGATGAGCGTAACCTTCGTTATTCTTTGCCAGAAAAACGGCGGACAAACTCTTCTCCTTCGGATCATCAATAAAACTGCCGAGAACCGGTTTAATATTTTGCTCCTCGCATTCTTTTGCAAATTTAATTAAGCCGTACATAGAATTCGTATCGGTCAAAGCCGCGTAAGCGCTCCCATGTTTTTTTGCAAAAGAAACTAACTCGGCAATGCGAATCGTTCCGTTAAGCAAAGAATAGTTTGAATGTGCATGAAGTGTAAACATAGTTCAATTGTTTCTTGACTTTCAACTCATCTTGCGCAATTACCAGAAGAAAAGTCTTAATCATAATCTTGTTCTTAATCGTTTTCGCCTCTTTATTGGCTTCGTTACTGAAATTTTGTTCTTGACAAAAAATGAAATAAACCTTATACTTGTAGTGCGATTGTAATTACACAGTAGACGAAAGAAGAAAATGAATAAGACCGCAACAATACAAGCAAGAATCGACCCAAGTGTAAAGAGTAAAGCTCAACGAATTCTTAATAAACTGAACATCTCGATGTCTGAAGCTGTTTCTTTATTTTTGACACAAGTTTCTCTAACTAATGGAATTCCTTTTGAGATAAAAATTCCTAACAATTTGACTGAAGAAACATTACGTAAGTCCGAGAATGGTGAAGACCTGCATGAAGTTTCCGATGTTAATAAACTTTTTGAGGAACTGAAGAATTGAGACTCGTATACTCTTCTCAATTCAAAAAGGACTTCAAAAAAATCCAGAGCCAGGGGAAAGACATTCATCTACTTGAAACGATACTTGAAATACTTCTTAAAAACCAGCCATTAGAACCAAAATATCGAGACCACAAATTAGCCGGGAAATGGCAAAATCATCGCGATTGCCATGTTGAACCGGACTGGCTCTTAATCTACCGCCTCACAAACGATGCTCTGTATTTAGAAAGAACTGGTTCCCATTCGGAACTTTTCAAATAGGTTACTTCTCACCATCGTCTTCACAACTAATCGACTTTTACGCTCGTTTTAGCACTTGATTCTCTTCAAGTTCCTTTATATATTAGTGCGCAAATGTTCACCTATAATATGGCAAATAAAATGGAATCAAGCAAGACAAAACTCATTAGCATGGCAGATTATAGACCGCCGGGTAAACAACAAGTCTCTAAAATATACGATGCGGTCCAGCGCAAGATAAAAAGCACCGGTTTTGATCTCTTCAATTACAAAAAGGTATTTGCCGACGGAAAGACCCGCAAACTTATCCGCGAAGGAAGAACGATCGGCTGTTTTTATATCGAAAGTCCTGGAATGAGATCACTACTAAAGAGAACTAACTGCGATACGTTTGAAATGCTCACGGCGGTTTCATCAATCATTCGTCCCGGAGTGGCAGAAAGCGGAATGATGAAAGAGTTTATCGAACGCCACAAAGATCCGAGGCGGAGGAAATATCTTATTCCTCAAATGAAAGAAATATTAGGTGAAACGTACGGGGTGATGATCTATCAGGAAGACGTCATTAAAGTTGCTCACCATGTTGTAGGATTAACGCTGGAAGAAGCCGACTTGCTGAGACGGGCGATGAGCGGAAAGATGCGTTCTCACAAAGCCATGCAGATGATCAGTGACCGGTTCTTTAGTTGTTGCAAAGAAAAGAAATATTCGGAAACGGTATCGCAAGCATTATGGAAACAGATTGAATCATTTGCGGGATATGCATTCTGCAAAGCCCACAGCGCTTCATTCGCGTTGCTTTCGTTCCAGGTTGCTTACTTGAAAGCTCATTATCCGGCTGAGTTTATGGCGGGAGTGTTGAACAACGGCGGCGGATATTATTCGACGGCGGTTTATATAACTGAAGCGCAGCGGTGCGGATTAAAATTATTGCTTCCGGATGTTAATGAAAGTGCGTACGGATATTTGGGAAAGAATCAAGAAATAAGAATCGGTTTTATTGCGATAAAAAATTTTGAAGAGAGCTTGGCAGGAACAATTGTGGAAGAAAGAAATGAGAACGGAAAATATGTTTCGCTTGTGGATTTTCTTGTTCGCACCCGTCTGGGGCATGAACGGACGGAGTCTCTAATAAAATGCGGTGCGATGGACTGCTTCGGATTAACGAGACCCACGCTGCTTCGTCTGCTTGATCTCTATTTTAAAAATAAAAGAATTCTCGACGCATACAATAATGACCTATTTGCCAATGAGACGATCAGGTTAGAAAAAGAAATGATAACCCAAACAGATTTTTCTCCGGAAGAAAAAAGTCTCTATGAATATGAACTTTTCGGTTATATGATCTCGCAGCATCCGTTACAATTTTTTGATACGGCGGTTGCTGCAAAAGATATTATTCAATCAGCCGATATGTTTAAATACCACAACCGGAGAATAAAAATGATCGGCTGGTACATGGCTTCGAAGCGGATTAAAACGAGCAAAGGTGAAATTATGAAATTTCTTTCGCTGGAAGACCTTACCGGAACATTTGAAGCGGTGATCTTTCCGAAAGCGTATTCACAGTTCGCAGAACTCACGATGTCAATGGGACCCTACGTAATAGAAGGGAAGGTTGATGCGGAAAGCGGTAATAATATCATTGTTGATACACTCTCGGTGCTCACCGCCGAGCGAGCAAAATCAATTACGCAGAAGGAGAGAAACGCAACAGACTTCTTTGGTGAAAATGAAAAACCGGCAAGCTACGATGAAGTTCTTTTGGTAAATACTCTCGGCAAAGAAAAATTAGTTAGCGCGTATTTGGCGTAAATGGAGAATTATCATTTAGACAAATGAGTAATCCCCGGAATGCTGAAAATAAATTTACTTCCTTTACCTAATTCACTTTCGACCCATATTCTACCGTTCTGAGCGTGCAAAAATTCTCTCGAAATAGCCAAACCTAAACCCCACCCTTGTTTGGATATTTCACCCACTTGGGTAAATCTTTGAAACAATTTTTCCTTATCCTCTTTTGATATTCCAGGTCCGGAATCTTTTATGGAGAATAGAACATCGTTATCAACCTTCTTTACTTCTATTTTTATTTCATCTCCTTTTTTTGAATATCTAATTGCATTGTTTAAGATGTTGATGAAAACAAATACTAATTTTTCAAGATCAGCATGAATTTCAGGCAAGTCTTCTTCAACAATGGTTTGCAGATCAATATTCTTTTCGGAGACTTGCATCATTAAAGCAGTTACCCCGATATCTAAAACGATATCCGGTTTTACCGAAGAAAACTTCAACCGAATATTCCCGGTTTCAATTTGTGAATAATCCAACAGCTCATTTATTACCCTGGATAATCTATTGCTGTGTTGTCTCAAGGCGCTTATTATTTCTTTTTGCTCTTCGTTTAGTACCCCAACGCGTTTATCATCAAGTAATTTCAAACTTAAGTTAATGGATGACAATGGCGTTTTGAGTTCGTGTGAAGCCGTAGCGAGTAAATTTGTTTTTGCTTTATCCCGCTCTTGGTATTTTGTAATGTTCTTTAACAAAATCAAATTACCAATAAAAGTTTCTTTCTTTTCTGACTCAGCATAAGTGTTGATATCTTCAGTCTCAATATTGAAAAAGAATTCTTTCCCGCCCTGGACGATTCTTATCGGTTTTATTTCAACTTCACTATCGGAATTTTTCAACGAAACAGTTTTGTAAATTTCTTTTATCAAATCATTATAACCTGATATCTCCGGGATATAATGATGTAAAACATCTTTCTCTTTTAATCCCGTAAGTTGAAGTATCATATTATTCACCAGCACTACTTTCAAATTTTCGTCGATAAACAATATACCGTCTTCAAAAGTATGTACTACAGTTTCCAACCTTTTCTGTTCAAATAAAAGTTGATCGATTTGTTTGGCATCGTAAAGTTTTAATCTTGCCGCCATTACATTGAATGCATGAGCCAGTTCACCTAACTCGTCATTTGAATTGATTTCAAGTTTTTGATCGTAGTTTTTTTCACTTATTGATTTAATCTTTTCCGTAAGTTCCTTGATTGGTCCCACTATGCCTGAGGGGAAAGTAAAAATAAATGATAAGGTGATAAGGATACTTACTGTTGCAACAATCGACATGTACAAGGTTACTTCGTCGGCTGTCGTTTGCAATTTATTTGTTTTATGACTTATCGCCGTCATGTTCAGATGATAGATATTGAGAATTATTTTCCTGACAGATAAAAATCTTTTGCGCAATATCTCATAATCTTTTTCTTTTAGCTGATGATTATTTTTTAATTGTTCATAGGTACTTAGGTAATCTCTATATGCCGAATGTAATTGGTTTACAAGTTCTCCTTCACCAATTTCTGTAATAATTCCAGATTCGAACTGAAGGTTTTTTTCAAAAATATTTTTTGAGTCCTGATATTTGTTATCTGCCGCACTATCAACAAAACTTTTCTTCTCAAGGTTTTTTAGTTGAAAAGTATTGAAATCATCCAATTCACTAATCATATTCATCATATAATTAACTGAGGAATAATTATCTACAATTGTTCCTTTGGATTTTTGCGCGAGTTGATTAATGAATAGTATTCCGAGCACACTCAACAGTAAGATTACCACGAATAGGAATATTACACCGAGGCTGATTTTACTTTTTAATGTTTTCATCTGCTGACACCATCAAAATATCTATGTTTTCTTTTGAAGTTAAATATGATAATTCGCGAAAAAAATTTTTCGGCTTTAATCTATAGAGGATAGAAAATATCGGTTTCCCAATTACAATTAACGCGGCTTCTTTTTCTTTAGCAAATTCCACAATTGATTTTGCAATTTCATTACTGCTTAATTCCACCACTTCAGCTCCAAGTTCAGCGGCAAGTTTAAAATTATTTAATAAATATCGCTGCACTTTTGGATCGATTGTATCCGCCTTTTCTTTATCAGTCTGAACATAAACTACGAACCATTTGGAATTGTAAATTGCCGCCAACCTTGAAGATCTTCTAATCAACTTTTTCCCCGAGGTGTTATTTGTACTTATCGCGGTGACAATCGCATTTAGTCTTTCACGAGAGGGAAGAGGGATTTCCCTCATTATTTTTCTTTCAACCTGACGGGAAACTTCCTTTAATGCCAGATCACGAAGCTGTAACAATTTATCTTTTTGAAAAAAGTTTTGCAATGCGATTGGGACTTTTTTCATATCGTAAATCTTACCCTCTTTCAACCGGTCAATCAATTCTTCAATTGTCAGATCGACATTTACTACTTCATCCGCGGAATGAATTACGCTATCGGGAACCCGCTCCGTTATTCTTATTCCCGTTATCTTTTCAACTTGCTCATTTATACTTTCAATATGCTGAATATTTACCGTACTGATAACGTTTATTCCGGCTTCCATCAATTCATTTACATCCTGCCATCTCTTTTCATTTTTGGAACCGGGAATATTTGTGTGTGCAAGTTCATCAACTAAAACTACCACCGGTTTTTGAAGCAGGATTGAGTCAACATCCATTTCTTCAAGTTGTTTTCCTTTGTAGAATAATTTTTTTCTCTCTATTATCGGAAGTCCCGCTACCAGCTTCTCAGTTTCTTTTCTTCCGTGTGTCTCAATGTAACCGACCACAACATCAACTTTGCTATCAGAAAGTTCTTTTCCTTCAAGCAGCATTCTGTAGGTTTTACCCACGCCTGCCGCCATTCCAATATATATTTTTAACTTGCCCCGTTTAGAAGAACGGATAAGATTTAAAAACCTTTCTGCCGATATGGATATTTGCGGTTCCATAAAAATAAATTGTTGTACTTAAATTAATTCTTTTTTAATTCATCTAATGCAAGATTCAATTTCAGAACATTCACTCTTTCCGTTCCGAATAAACCAAGCAATGGTTTTTCAATATGGTCGATAACTAATTGTTTTACTTTTTGTCTATCAAGATTTCTTTCTTTCGCAATTCTTGGTGTTTGTATAAAAGCAGCTTGCGGAGAAATGTGCGGATCAATTCCTGAACCGGATGCGGTTAGTAAATCAGAAGGGATTTCATTTCTTTTTACTTCAGGATTTTTATCTAAGAATTCTTTTGCTCTTTTTCCTACGTGGGTTAAATATTCCTGATTAGTCGGTCCTTTATTTGAACCACCCGCAGATGCGGCATTATAATCAACTGCAGAAGGTCTTCCCCAAAAATATTTATCGGAATGAAAATTTTGCCCGATGTTTTCAAATCCAATCAATTTTCCGTTTTTATAAATGGGTAAACCATTTGCTTGATTCGGAAAAACCAAACCAATTCCCCAAATGATTAGTGGGAAAAGCAATCCAAACATTACTACTGTTAGTAAGTGAAGTTTTATGTCTTTAAAGATTTTCATTTTATATTCTTTCAATTAAAAAAACATTGAGACGACGAGATCAATCGCCTTTATTCCAACAAAGGGAACGATCAATCCGCCTAAACCATAGATCAATAAATTTCTTGTTAATAATGCAGTTGCACCAATTGGTTTGTATTTAACACCTCTTAATGCAAGAGGAATCAATGCCGGAATAATAAACGCGTTAAAAATAACCGCCGATAAAATTGCAGACTCCGGATTTTTAAGATGCATTATATTCAGTGCGTTCAATCCGGGAATTGTTGCCGCAAATAATGCCGGCACGATTGCAAAATATTTTGCAACATCATTTACAATCGAAAATGTAGTAACGTTTCCGCGCGTTATCAAAAGCTGCTTCCCGATTTCGATCACTTCTAAAAGTTTTGTCGGATCGCTGTCAAGATCAACCATGTTAGCGGCTTCTTTTGCAGCTTGCGTTCCGGAATTCATTGCAACACCAACATCCGCCTGGGCAAGCGCCGGGGCATCGTTTGTTCCGTCGCCCATCATTGCAACAAGTTTACCCTCTCTCTGCTCTTTAAGAATGTAATTCATTTTGTCTTCCGGTTTTGCTTCGGCAATAAAATCATCAACACCTGCTTGATGCGCAATGAACTTTGCAGTTAACGGATTATCACCCGTAACCATCACTGTTTTCACACCCATTTTCCGCAAGCGTGCAAACCGCTCGCTAATTCCCGGTTTGATAATATCTTCCAGCTGAATTACGCCAACGGTTTTATTATTAACAGCGACTGCAAGAGGCGTTCCACCTTTAGCCGCAATTTCATTGATGTAAGTATTTAGTTCTTCAACATCACCATTACTTGACCATTTTTTCATTGCATCAGAAGCGCCTTTGCGAATTTGCGTTCCATCGATTAAATCAATTCCACTCATTCTTGATTCAGCAGTGAACTCAATAAATTTACCACCATTTGATTTGTACTGCATAACAAAAGGGTCAAGTTTTTGCGAAAGTTCAACGATCGATTTTCCTTCCGGTGTTGGATCCGAAAGTGAACTTAGAAAACAATACTTTATAAATTCTTTATTTTCTACTCCATCAAGCGGATAAAAATTTGTTGCTTTTCTATTTCCAATTGTAATTGTTCCCGTTTTATCAAGTAATACGACATCAATATCACCAGCATTTTCAACGGCTTTACCGCTTTTGGCAATTACATTTGCTCTCAACGCTCGATCCATTCCGGCAATTCCAATTGCGGAAAGCAATCCGCCAATTGTGGTTGGTATCAAACAGACGAATAAAGAAATTAAAGCTGTGATTGTAACTGTGGTGTTTGCGTAATCGCTGAATGGTTTTAATGTAACTGTTACCATCAGAAAAATAAGAGTAAAACTTGCTAACAAAATTGTTAAAGCAATTTCATTCGGTGTTTTCTGGCGATTCGCTCCTTCAACCAATGAAATCATTTTATCAAGAAATGATTCACCCGGTTGTGTAGTAACTTCAACTTTAATTTTATCTGATAGGACTTTTGTTCCGCCGATGACGCTTGAATGATCGGTACCGGCTTCTCTTATTACAGGAGCCGATTCACCTGTTATTGCCGATTCATCGATTGACGCAATCCCTTCAATTATTTCTCCGTCTATAGGAATTGTATCCCCAGCCTCAGCAACAAAAACATCTCCCTTTTTCAAATGTGAAGAACTGACCGTTCTTATAGTGCCATTGGTAAGAAGTAATTTTGCTTCGGTTTCTTCTCTTGTTTTTCGTAATGAAGCAGCTTGTGCTTTTCCTCTTGCTTCTGCTATTGCTTCGGCAAAATTTCCGAATAAGATAGTAAGAAAAAGAAGAAGAGTAATT